>JADCEV010000057.1 GCA_020249865.1 Roseomonas sp. | reverse complement strand
TGGAGCGTGTGGATCAGGTGGCGCGGCATTTGTGGCGCCGCCTGCTCGCTCTCGCCGCCAATCATCCGACAGTGATTGAGGATGTGCGCGGCGCTGGCCTGCTGCTTGGCCTGAAGCTGCGGCCCGAGGTCAACAACGGCGAAATGCAGAATGCCGCCGTGGCCGAAGGCTTGCTCACGGTCGCGGCGGGCATGAATGTGCTGCGTCTGGCGCCGCCCTTGATCATCACGGAAGCCGACGCGGATGAGGCGGTGGCGCTGCTCGATCGCGCCTGCCAGCGTCTGACGCCAGCCGGTACCCAAGCCGCGGCGCAATGAGTGCCATGTTGAAATCAGTGAGGGGCGGCGACGCGCCGCCCCGCCACTTTCTGGAATTGATGGATCTTGAACCGGCGGTGTTGCGCCGGATGCTGGACCTTGCCGGCCGTGCCAAGCGCGGTGAGCTTGCCGGCAAGCCACTGGCAAGCAAATCCATTGCCCTGATTTTCGAAAAACCCTCGACCCGCACCCGCGTTTCCTTTGAAGTTGGCATCCGCCAATTGGGCGGTGAGGTGATTGTGCTGTCATCCAAGGATATGCAGCTTGGTCGAGGCGAGACACCCGCCGATACCGCCAAAGTGCTGTCGCGCTATGTGGATGCCATCATGCTGCGCACCGATAATGTGCAGAAGATCCGTGAATTGGCGGAACATGCGACGGTGCCGGTGATCAATGGCCTGACCGATGTATCGCATCCCTGCCAATTGATGGCCGATGTCATGACCTTTGAGGAACATCGCGGTCCCATCGCCGGGCAGGTGGTGGCCTGGACGGGTGATGGCAACAACGTCGCGCAATCCTTCATCCCGGCAGCGGCGCGTTTTGGCTTTACGCTGCGGCTGGCCACACCGCCGGAATTGGCGCCGCCTGCCGAGCTGATTGCCTGGGCGCGCGCGCAAGGTGCCAAGGTGGAGCTGACCCATGACCCCATCGCCGCGGTGCGCGATGCGCGCTGCGTGGTGACCGATACCTGGGTTTCCATGGCTGATGAGCGTGATGGGCGCGCGGAAAGCCGGCATAATCTTCTGGCGCCCTATCAGTTGAATGCTGCACTAATGAAGCACGCTGCACCGGATGCGATTGTGATGCATTGCCTGCCCGCGCATCGCGGTGAGGAAATCACCGATGAGGTTATGGATGGCCCGCAAAGCGTGGTGTTTGATGAGGCGGAAAACCGCCTGCATGCACAAAAGGGCGTGCTGCTTTGGGCCTTGGGGCTGGCGTGACATTGCACGCGTGACCCGCAGGTAAGGGTCACGCGTTTTGGGGCTGATAAGACCCCCTTCCCTATTCCGGCTGCGCGCCGGAAATCCGCACCATCTCCGCCCAGATCGGCTGTTCGCGCCTCAACCGCGCGGCCAGTTCTTCCGGCGTTGAACCCGTCAACCGCGCGCCCATGCCGATGGCACGTTGCTGCAATTCAGGATCGGCGAAGGCCGCGCGAATTTCAGACGAGATTCGGTCCACAATCTCACGCGGCATGGCGCGCGGGCCGGCCCACATATGCCAGGGGCTGACATTGAAGTTATCCATCCCCGCTTCCGCCATGGTGGGCACATTGGGCATGGCAGGCCAGCGTTCCGGCAAGGTCACCGCAAGCGGGCGAATGCGCCCTTCCTGAATGACACCGACATAGCTGGCAAGATTATCCACGGCGAGTTGGATATCACCCGAAAGCATGGCCGGGATGGTCTGCGCCGCACCACGGAAGGCGACATGCGTCGCCTCAATCCCCGCGCGGCCCAGCAGATAGGCGCCGGAAAGATGAATGGTGGTGCCCACACCTGACGACCCGTAGCTGATGCCACCGCGCCGCGTCTTGGCCCAGGTGATGAATTCCTGCAGGGTTTGCGCGGGCACATGCTGCGCCGGCACCGCCACCACATTGGGCAAATCCCACATGGCGCTGATCCAGGCGAAATCCTTTTCCGGATCATAGGGCAGGGTTTTGAACAGCATGGGATTGATCACGATGTTGTGCATGCTGATCGTGCCGATGGTGTAACCATCTGGCGTGGCCCGCGCGATGGCTTCCGTGCCGATATTGCCGGAAGCGCCGGAACGCGTTTCCACAATGAAATTCTGCCCGAAGCGGCGGGACAAGACCTCACAGGCCAGGCGTGTCATGACATCTAGCGACCCGCCCGGTGGAAAGCCGACAATCACGCGCACCGGCCGATTGGGCCAGGGCGCTTGCGCGATGGCAGGGCTCGCCAGGCCAAGGGCAAGGGGCGTGGCAAGAAGGCTGCGACGTTGGATCATGGTTTGCTCCCGTTGTTGTTATGTTTCAGCGCGCGTAATCAGGCTCTTCCCGGTCCAAGACGCGGCGCCAGGCATTCAGATGGAGCCGCGCATCAAGCTTTTCACCCCAAGGCCCCGTGTGATTGCGCCTTAGGTTATCCGGCAGCTTGTGCAAGGGCAGGCCGGTTTGCATCGCCGTCAGCTGATACATGCAGGTGCGTTCGGCCATGTAGCATTCATCAAAAGCGTCATGCACGGTCGGGCCCACCACGGTCACGCCATGGCCGCGCATCAGCATGATGGTCTTATCGCCCATCAGGCGTGCAATCCGATCGCCTTCCTCATTGCTATGCACCGGCTGATCGCCTTCGTCATCATAAACCGTGCGGTCATTCAGCAGCAGGTTATTGTGATGCGAAAGCGCAAACTCCGCGCCCTGCACCATGGAAAGCGCGGTCAAATGCCGGGGATGGACATGGATCACACACGTCGCCGCCGGATTGGCCAGATGGATGCGCGTATGGATATGGAAGGCAACCTTGCGCAGTTCCCCGCTGCCGCGCAGCACGCGGCCTTCCAGGTCACAGACAATCAGATCGGATGCCTTCAATTCCTGGAACAAGTAGCCGCGCGGATTGATCAGGAAACGCGGCTCGGCCTCATCCGGCAACATCAGGCTATTGTGGTTGCCGATATGCTCATTCCAACCAAGCCGCGCGCCAATACGAAACACCGCCGCCATATCGCAGCGGAGTTCCCATTCGCGCGCCTCGGCCCGGCTATCGCTGAGTTTTTCGATGATGGCGGCCATTTGGACCCTCTTGAACCGTTCCCTGCGACAAGCCTTGCACAAATCGGGCATGCCTGACCATTGGGGCGGGTGTTGACGGCGGCAGGCGGGGCGCGGAGCATCCGGGAAAAGGGGAAGGAAACCACCATGGCCGAAGCCAAGCCCGCCGAATTACCCATCACCGGCTATCTGGACCGTTTTTCCGCGCGGCCTGGCGAAAGCCTGGCGGTGAAGGTCAGCGTGCCAAGCGGCGGGCGCTACCGGGCCAGGCTGCGCCGGGTGATTTCGGGCGATCCCAACCCGACCGGGCCGGGGCTGCGGTTTGAGGACCTCTCTGCCCGCTTCGATGCCGAATTTCAGGGGCGCCATCAGCCAATCCGGCTTGGGTCCTATGCGCTGATACCCAAGGCACCCAAGCGCGCGGCGGGACCCACCACCTGGACCGCGCTGGTCTGGTTCCAGGCGCAGCCCAGCGCCGAAGCCGCGGTGATCAGCGAAGAACAGGCAGGGTCCCGCGTGACGCTGGCCGTCGGGCCACATGGGCCGATGGCGCGGGTCACTTGGCCGGGCGGGGAGCGGCAGTTTGGCCTGGGCGCGCCCTTGGTGCTGCGCCGCTGGCATCGGCTGTGGCTGAGTGCCGATCCCGCCACGGGGCGCATTCTGCTCGGCGCGCAATGCATTGAAGATGCCAGCCCCGCCAGTACGCGGGAAATCTCGGCAAGCGGTCTGGCGCTGCCCGATGGCGCGGGCGTGGTGATGATTGCCGCCGAAAATGCCGCCGCGCCGACCGCGCATTTGACCGGCAAGATCGAAGACCCCGCGATCCTCGCCGGCTTTCGCACCGAATGGCCGCGCCCCGATGAAGCCCTTTCCGCTGCCATACCGGGGCTTCTCGCCGGATGGGATTTTGCACGCGGCATCGCAACCCAGCGCGTGGAGGATATCGGCCCGCAAGCCTGCCATGGCGATCTGGTGAATGTGCCAACCCGCGCCGTGGTGGGTGCGCGATGGTCAGGTGGGGAAATGTGCTGGCGCCACGCCCCTGGCGATTACGCCGCCATTCATTTCCATGCCGATGATCTTAGCGATTGCGGCTGGGCGGATGATTTCAGTTTTACCGTTCCGGCAGATTTACGCTCCGGCGCTTACGCCTTCCACATTACTTGTGCAGAAGGTGAGGATCACATCCCCTTCTATGTGCTGCCCCCGCGCGGCACGGCGACCGCGCCGATTGCTTTCCTCGCATCCACTTTCACCTATCAGGCTTATGCCAATCATTCCCGCGGCAATGCGGATGCGGCCTATCGCGCACGCGTCGCGGCTTGGGGTGCTTATCCGCATAATCCGGATGATTTCCCGATCTATGGGCGCTCAACCTATAACCGCCATCCGGATAATAGCGGCATCGCCTTTTCATCGCGGCTGCGCCCGATCATGACCATGCGGCCGGGCTTCCTCACCTTCAATGACGCGAAGGGATCAGGGCTGAGGCATTACCCCGCCGATACGCATATCCTGGCGTGGCTGGAAGCGCGCGGCCTGCCATTTGATGTCATCACCGATCATGATCTGCACGCAGAAGGCGCCGCGCTGCTCGCCAATTACAAGGCGGTGATGACCGGATCGCACCCGGAATATCACACGCCGCAAACGCTGGATGCGCTTTACACTTATACGCGCAGCGGCGGGCGCATGATGTATCTGGGCGGCAATGGCTTTTATTGGCGCATCGCGCAGCCTGCCGATATGCCAAGCATCTTCGAATTGCGCCGGGCAGAGGGCGGCATTCGCGCCTGGGCCGCCGAGCCCGGCGAGTATTATCACCAGACCGATGGCGCCTATGGCGGGCTATGGCGGCGCAATCGCCGGCCACCGCAGCAATTGGCGGGTGTGGGCTTTTCCGGCCAGGGCTTGTTTGAAGGCACCTATTACCGCCTGCTGCCTCCGGCACGCGAGGCACGCCACGCTTGGATGTTTGAAGGCGTGGAAGGCGAGACCATCGGCGATTACGGGCTTTCGGGCGGCGGGGCAGCCGGCTTTGAATTGGACCGCGCAGACCCGGCCCTTGGCACGCCGGATGGCACGGCGATTCTGGCCGTTTCCGAAGACCCACCCGCTTCCTTTGTCGCGGTGCCGGAAGAATTGCTCTCCCACGTCAATACGGTGAATGGCGAAAAGGCGCAGGCGCTGAAACGCGGTGAGATCATTTATTTCGAAACACCGGGCGGCGGAGCGGTGTTCGCGGTTGGTTCCATTACCTATTGCGGGAGCCTCTGGCGCCAGGGGTTTGAAGGGCCGATCAGTCGGCTGACGGAAAATGTTGTGCGCCGCTTCGCCGGGCTTGCCGATAATGGTTGACGCCGCGGGGCGCGCGCATGAAGCTAACGCGCCATCAATAACGGGAGAGCATGGATGAAACGCCTGAGTTTGAGCACGGGTCTTGTTGCCGCTGCCATGGCGCTATCGGCGGCGCCTTTGCTGGCCAACCCATTCACCTGCCCCACACGCGGCGGCGATCTGGTCTTTGGCCAGGAAGCCAATGTGAATTCGCTGGACCAGATGACATCCAGCACCATTTCCACGCGCAATATCGCGATGAATATCTATGAAACGCTGGTCACGCGCGATGAGAATAACACGCCCATCCCGGAACTGGCCGAATCCATGCAGGAATCGCCTGATGGCATGACCTATACCTTCCGGCTGCGCCAGGGCATTACCTTCCATAATGGCAAGCCGATGACCTCGGCCGATGTCGCCGCTTCCTTTGAGCGGTACAATCGTATCGGCCTGCAACGCAGCACCTTGGATAATGTGGCAGGCTGGGAAACGCCCGATCCGCACACCTTCATCATTCGCATGAAGCAGGTGCAGCCAACCTTCATTGAAGCGCTGTCTTCCTTCTCGGTCCCCATTGTCATCATCCCATCCGAGCATAAGGATGATGAACGCCAACAGCTGCGCCCCGTGGGCACCGGGCCTTTCCGCCTGCTGGAATTTGTGCCCGGCAGCCATGCCAGGCTTGGCCGCTTTGATGGCTATCGGCCCAATACGGCCTATCAACAGCGCACCGGCTTTGGCGGCTATCGCGTGGCCTGCCTTGATACCGTGACCTTCCGCATCGTGACCGAGGCCAGCGCCCGCGTGGCCGGCTTGGAAACCGGCGCACTGCATGTGGTGGAAGATGTGCCGACACGTTCGGTGGAAGCGCTGCGGCGCAATCCGGCCATCACCATCCTGCCCTTGCAGAATTGGTGGATTCAGATTGCGCTGCCCAATACCTCCATCGCGCCCACCAATAATCTTGCCTTCCGCCGCGCGGTGCAGGCCGCGCTCAATATGGAAGACATTATGGATGCGGCTTCGGACAATAACTTCCGGCTCAATGTCGGGTTCCAATACCCGAATCAGCCAAGCTATACGGATGCCGGCAAGGAAACCTACAACATCAATAATCAGCAATTGGCGCGGACATTGTTGCGTGAATCGGGCTATCGCAACGAACCGATTGTCATCCTGACCAATCGCGACCTGACGCCGATGTATAACGCGGCGCTGGTGATGGAACAGCAATTGAAGGCCATTGGCATCAATGCGTCACTGCGCGTGGTGGATTGGCCGACATCGGTGCAAATGTCCCAAAGGCTGAATTCCACCGAATGGCATTTCTTCCATTCCGGCTGGGGCACAAAGCCCGCCCTTGGCGCGCTGGCCACGATGCAATTCCTGGTTTCCCCCAATGCGGCCTATCGCCCGCGGGATGACAAGGATGATCCGGAAGTGCTGGCCGCCTGGAATGACATGAACATCCAGCGTGACCCCGCCGCCCGGCAAGCGGCCTTTGTGCGCATGCAGCGCCTGGTGCTAGAACGTGCCTATGCCTATCCCTTCGGGTCACTCACCAAGGTTCAGGCATCGCGCGCCAATGTGAAGGGCTTCGTGCCCTTCCGCATTCCGCGCTTTTCCAATGTATGGCTTGAACGTTGAGAATCTGCGTTAGGGGGCGCGGCTAGTCTTGTTCCTGGTCGCGCTCCGCCGGCTGCTCAGCGCCGTTCCGGTTCTATTCATCGTCAGCCTCATCAGCTTTGGGCTGATGCGGCTGATCCCGGGTGACCCGGCGGCATCCATCGCCGGGCCATCGGCAACGCCGGCGCAGATTGAACAATTGCGCCGCGACCTTGGGCTGGATGAACCATTGTTGATGCAATTGCTGCATTACTATCAGGGGCTTTTGCAAGGCGATTTCGGCAAATCACTGCTGCTTGGCAAGGGCGTGCTGGCCGCCACCATGGAACGCCTGCCGGTGACGATTGGGCTTTCGCTCTACGCCCTGGTGCTGACGCTGCTGCTTGGCGTGGCGAGTGGCATTATCGCGGCCTTGCGCCAGAATACCTGGGTGGATCAGGTGGCGATGATGATCGCCATGCTCGGCATTTCCATCCCGAATTTCTTTCTTGGCCTGCTGATGATCATTTTCTTTGCCGTGCAGCTCGGTTGGTTGCCGAGTGGCGGTTATGTGCCTTTCTCACAAGACCCAATCGGCTGGCTCCGCAGTACCACCATGCCGGCAATATCGCTCGCGCTGTTGCAGGCGGGCTTGCTGGCGCGCATCACGCGTTCCGGCATGCTGGAGGTGCTGCGGCAGGATTATGTGCGCACCGCCCGCGCCAAGGGGCTGCCGGAGCGCCAGGTGATCCTGAAGCACGCCCTGGCCAATGCGCTGATCCCGATTGTGACGGTGGTGGGTATCATCATCTCCCTTTTGCTGTCAGGCGCGGTGGTGACAGAGGCACTGTTTTCGCTGCCCGGCATGGGGCAATTGCTGACGCAAGCGGTGCTGAGCCGCGATTACCCCATGGTGCAGGGCGGGCTTTTGCTGGTGACGACATTCCTGGTGGTGGTGAATATCCTGGTTGACATCCTCTATGCCCTGATTGATCCCCGGGTGCGCTATGAGTGAGGCCGCCGCGCTGGATGCCGAAGGCATTGCGCTGAAGCGCGAACATCCGGCGCGCGCGACCATGAAGCGCCTGCTGCGCCATCGTTTGTTCATGACCGGGCTTTTCCTGTTCCTGATCATTGCCAGTATTGCCATTTTGGCGCCCTGGATTACCGATGTTGATCCCAACCGGCTTTCCATGCGCAACAAGTTCAAGCCACCTGGTGAGGGCTGGGTTTTCGGCACGGATAGCTTTGGGCGCAGCCTATGGTCCCGCGTGGTCTGGGGGGCGCAGCTTTCCATGCTGATTGGCGCTTCCGTGGTGGCGCTGAATGCAGTGTTCGGCATTCTGATCGGCGCCGCTGCCGGCTATTTCCGGCGGATTGATAATCTGCTGATGCGAATCAATGATGCGCTGATGGCCTTCCCGGCCATTCTGCTGGCCATCGCGGTGACTTCCGTGCTCGGCCCATCCACCTTCAATGTCATTCTGGCTTTGGGGATTGTCTATATTCCACGCACGGCACGCATTGTCCGGTCTTCCGTGATTGTGCTGCGAGAGATGGAATTCGTCCAAGCGGCGGTCGCTGCCGGTGCGGGGCATTGGCGCATTCTGACGCGCCATATCCTGCCCAATGCCATGGCGCCGGTGATTGTGCAGCTTTCCTTCCTTTTCGCCTTTGCCGTACTGTCAGAAGCCACGCTTTCCTTCCTTGGCGTTGGCGCCGTGCCGCCCACGCCGACCTGGGGCAATATCATGGCGGAGGGGCGCGATTTCATGCGCGAAGCGCCCTGGATCATCACCATCCCCGGCATTGCGCTGATGATCACGGTGATGGGCCTGAATTTTCTGGGCGATGGCCTGCGCGATGTTCTTGACCCCAGGCTCAGGATTCAACAGTGAATTTGCTTGATGTGCAGGGGCTGACCACGGCCTTCATGACCGGGCGCGGCGAAATCACCGCGATTGAGGATGCTTCCTTCTCGCTGAAGGAAGGCGAGATCCTGGGCATTGTCGGCGAAAGCGGCAGCGGCAAAAGTGTCACGGCGCTCACCATCATGGGGCTGCTGCCACGCCCACCCGCGCGCATCGCAGCCGGCAGCGTGAAATTCCAGGGGCAGGAGCTGACGAAGCTATCATCACGAGAGATGCAGCGCATCCGCGGCCCTGGGATTGCAATGATTTTCCAGGAACCCATGACATCGCTGAACCCGGTGTTTTCCATCGGCGATCAGATCATGGAAACCATCAAGGCGCATGAAAACCTGCCCGCTGCCACCTTGCGCAAACGCGCGATTGATATGCTGGACAAGGTCGGCATTCCCTCAGCCGCGCGCCGCTTGGATGATTACCCGCATCAGATGTCAGGCGGGCAGCGCCAGCGCGTGATGATCGCGATTGCGCTTGCCTGCAACCCAAAACTCCTGATTGCCGATGAACCCACCACGGCGCTGGATGTGACCATTCAGGCGCAAATCCTCGATCTGCTGATGGATTTGCGCGATGAATTCCGCATGGCGATCATGATCATCACGCACAACATGGGCGTGATTGCGGAAACCGCCGATCGCGTGCTGGTGATGTATGCCGGGCGCGTCATTGAAGAAGCGCCCGTCACGCGCATCTTCGACCACCCGGTGCATCCCTATACGCGCGGCTTGCTGGAATGCGTGCCCTCCATCACCGAAGATCGCGCGCGGCTGATTGCCATTCCCGGCACCCTGCCCGATACTGCGCGCCGCCCGCCTGGTTGCCGCTATAGTGTACGTTGCCGCCATGCACTGCCTTCTTGCAATGAGGCGCTGCCGCCGCTGATCCTGGAAGAAGCGGATCATTGGGCGGCCTGCCTCCGCGCCAAGGAATTGGCCGCGCCATGACCGAACCGCTGATCAGCGCTGCGAATCTCGCCAAGCATTTCGATGTGGGCGGCGGCGGCATTTTTCGTGGCGGCCGGCCGAGCAAGCTGCGCGCGGTGGATGATGTCGCGCTTAGCATCATGCCCGGTGAGACGCTCGGCCTGGTTGGCGAATCAGGCTGCGGCAAATCCACCCTTGGGCGGCTGCTGATCCGGCTGCTGGACCCGACCGCGGGCAGCATTCGCTTTCAGGGGCAGGAAATCACCGGGCTTGGTCGTGCGGCGATGCGCGAATTTCGCCGTTCCATGCAGATCATTTTCCAGGACCCTTACGGCGCGCTCAATCCGCGCATGGCGGTCGAGGATATCATCGCCGAACCGCTCGTGATCCATGGCACCAAATCCAGCGTGGAGCGACGCCAACAGGTCACGGAAATGCTTGATCGCGTTGGGCTGCCGCGCCGCGCGCTGGATCGCTTTCCGCATGAATTTTCCGGCGGTCAACGTCAGCGTATCGGCATCGCCCGCGCGCTGATCCTGCGTCCGCGCTTTGTTGTGTGTGATGAGGCGGTTTCCGCCCTTGATGTTTCAGTCCAGGCGCAAATCGTCAATCTTTTGCAGGATTTGCAGCGCGATATGGGGCTGACCTATCTGTTCATCGCGCATGATCTATCGGTGGTGCGGCATATCTCAGACCGGGTGGCCGTGATGTATCTCGGCAAGATCGTGGAAGTGGCTGAGAAGCGCGTGATCTATAATGATCCGCAGCACCCTTATACGCGCGCGCTGATTGCTGCTGTACCGGCGCCGCATCCGTCACGCCGATCGCGCGGCAAGCGGGAGAATATCGCCGGCGATATTCCAAGTGCGCTCAACCCGCCCTCCGGCTGCCGCTTCCATACGCGCTGCCCGCATGTGATGCCCATTTGCAAGGATGTGGCACCACCCCTCACGCAAACCCAGGCCGGCCATCAGGTGGCCTGCCATTTGATGACCCAAGCCTGAATAGGGAAAACGCCATGGCTGACGCGCCGCGCAAATCGCGCCTTGTTTCCGAAGTTGATTTCAACAAGGACGGCAAGCAGACAGGCTTCATCCGCCTGTTCCATTCAACCCATGACAGCGCCTATGGCTTCCTGCCCATCCCAATCGTGGTAGTGAAGAATGGCGAAGGGCCGACGGCGCTTTTCACCTCCGGCAATCATGGCGATGAGTATGAAGGCCAGGTGGCGCTGACCAATCTGGCAAAGTCGCTTGATCCTGCGCGCATCAAGGGGCGTGTGATCATCCTGACCATGGCGAATTACCCGGCGGCACTTGCCGGGCGGCGTGTTTCACCGATTGACGATCTGAACCTGAACCGCATTTTTCCGGGTGATCCGGATGGCACGGTCACGCGGCAAATCGCGCATTACATTGACAGCGAATTGATTCCGCTCGCGGATTTTGTGATGGATTTGCATTCGGGTGGATCATCGCTGAATTACGTGCCCTGCGCCTTGGCAACGCAATCCAATGATCCCGCGCTGTTTCAGAAGCAATTGGCCGCGCTCCGCGCCTTTGGTGCGCCCTTCACCTATATCCAGGGCGGCGCGCAAGGCCAGGGCGGCAATCAAACGCTCGGCAGCGGCGCCGAACGGCGCGGCAAGATTGCGCTTGGCAGCGAATTAGGCGGCTGTGGCACGGTCAATCCGGCCGGACTTGCGATTGCCGAACGCGGCGTGCGCAATGTGCTCGTGCATCTTGGCATTCTGCCGAAGTCTGACTGGGTCGAACCACCCTCCCCGACCCGGTTTTTGGATGTGCGTGGGCAAGATTACTACGTCTATGCGCCTGAAAATGGCGTGTTTGAACCGCTGGTCCAACTCGGCGATACCGTTGCCATCGGCACGCCCGCCGCGCGCATTCATTTCACCGAAACGCCCTGGCTGCCGCCGGTGGAAATCACCTTCAAGGCCGCGGGCATCGTCATGTGCCAGCGCATCCCCGCGCGCACCAAGCGCGGGGATTGCCTGTTCCATTTGGCGAGTGATTTGAAGATCGCGTAACGCCGGACCTGCAAAACGGATCAGGCGTTACGCAAAAACATGCTCAGCGCTTGATCCCGGCGATGGCGTTCTGAATGCCGGTGGTGGCCCAAGGCCCCCAGGGCATGGTGAAGAATTTGAAGCCCTTATCCACGAAGAAATTCGGCTCCATGCCGGGCGGGATGAAATACATGCCGGCCGCAATGCCATGCTTGGCGGCGGCTGCGGCAATCTTGTCCAGCGCGCGCTGATAGGTATCGCAGGCGTAATCCAGCGGTACATCCAATTCAATGGAAAGATCGGAAGGCCCGATCAGCAGCACATCCACACCGGGGACGGATGCGATGGCATCCAGATTCTCCAGTGCCTGCCTGGTTTCGATCATGGGCACAATGACCAATTCCTTGTTCACCGTATCCATATAGTCGCGGTATTTCGGGAATTCGCCCCATTCACCGCGCACGCCCGCATTGCTGCGATTGCCCTCTGGGTAGTAGCGGCAGGACCGCACCATGGCCTCAGCCTCGGCGCGCGTATTGATCATGGGGGCGATGATGCCACGCGCACCGGCATCCAGGGCGAAGCAGATCTGATCCGCCTGATTGGCGGCAACGCGCACCAAGGGGGCGGCCTTCTTGCCGCGCATCGCCTGGATGGAAGGCGCCATCTGCTTGATCTCATAAGGCGAGTGCTGCGTGTCGAACAGGATGAAGTCAAAGCCGGCATCAGCCAGCACCGAGACATCAATATTCGGCCCCGCTGTCGTGCCAATGGCGGTTTTGCCTGATTTGATGGTTTGCTTGATGGCATTCATATGGCCTGGTCTCCTCCAGAATAATGCGGCACTGAAAGGATCCTCTCAGGGCCATTTGGTGGCTTTGCGCCGTCTCACTGCCCTGCCGGGGCTTGGCTGCATCCCCACTCATTCGAATTGGGCAAAATCTTGCGTGATGATCACGCCTGGATGATCAGGCTAGCCACCATTTGAAAATCTTGGCAAGAGTCTGAAAAGAGTTCCTGTGTTCCGGCGGCGCATAAGTCTCGCACCACGTCGAGCGGCATTATTCATCGGTGATCGCAGGAAATGGAACGCGCGGCCAAAAGCTGCAACTCCTTCCGCCGAGGCTGATCTGCGCGAGAATGCCGATGCCTCTGCCCACCCTTCCAACCATAGGGTGACGCCCATCTGTTCCTGGTTTTTGTCGAGCGCTTGACGCTGCCTGAGTGGAGCGCACAGACCTTCAGGCAGACAACCCAACCCCTATCCTCAGGAATGGGGCAAGCGATACAGCGCGGCAAAATGGATCAGACAGACGCGCGTACCCAGCGAAGCTTGTAAGCGTCAGAGACCGGGTGCTGTCATCTGAAACCTAGCCCCCTCCGCATGAACCAAATTGGCCATATGTCCAAGATCTTTTCTGGTGTGCGGGGGGCTAAGTCTCGGCTCACTGGCATGCGGGGCGGCCTGAAAGCCCACGAACATATAGCCGATCAGGCGGATGGATCGCAGCACTTCTGGTTGTCTCGGATCCAATTCAAGCTTGCGGCGAAGCCGTACAACCAGATTATCCACCGATCGATCCTCGGTGCGATGACTGCGCCGATAGACTGCCTGCGATATCTGCTCGCGGCTGACAGGCACACCGGGCTGGCTTGCAAGGCAGGCGAGCAGGTCAAATTCTGCCGTGGTTGCCGAGCAGCTTGTACCATCCGGGCGATAGATCTCACGACGCGCCAGGCACAGCTTCCAGCCAAGCCCCAATTCGACCAAGCGCGAAGCCACGCCGGATGCTGATGGGTGAGTTTGCGTCTCCGGTTGTGGGGAACGTCCCAAACGCGAATCAGGAAGCCCGCGGCGCAGCGCCGCGCGAATACGCGCCAGGATTTCCCTTGGGGTCGTTGGGATCACCATGCATGCATCGCAGCCCGCTTCAAGCAGCGCCACCCTGGCTGCCTCATCATTATCCATGCCAAGCACGATGCAGAACACATCAGACCGCCCGCGTATCTGGTGCAGATAGCCCAGCGCGCCGTTCAGCATGTTCCCGACCTGCAGGATCACAATATCGGGCCGCAATGAATATTCCTGTGCTTCAAGACCTGAAAGCAATTCGCCAAACGTGGCACAATGGCTAACTGCCAGGTGGTGCTGTTCAAGATAGGAACCCAAATCCGCGACAAGGGCTCGTTGCTCGCCAAGGATGGAAATCCGCAATGAACGGCTTTGCGGAAAAAAGTGAAAATTGGGGCGTCCGGTAACGGATGCCTCGCCTTCCTGCTGTTGCAATATACGCATCACGACACCTCCCGCGGCCAAAAGACGTCACCCAAAATCGGTGGGTCCACACTCGCGAGGGGATCTTGAGCACAGGCTGGGCAAGAACTCTATGATCTTTGCTACAGAGCGGCGCCGATCTGTCACATATTGATGAACCCGCCCGCTTTTGCCGGCGGCCCCTGCCGCTTCATGTCCAGGCGCGGTCACAACCTGACAAATGGGACTGGCCGAAGCATGGGCCGACCGCGCAGCGCTCCGCATGGGTTTTGATGTTGCGCGGCTTGATGGGCGGAATCAGTTGCGCGGCGCGCCGGCAATGACCGGCTTTTCGGCGCTGCGGGGAATCATGCCGCCCGGGGCGGTGATCGGGCTGATTTTTGCTGAAAAAGACACAAAGCATGCCACGCGCGGTGCCGGCGCCCATCACCCTTCAGGTGGCGATGCCATCATTCCTGTTGGCGCCAAGACGCTCACGCATATTGACGCCCCATTTGGGAAGGCACGCGCCAGCCTTACCCCAGGCCCAGCGCGGCAAATAACCGCGCCGCCGGCGGCCAGGCTTCCATCACCACATCGCGCTGAATAATGGCGGCAAGCCCGCCGCCAATCAGCAGCGCAATGGAAGCGGCCCAGGCGACACGCAGCCCGCGGGATGATGCCCCTTGCGCCGCCTCGGCCGGGGGATCCGGCGGCGCCATAGGCTCGGTTCGCGATTCCTCGGCCAGCGGCGCGGGGGCCGGCGCTGGGCGCGGTTCTTCCATCTCAGGCGCCGGCGGTTCCGGCGCGCGAAAGGCTAAAGGCTCAGGCGCGGGCGGTTCCGGGATTGGGAAAACCGCCTCGCATTGGCCGCAGCGCAGCGGGCGCGAGCGGTCGCGCAACAGACGCGGGGGCACCTGATACCCGGCAGCGCAATTCGGACATTCGATCAACATGCGCCCATTTTCCGTCACGGAAGGCTTCTCGGCAAGCGAAAGATTGAGCCCAAAGCCCCTGCCATGCGAAACAAGCCACATGGTGAGATTCGGGCGCGTCGGGCTGGCCTATCCAACACCCCAGGGCGACCCGGGGCAGGAGGCCTTGCGCGATATCTCCTTCGCCCTGGGTGAGGGCAGCTTTACCTGGTTGCTTGGGCCTTCGGGGGCGGGGAAAAGTTCCATCCTCAGGCTGATGCAGGCCGCCATTCGCCCCTCAAGAGGCGTGGTTTCGGTGCTGGGGACCGATATCGGGCAGGCGGAACGCGCCGCACTCCCGCCCCTTCGGCGCAAGATCGGTGTGGTACATCAGGAATTTCGCCTGCTGCCGCATTTATCCGCCTGGGATAATGTGGCGCTGCCGCTGCGCCTCGCTGGTCGGTCCGAGGCGACGGTCAGGCAGGATGTCAATGAAATCCTTGATTGGCTCGGCCTTACGGCAAAGACAGGGCGTGCGCCGGCTGAGCTTTCCGGCGGCGAACAGCAGCGCATCGCCATCGCGCGCGCCATCATCACGCGCCCTGCCTTGCTGATCGCCGATGAACCGACCTCGGAGCTGGATGTGTTTGAAGCCCGCCGCCTGATTGCGCTGTTTGTGGAAATGAACCGGCTTGGCACCGCGATTGTGGTCGCAACGCATTCCGAGGATTTGCCCGCGCGCCACCCGGCCCGTGTGATCACCCTGTCAGAAGGCCGCGTCATTGATGCGCCGTGACGCAGGCGGCAGGGGGGACCCGATTGGCCTGCGCGGCGCGCTGGCGGATCGGCTGCTGGTGGCGCTGATTGCCGCCATGGCGCTATTCGCCACCTGTGCGCTGGCCGGGCATGAGGCTGTCAGCCAATTGGCCAAGCGCTGGCAGCAAGGCGCCAATGCGGCCGTCACGGTGCAAATCCCGAACCCGACGCCGGCGCGCATGGAAGCGGCGCTTGGGGCGTTGCGCGCCCTACCGGCGGTGCGCGAAGCACAGGCGGTGGACCCGGGCCGGATGGCGGAATTGCTGCGCCCTTGGCTGGGGGATGTCGCGGGTTTGCCGCTGCCCGGCGTGATTGAATTGCGCCTGGCCGATTTGGCGGCCGACCCGGTGCTGATTGGCGATCGGGTGGCGGAAGCCGTGCCGGGTGCCGTGACGGAAGCGCATGGCGTTTTTGTCGCGCGGCTGGCCGCGGTGGCGCGGGCGCTTTCCGCGGCCGCCTTGATGGTGGTGCTGCTGGTCGCGGTTGTCGGGGCTTCCGTGGTGGTGCTGGCGGTGCGCGCGGGCATCGCGGCGCGGCGGGATTCCGTAATGGTGCTGCATATGCTGGGCGCGGCGGATCGCGATATCGCCGGGCGTTTCGCGCGCCGCACCGCCTGGCTTGCCCTGCTGGGGGCGATTCTGGGGGTGGGCTTGGCGGCAGGCGTGGTTTGGGCGCTGTTGCAGCTTGCCGGGCCCATGCTGCCCGAGATTGCCACGCAGGACCTGCCGCTTTTGGGCCTTGCCGCCATCCCGCTCTCGGCCGCGCTGATTGCCTGGGCCGCGACAATAGCGAGCATTCTATTGTGGTTGCGGCGCCTGCCATGAAGCTGCGGCGGCTTGTGTTCCTGGCTTTGGGGCTGCTGCTCTTGTGGATGGGTGGCTTCATCTGGTTCCTGCGCGCCGTGCAGGCGGGTGCCGCGGATGCCAGCGCCACCGATGCGATTGTGGTGCTGACCGGGGGGACAGAGCGTGTGGAGACCGGCTTTCGCCTGCTTGATGAAGGCTTGGCGCCGCGGCTTTTTGTCTCCGGCGTGCATCCCGAATCGCGACTTGCCGATCTGGCGCGCGGAGCGGGGCTTGATCCCGCGAAGCTGCAAGGCCGGGTGGAGCTTGGCCATGCCGCGGCGTCCACCCGCGGCAATGCGGTGGAAATCGCTGCCTGGGCAAGCCTGCGCGGCACAAAAACGATCACCCTGGTGACGGCGGGCTATCACATGCCGCGCGCGCGCACGGAATTGCGCCGCACCATGCCGGGCTTGCGTGTGCAGGCGCATCCCGTGACGCCGGCCCGCCTGCGTGCGGAGGGCGCCTTTTGGCAACCGCGCAATTGGGGGTTGCTGCTTGGCGAATACATGAAGTTCCTGGGCGCCGAGCTTGGGCTTTCGGCGATATTCGGTGGAAGGCGAATATGATCTGGCTGCGTTCCTTCATCTTCAATGCGCTTTTCATGACCATCACGGCCCTTGGCGCCATTGTCGCGATGGTGTTGCTGCCCTTCCATCCGCGCTTCATCCGCCGCTTCATCCAGCTTTGGGCGCGCTTCATCATCTGGCTGCTGCGCGTCGTTTGCGGCATTCGCTTGGAAGTGACCGGCTTGGAAAACATCGCGCCGGGGGCGGCGATCATCGCCTCCAAACACCAATCCGCCTTTGACACTTTCGTCTGGCTCGCGCTGCTTGAGCACCCAAATTACGTGCTGAAGCGCGAATTGCTGAACCTGCCCTTTTGGGGGCGCGTGGCGCGCCATAGCGGGGCGGTGGCGGTGGATCGCGATGGCGGGGGCACGGCGCTGCGCGCCATGGTGCGCGATGCCAAGCGCGTGCTGGATGAAGGCCGGCCCTTGGTGATTTTTCCGGAAGGCACGCGTTCAGCACCCGGCGAAAGGGTAGCCTATCAGCCGGGCGTAGCCGCGCTGGTCATGGGTAGCGGCGTGCCCTGCTATCCGGTGGCGACCAATAGCGGGCGACATTGGGGAAGGCGGGCCTTTCACAAGACGCCGGGGGTCATTTCCATCTCAATCCTGCCCGCCCTGCCGGCGGGGCTTACCCGCAAGCCCTTGATGGAAACGCTGGAGACGCAGATTGAGGCCGAGACAGCGCGGCTGATGGCCCAAGGTTAGAGACAAGAAAAAGGGCGGCCCGAGCCGCCCCTTTGCCGCGACGCTATCCGCCCGGCGTCAGACCAGGAAAATCGCCATCAGCACCAGCACCACAATGATGGCGCCGGTGGACCAGGTGACAAAGCGCGTGAAATCTTCCCACCCGCCACGGCGATCCGCGAGAATATCGGCGGAGGTCACTTCGACGAAATCATAATGTTCTTTCTCAGCCATGGCTTTCCCCAAATCTTGGCGCTTGGATCAGTGTGTAGAAAGCAATGCCGCGCGGGGCAAGGGGTTCAGCAGGGAATCGGGCGCAGATTCCGCCCCCGTGATCACGGCGCGCCCCGCTTCCAGCCGCAAGCGCCCCGCCGCCAGCCAGGAAAGCGCGGCGGGGTAGAGCTTATGCTCCGCCGCCAATACCCGCGCGGCCAGGCTTGCTTCCGTATCATCGGGCAAAACAGGCACGGCGGCCTGGGCGATGATGGGTCCCTCATCCACCCCCGCCGTCACCAGATGCACGGTGCAGCCGTGTAGCCTGACGCCCGCGGCCAGGGCGCGCGCATGGGTATCCAGCCCCGGAAAGGCCGGCAGCAGGGATGGGTGGATATTGATCAGCCGTCCTTCCCAGCGGCGCACGAAATCGGGCGTCAGCACGCGCATGAAGCCGGCCAGGGCTATGATTTCAACGCCATGCCGGGCCAATTCCGCCTCCATGGCGGCTTCAAAGCCCGCGCGGTCGCCCTTGAAGGCGCGGCTTTCCACGATAGCGGTGGGAACCCCGCGCGCCTTGGCAACCTCAAGCCCCGCCGCATCGGCGCGGTTGGACAGCACCAGCACGGGTTCCGCCGGGTAATCCGGCCCCGCCGCCGCCAGAATCGCCGCCATATTGGACCCGCGCCCGGAGATCAGCAGGGCGAGCCGCTTCCGCTTCATGCGCGCGGCCAGGCCTGGGGCAGGTTCTGGATATGAATGCCGGCGGGTCCGGAGGAGGCTTCCAGATGGCCAATACGGAAGGGCGCCTCACCGGCTTCGGTCAGCATGCGCGTCGCGGCTTCGGCCCCGGCAGCAGGCACCGCCAGCACCATGCCAAGCCCGCAATTGAAGACGCGAAGCATTTCATCGGCGCTGACATTCCCGGCCTCGGCCAAAAAGGCGAAAACCGGCGGCACGGGCCAGCTTCCGGCTTCCAGTACTGCCGTCACCCCCGCCGGCAGGACGCGCGGCAGATTGCCGGGCAGGCCGCCGCCGGTGATATGCGCCGCCGCACGCAGCAGGCCCGCGCGATGCAAGGCAAGCAGCGGCTTCACATAAATGCGCGTGGGCGCCAGCAGCGCCTGACCGAGTTTCTGGCCGGGGGCGAAGGGCGCGGGATCAGAAAGCGTCAGGCTGCGCGCCGCCAGGATCCGCCGCACCAGGGAAAACCCGTTGGAGTGCACGCCCGATGACCCAAGGCCGATCAGGACATCGCCCGCCGTGACACCGGTCGGCAGCAGGCGGCCTCGTTCGGCAGCGCCCACGGAAAACCCGGCCAGATCATAATCATCCGCCGCATACATCCCGGGCATCTCAGCGGTTTCGCCGCCCACCAGGGCGCAGCCTGCCTGGCGGCAGCCTTCCGCAATCCCTGCAATCACCGCCCGCGCCTGATCCAGCCGGAGCTTCCCGGTCGCGAAATAATCCAGGAAAAACAGCGGCTCAGCGCCCTGCACCACGAGGTCATTCACGCACATCGCCACCAGATCAATGCCGACCGTGTCGTGAATGCCCGCTTCGATCGCCACGCGGAGCTTGGTGCCGACGCCATCGGTGGAGGAGACCAGCACCGGGTCCGAAAACCCCGCCGCCTTCGGGTCAAACAAGGCGCCGAATCCGCCGAGGCCACCCATGACGCCTGTCCGGTTTGTGGCACGCGCGAGCGGCTTGATGGCTTCAACCAGGGCGTCGCCGGCCTCGATATCCACGCCCGCATCGCGGTAGGTGAGGCTTTGGGGATTGGAACTGGTCAGGGCGACCTCCGATTTGATACACTGTCCGCGTGCTATAGCGTGGGAAAACGCGAAGGAAAGGCTTTGATGACAAAACGCCACGCCTGGGGAATTGCCGGAAGGAAACATGTGGCGGCGGCTTGCGCAAGCTTCTGGCTGAGCCTTTTTGCGCTGCCTGCCCTGGCGCAATTCAGCGATATGGGCGCGCTGACGCAGCGTGGCGTGGCGGCGGAAGCGACCGCGGAAAACGGCGTGGTGGCGCAGGAACGCGCCTTCGCCGCCGGGCGCCGCGCCGCCTGGGATCGCATTCAGGGCATGGTGAATGCGCCGCGCAGGCCCACCGATGCCGAGCTTGATCGCATGGTGCGTTCCATTGTGATTGAGCAGGAAACCACCGGACCGCAACGCTATAGCGGGCGGCTGACGATCCAATTCGATGCCGATGCCGTGCAAAGCTTTGCCGAGGGCGCGGAGGTGCGCGCCGCAACCCTGCCTTCCGGCACGGCAAGCGAATCGCCGATCAGCATGACACCGGCCACACCCATCACGGCATCATTGGAAGCAACGGCGCGTTACGCGACGCTCAATGAATGGCTGGAAATTCGCCGGCGCCTTGTGGCCGCTGGTGCCAGGCTTGATGTCATGGCGATCACCATAGACCGCGCACATCTGAATATCGGGCTGCGCGTGCCGATTGGCATGGCGCCCGAAACCTTCGGCCAGCATGGGCTGCAGCTGACGCGCGGGACGGGCGCGCAGAATGATCAATGGCGGCTTGGCCTTGCCGGACGGTCCTGACCTTCGCCGCCTGCCGAATGCTCCGCTGAATGTGGCGGGGGCAGGGCTTTTCACCCTGCCCAATCTGATCACGCTGGCCAGGCTTTGCGCCGTGCCGGCGGCAATCTGGCTGATGTTGCAGCACCGGCTTGATCTGGCCTTTCTGGTTTTCATCGGCGCGGGCATCTCGGACGCGCTGGATGGCTGGATTGCGCGCGCCTGGAATGCGCGGTCCCAGCTTGGCGCGGTGCTTGATCCCATCGCGGATAAGGCGCTGCTGGTTTCGGTCTATGTGACACTCGCGGCGATTGGCGTGCTGCCGGATTGGCTCGCGATTCTGGTGGTGTTTCGTGATTTGCTGATTGTGGGTGGTGTGCTGGTCTTGTGGGCGGTTGGGCTGCCGCCGCGCATCAAACCGATCTTCATTTCCAAGGCGAATACGGCGGCGCAGATCCTGCTGGCTGCCTTGGTCCTGCTATTGGCAGGTTTCGGCTTCAGCGCGCCTGTCTTGCTTGACGTGATGATCTGGCTGGTCGCGGCCACCACTTTTGCTTCGGGTGCGGCCTATGTGGCGCAGGCGGCGCGACGCACCGCCGGCGGAGCTCCATGAGCGATCAGCGCCCGCCCATCTCCGCGCGGCCCGTGATCGCACCCCCAACAGGGCCGCGCACGGCAACACGCGGACAGCGCTGGGCGTTGTTTCTGGGCTGCGGCCTTGCGCTTCTGTTCAGCCTTTGGCTGTTCCAGGGCATTCTCACGCCCTTCGTGCTGGCCGCGACCATTGCGTATTTTCTTGATCCGCTCGCGACACGCTTGGCGCGGCTTGGCATCCCGCGTGGCCTTGGCGCCTTTCTTTTGGTGACGCTGCTGGCCGCCGTGACGTTGATGGCGCTGCTGCTGCTCTACCCCCTCATTCTCGCGCAGCTTGGCGTGCTGGTGCAGCGCCTGCCGGCCTATATTGCCGGTGTCGGGCAGGCCTTGCGCGAATTGCTGACCAGGCTTGAAGACACGCTGGGCCCCGAGATGATGGACCAGCGCTTGCGCGAATTGGCGATCAACCAGGCAGGGTCCATGCTGTCCTGGCTGGGCAGCGCCGCGACACGGCTGATTGGCGGCGGCTTTGCGCTATTCAGTGTTTTCACCTTTGTGGTGGTGACGCCGGTTGTTGCCTTTTATCTGCTGCGTGATTGGCAGGCCATGCTGACGCGCATTGAAAGCTGGCTACCGCGCCGCAGCGCCAATGTGATCCGGCAAATCGCGCGCGATACGGACCGCGTGCTATCCGCCTGGTTGCGCGGGCAATTGCTGTGCTGTCTGGGACTTGGGATTTTTTATGCCTTCGCCTTGCATTTCGCGGGGCTGGAGCTTGGCATCACCATCGGCATCATGTCGGGCTTCCTGACCTTCATTCCCTATGTCGGTTCACTGACCGGCTTTGCCACCGCCGTATTGCTCGCCATCGGGCAATTCGGATCCTGGGAGGAAGTGCTGGTCATTGTGGCGATTTTCGTGATTGGCCAGGGCATCGAAGGCTACATCATCTACCCCTATCTGCTCGGCAATCGGGTGGAATTGCATGCGGTTTGGGTGATTTTCGCGCTGTTTGCCGGCGGCGTTGCCTTTGGGTTTCTCGGCGTTTTGCTCGCCGTGCCCATGGCGGCGGCGATTGGTGTGGTGGCGCGCTATTGGCTGCGACGATATCTGGAAAGCCCGCTTTATCTCGACCCGCCACGGACCGGGCAATGATGCGCCAATTGGCCCTGCCGCTGCCGGTTGCGGCTTCCTCAGACGCGCGTGATGTGATTGCCGATGCCAGCAATGACGCGGCGCGAAGCTGGCTGGCCAAGCCGGAAGCCTGGCCGCTTGGCCGGCTCGCGCTGTTTGGTGCAACGGGCCTCGGCAAGACGCATCTGGCGCGCGCGGCAGCCGCACGTTTCGGCTGGCGTTGGCTGGATGGCATGGGCTTGCGCGGCCTGCCCGCTCCGGCACCCCAGGGCAGCGTGATTGATGATGCCGATTGCGTGGCGGATGAGGCGGCGCTGTTGCATGTGATCAATCTCTGCGCTGAACGTGGCGAAACACTTTTACTGATCGGCCGCGAAGCGCCGGCGCGTTGGCCGGTGCGCCTGCCCGACCTGGCAAGCCGCTTGCGCGCCACACAGGCCGTTGGCATTGGCCCCGCATCGGATGCGCTGCTGCGCGCCTTGCTCGGCAAATTCCTCGCGGATCGGCAATTGCGGGTAGAGCCTGAGATGCAGGCCTGGCTGCTTGCCCGCTTGCCACGCGATGCGGCGAGCCTTGCCGAAGCGGTGGCGCGGCTGGATCACGCAGCCCTTGGCTTGGGCGGGCGGATCACGCGCGCCCTGGCGCGGCTGGCCCTGGCCGAATGGCTGGAAGCCCCTCAGCTTTGTGATGATTCTGAGACAGAGGCGCGCCTCCCCTCGCCATCCCCTACCCCTCTGCTATAGCCTTGCGGCATGAGTGACATGATGCCCGACATCGAAGCCTTCCCGCTGGCGGAAAGCCCGGCGCGCTTCAGCAATCGGGAGCTTTCCTGGCTTGCCTTCAATCAGCGCGTGCTGGAAGAAGCGGGCAATGCGCGCCATCCGCTGCTGGAACGGCTGCGCTTTGTGGCGATTTCAGCAAATAACCTGGATGAATTCTATTCCGTGCGCGTGGCGGGTCTGGTCGGGCAGGATCGCGCCGGGGTGGTCACGCCATCGCCTGATGGGCTGACGCCGGCACAGCAGCTTGCCGCCATTCATGAACGCGCGCGCGCGCTGATTGATGGCCAGCAGGAATCCTGGCGGGCGCTACGCGCCATGCTGCGCGAGGCGCATCTGATGGTGGTGGATCGGCCCGATTTGACCGAGGCTGATCGCGAATGGCTGGACGAATGGTTCATGGACCGCGTCTTTCCGGTGCTGACGCCGCTGGCCGTTGACCCTGCGCATCCCTTTCCCTTCATCGCCAATCTCGCGCTTTGCCTGGTCTTCAAGCTGGTGCGCGAAGAAGATGGCGGCACCATGCGCGCCCTTTTGCCGCTGCCGCCGCAGGTGGAGCGTTTCATTCGCCTGCCATCGCGCCGGGGGTCGGGTGCGATGCGCTTTGTCCTACTGGAAGATGTGATCCTGCTATTCCTGGACAGGCTGTTTCCCGGCTTCATCATGGCGGAAAGCGGATTGTTTCGCCTGATCCGCGACACGGATGTGGAATTCGAGGAAGAGGCCGAAGACCTGGTCCGTTCCTATGAAAGCGCGCTCAAGCGCCGCAGGCGCGGGCGCGCCATCCGGCTTTCCGTCACCGCCAATACGCCTTCCGATATGCTTGATTTCGTGGCCGAGGAATTGGATGCGCCGCGGTCAGAAGTATTCGTGGTGGATGGGCTGCTGGGGCTTTCCGATCTCACGCAATTGATCGTGGATGATCGGCCTGATCTGCTGTTCACGCCCTATACGCCGCGCTTTCCCGAACGCATCCTGGATTTCGGCGGTGATTGCTTCGCCGCAATCCGCGCCAAGGATATTGTGGTGCATCACCCTTACGAAAGCTTCGATGTGGTGGTGCAATTCCTGAGGCAGGCCGCGCGCGATCCGAATGTGATTGCGATCAAGCAAACGCTTTATCGCACCACGCGCGACAGCCCAATTGCCAAGGCACTGATCGAAGCGGCCGAGGCCGGCAAAAGTGTCACCGGTATTGTGGAATTGAAGGCGCGCTTTGATGAGGAACGCAATATTGCGCTGGCCCGCGAATTGGAAGCGGCTGGCGTGCAGACGGTTTTCGGCTTTGTTGAATTGAAGACGCATGCGAAGGTGAGTTTGGTGGTGCGGCGCGAAGGGTCACATTTGCGATCCTATGCGCATTTCGGCACGGGGAATTACCACCCGGTCACGGCGCGCATCTATACGGATCTTTCCTATTTCACGGCCGATCCGGCGCTGACGCGCGATGCCGCCAAGCTGTTCAATTACATGACCGGCTATGCGCGGCCGGAGACGATGGAAAAACTTGCCTTTTCACCGCTGACCACGCGGCCCACCTTGCTGGCGCTGATCCGGCAGGAAGTCGCCTTCGCCAAGGAAGGCAAGCCGGCGGCGATTTGGATCAAGATGAATTCGCTGGTGGATGAAACGCTGATTGATGCCTTGTATGAAGCGTCGAAGGCGGGCGTGAAGGTGGATGCGATTGTGCGCGGCATTTGCTGCCTGCGCCCTGGCGTGCCTGGGCTTTCGGACAATATCCGCGTGAAATCCATTGTCGGGCGCTTTCTGGAACATTCGCGCATTTATGTGTTTGGCAATGGGCATAGGCTGCCATCGCGCCGCGCCAAGGTTTATATCTCCTCCGCCGATTGGATGGCGCGCAATATGGATTGGCGTGTGGAAACCATGGTGCCTGTGGAAAACGCCACCGTGCATGCGCAGGTGCTGGATCAGATCATGGTGATCAATCTGAAGGACACGCTGCAAAGCTGGCAGCTTGGCCCGGATGGCCATTGGGCGCGCATCGAAGCGCCCGAGAATGGCGTCTCGGCGCATGAGTATTTCATGACCAACCCATCGCTTTCGGGACGTGGCAGCGCCTTGGCGCGCGGTGCGCGGCGACAGCGGCAAGATCGTGTGAAGCAGGATTGATGGACGGCGCCGCGCTCAGCGCCCGAACGGGCCATGCAACCACGACCATGCGCTGCGGCGTGGTGGATTTGGGGTCAAATTCCGTGCGCCTTGTGGTCTTTGAAGGGCGCGGGCGTAATCCTGTTGCCATCTTCAACGAAAAGGCCGTGCTAGGGCTTGGCCGTGGGCTGCATGATACGGGGCAGCTCAATCCCGATGCGGTGGCGCAGGCGCTGACGATCATGCAGCGCTACCATGCGGTGGCGCGTGCCATGGGTGCCGCACCGATTGAGGTTTTGGCGACTGCTGCGGTGCGTGATGCATCGAATGGCGCGGCTTTTGTCGCGGCCCTTGGCGAAAAACTGCCCGGCGTGCCGATCCATATCCTGACGGGGGATGAGGAAGCGCGACTTTCCGCCGATGGCGTGCTGCTCGGCTTTCCCGGCGCGGATGGCCTGCTTGGCGATATCGGCGGTGGTTCACTGGAATTGGTGGCGCTCAGCCAGGGCGCGCAGGGCAAAAGCGCTAGCCTGCCGATTGGCACGATTCGCTTGGCCGATCGCGCCAAGGAGGATATCGGCAAGGCGCGCGCAATCGTGACCGAGGAGTTGGCGCGTCACCCCTGGCTGCATGACGCTGCGGGGCGGGATTTGTATCTGGTGGGCGGCGCCTGGCGCGCCATGGCGCGCATGCATATGGCGCAAACAGGCTATCCGCTTTCCATTGTCCATCATTATGCGCTGACGCGCGAAGAAGCGCGCGATCTTTCCGGTGTATTGATGGCCGCCACGCGCCGCACGCTGGAACGCATGCCAGGCGCGCCCAGCAAGCGCCTGGCGGATTTACCCTTTGCAGCGCTGGTGCTGCGCCGGCTATTGCGCGCCAGCGGCGCGCGCCGCGTGATTTTCAGCGCCAATGGCTTGCGTGAAGGCTGGTATGCGCGCCTGCTTGATGCGGCTGAGCGCAAGCGGGATCCGCTTCTGGCCGCCGCGCACGACATGGCGCTGCGTTTCGGCCGCGACCAGACCATGCCGCCCGCGCTTTTCGCCTGGACCGCGCCCTTGTTTGAAGATGAATCGCCACTTGCCCTTGGCCTGCGCGAAGCTGCCTGTTGGGTGAGCGATATCGGCAGCCATGATCATCCTGATTACCGTGCCGAACACGCCTTTTTCCGCGTGCTCCGTCAGCCCGGTGTCGGCTTTGATCATCATGGCCGCGCTTTCCTGGCCCTTGCCGCGGCCCTTCGGTACGAAGCGGAGACGGATGCGCCTTTCCTGCCCTCCGCGCGCTTGCTGTTGGATGTCGGCACGTTGCGGCGGGCGGAGATTTTGGGCGCGGCGTTTCGCCTGGCCTATACGCTTTCCGGTGGTACGACGGTCTTGCTGGCGGGCACATCCTTGGAACGCCGTGGTGGGCGGCTGATCCTGCGACTTCTGGAAGGCAGCGGCGTTTTTGCCGGCGAAAGCGTATTGCGGCGGCTGGAAACCCTGGCTGCCGCGCTTGGGCTTGAATCAAGCGTGCAGGTTACAAGCCGCAGCTGAAGTGCCGCATATTTCAGCTTGGTGCTAGAGCGTGTTGCGTTCACATGTGTTCACGCAACACGCTCTATATCTTTGTTTTTCGAGCATCTTCACACGTTCAGATTTTCCATCTGAACGTGATATGCCCTTATCAGCTTCGCCGCTGCACCGGTGGCCGCGTCACGGCCGGTGGCGTCGCAGCCCGCGCGGGCGGAGAGGCGGATAAGGACCGCGTTGTGGTCACGGCCATGGCGCCGGTCCTGCGGGTTCCCGTTTCAGGTGCTGCCTTTTGCAGGCGCAGCCACAGCGCCTCATCCCGGCCGTAGAAATCTGGGCGGATTTCCACATCACGCCCGGGGGAAGCAAGGGCAGTGTGATACAGCAGAAAAACCGGCACAGGCTCGGGCAGGGATTTGCGCAGCGTATCCCCGGTTGCGACTTTTTTCTGGATGACATCCATCGGTTCATCCATCAGCAGCGCAGCCAATTCCAGCGGGTTTTGCACGCGAATGCAGCCATTGCTGAGGCGGCGATTGTCGCGGCTGAAGGCTTCCTTATCCGGCGTATCATGCAGATAGACATCAAAGCGATTGGGCATTTCGAACATCACGGCGCCAAGCCCCGCTTGCGGGCCCGGCGCCTGCTTCGCATCGCCATTCGGCAGCAGGGTGATCTTGTTCTTCACCAGGTAAAGCGGATCGCGCTGCAGCATGGGGCGGATATCCGCTTCCACAATGTCGCTCGGGATGATCCAGGGCGGGTTGAACAGCGCCGATTCAATGACGGTATGCAGTTCCGGGCTTTGCTTGCGATCTGTCGCCTCACCCACGACAACGCGCGTCACGAATACCGGCCGATCATCGCGATAGAGCACAAGCTGCTGGTCGGGCACATTCACCCAGACGCGATCAGCCGGCAGTTCACGCGGCAGCCAGCGCTGGCGTTCCAGATTGGCCTCAATCACGCGCAAACGGTTCACCCGGTTGCGATCCGGTCGCAATGATGTCCGGTGGCGCTGTAGCGCCTCACGCAAGGCCTGATAGGTCGGGGTTTGCGGTGCCAGCGCTTCGATGGCGCCGACGGGATCGGGGCCATCCAGCACTTCATGCAGCACTTCGGTCACATCCACCGGTTCGCGCTTCAGCGCTTCCCGGTCCTTGCGCCGGCTGGGTGGCAAGGCGCCAAAGGCCAAGGCCTCGGCATAGGTCAGCACCGCATGGGTCAGCAGCAATTCGCGCCGGTCGGGCGGGAAACTGTCAATGCGCCGCAGCAAATCGGCCTGGAATAATTCGGGATCCAGGCCATGTTCCCGCGCGCGCAGCACTTTCGCCTTGAAGGCCCTGGCTTCGGCTTCACGCGTGGTCCAGACCGGTTCAAAGTCACGCCGCGCGTAAAAGCGCCGCAAAAGCGCCCCATCCAGGGCCTCGCCAGCGACAACGGGCGGGGGTTCCTCTGGCGTATGGCCAAGCTCTTCCTCTGCTTCGTGGGCCGCCATCGGCTCCAGCGAATCGCCCTCAGAGGCCGCGCAGCCCACCAGCGCCAGCATGCCGGCAAGGCCAGCGACGCCCCGCAAAAGGCTGGCGCGACGCGAAATAAGGGCCGGCGGCGCTGCAACCAGCCCCTTGGCATCGAATTCTGGCCTATCCCAAGACCGTTTCACGCGTCCAACTCCTGAAACTTCACATTCCATGCAAGAAAAGGGTTTGACAACCCACTCATATTTGCTTTTTATCTGGATCGTTTCCTAGTCTCTAGCAACCTGGATGTGCAACATGAACACCGAATCCAAAGAAATGACCCGCAAGGCGCTGCTCCGCAAGGCTGCGGTGGCCGCCATCCTGGCCCCGGCCGCGCTGCTCGCCGCTTGCGCTTCCGAGCCTGCTCCGCCGGCCCCGGCACCCGCCCCGGCTCCGGCCCCGGCTCCTCGGGCTCGCGGCTGATCTGACAGTCCCTTGGCGGCGCTTCGGCGCCGCTTCCGGGGCATTGTCAGTGCCGCCTATCCGGGCGGCATATAGGCCTATAAAACCCGTTGCACGTTTTGTGCAACGGGTTTTCGTCGTTTCACGACGGGATGGAACCCCCATGCGCGGGCGACCCGTTTGGTGTGGCAGACCAGCCAATGGGATGCAGCGCACAGCCCCGGGGCTGAATTGCCTAACGGGCAACGCGGCCTTGCAGTAACGCCTTTCTTTCAATGACCATGCGCCGCGCCGCCGGAACAGGAAGTCTGGACTTGCCGCCGGTGGCAGGCGCGTTTCGGGTATCGGGCAAGGCATCATGACCGCTTCGGCCATTTTCGGGGATTTGTTTGCCGCCTGGCTCTTTGGCTTTTCGGCGCTGATCAGCATCATCAACCCGCCCGCCGGGGCGCTGATCTTCCATGGCATGACGCGCTGGCTGACCGAACAGGAACGCGCGCGCCTGGCACGGTCCATCGCCATCAATAGCTTCATTGTGCTGCTAGCCGCACTTTTCCTTGGTACGCCCATACTTGGCTTCTTCGGCATTTCACTGGAAGCCTTGCGGATCGCGGGCGGCCTGACGGTCGCGGTGGCCGGCTGGCAAATGCTGAATGAGGAAGATGACAATCAGCGCCGCGAAAGCCAGGCCCCCGCCGCCCTGGATACCGCCCCGGTTGAGCGCATGAGCTTCTTCCCGCTGACCCTGCCGCTCACGACCGGTCCGGGCACCATCGCTGCCTCCATCGCGCTATCTGCGGAACGGCGTTCCTCTGAAATCAGCGGCATCGTCATGAATATGCTGGCCTTCACGCTGATTGCGGCCACCGTCGCCATCATTGTCTGGGTCGCCTATGCCAATGCCGCCGCGGTCGCCCGCCGGCTTGGCCCGACAGGCATGCTGATCGCGGCCAAGCTTGCCGCCTTCGTGCTGCTCTGCATCGGCGCACAAATCATGCTGACGGGCGTGCTTGACGCCCTGAGGCCCCTTCTCGCGACGCGGTAACGTGCCGCGATAGTCCAGGACCAAAAGGAAAAAACCATGAACAGCACCGCCAAGATTGTTGATGTTGATTACGCGACAGACATGCTGATCCGCTTGCTCGCGATTGACAGCGTAACAGGGTTTGAAGCCGCCATCGGCGCTGCCATTGTGGATGAGCTGAAGCAAGTTGGCGTGCCGGCAAGCGCCATCCGCTATGACACGGTGCATCAACGCATCAAGCTGCCGACCGAAGTGGGCAATCTGATTGTTGATCTGCCAGGCACCAAGCCTGGCCCACGGCTATTGTTCTCCACGCATATGGATACCGTGCCGCTCTGCAAAGGTGCGAAGCCGCGGCGGGAGGGGGACCGGATCGTCTCCGATGGCACCACGGCTTTGGGCGGTGATAATGGCACGGGCTGCGCGGTGTTGATCGCACTGGCGAAAACCCTGATCGACCACAAGCTGCCGCATCCGCCGATCACGATGCTGTTCACGGTGCGCGAGGAAAGCGGCCTGCATGGCGCGCGGGAATTGGACCCGAAGGATCTGGGCGGCGCCGTGATGGGCTTCAATGTGGATAGCACCCATGCGGCCCTGCTCACTATTGGCGCCGTTGGCCAGCAGAATTGGGAAGTCACCATCAAGGGCAAGGCAGCGCATGCCGGTGTCGCGCCGGAACGCGGCATATCCTCAACACTGGTCGCTTCCATCGGGCTGACCGAGGCACGTCGTGCCGGCTGGTTCGGCAAGGTGGAGCAGCCGGAAGGCAAGGGTTCTTCCAATGTCGGCATCTTTGGCGGCAAGGATGGCAAGCCCGCTGGCGATGCCACCAATGTCGTGACCGATTACGTCCATCTGGTGGGCGAAGCGCGCAGCACGGATGCGGCCTTTGCGGTCAAGATCACCGAAGCCTTCGAAGCCGCCTTCAACAAGGCCAAGGGCGAAGTGAAGGATGCCGATGGCAATATGGCCGAGGTTACTTTCCAGGCCCGCACCGCCTATCCGCCCTTCCTGATGTCTGAAGATGATCCCGCCGTGCAGCGCGCCAAGAAAGCCGCCCAATCCATGGGGCTTGAGCCAGTGACCATGGTGTCCGCCGGCGGGCTGGATGCGAATTGGCTGGTGAAGCATGGCGTGCCGACCGTGACCTTCGGCGCGGGTCAGGCGGAAATCCATACCGTGCATGAATATGTGGATGTGCCGGAATTCGCCCAGGGCTGCCGCCTGGCGGTTGCCATTGCGACGCTGGAGTAATATCCGCGCCCCATGCGCATCCTGCTGATCGAAGACGATAAGGCGACTGCCGATTATATCGCCAAGGGTCTGCAGGAAATTGGCCATGTCGTGCAGGTGGCGCGCACGGGCCGGGATGGCATGTTGCTCGCCGCTGGTGAGCCCTGGGATGTGATTGTGACGGATCGCATGCTGCCGGGGCCGGATGGCCTTACCATTCTGCGCGCGCTGCGGGCTTCCGGCATTACCACGCCTGTTCTGGTGCTGACCGCGCTGGGAGAGGTGGAACGCCGCGTCGAAGGGCTTGATGCGGGGGCGGATGATTACCTGGCCAAGCCTTTTGCCTTCAGCGAACTCCGCGCGCGCATTGCGGCCCTGGCGCGCCGGCCAACACCAACAAGCGATCCCGTATTGCTGCAAGTTGGCGATATTGAAATGGATTTGCTGAAGCGTGTCGTGCGGCGCAATGGCCAGCCGGTGGAATTGCTGCCAACAGAAATGCGCCTGTTGGAATTCATGCTGCGTCGCCCGGGCCAGGTATTGACCAAGACCATGCTGCTGGAAGGCGTGTGGGATTTGAACTTCGATCCTTCGACCAATTTGGTTGAGGTTCATGTCAGCCGTTTGCGCCGCAAGCTTTCGCTTGAAGGCTTGCCTGCGCCCATTCAGACCATGCGCGGTGTTGGCTATATGCTTGGTGCGCCGAAGTGAGTGCACTTGGGCGGCTGCTGCGTAGTTTCGCGCTACGCACCGCGCTGCTGACCGCCTTTGGCGTTCTGGGCATTTCCGCCCTTGGCCTCGGGCTTGGCTGGCTGCGCAGTTCCGCCGCCCTTGAGGAAGCGCTCGACAGCACCATCCGCGCGGAAGCCGAATTGCTGATTGGCGACTTCCAGCGCTTTGGCATGATTGGCCTAACGCGCGCGGTGGAAGCCCGCACGCGGGACCGCACGCCAAGCGCCATTCTGGTGCAGCTCCGCTTGCCGGATGGGCGGCCCGTGGCGGGTTCACCGCGGCTTTCCGGCGCGCCGGCAGGCTTGCGTGGTTTTGTCACGCTGCGCGCACCTGAGGGGCCGGTGCGCACGCTCGGCATCGGCATTTCCAACGGTTTTACGCTGCTGGTCGCGGCTGAATTCGGCGCGGTGCTGGATACGGCTTCAACCCTTGCCACCACCCTGCTCGCCGCGGGTGCGGTGGCGGTGCTGATCGGGCTCGGCTTTGGGCTGTTCATGGCGCGCGGGCTGCAATTTCGGCTTCGCCGCGTCTCAGAAGCTGCCGAACAGGTGATGCGCGGCGATCTGGCGCGGCGCCTGCCCTTGGCAGGCAGCGCCGATGAATTCGACAGGCTGGCGGGCACGGTGAATACGCTGCTCGATCGCCAAGAAGCGCTGATTGAGGGCATGCGGCAAGTCACGGTGGATGTCGCGCATGATTTGCGCGGCCCGCTTTCCCGTCTGCGGCAAAGGCTGGAAGCCGCACTCGCGCGCGCGCGCGACCCCAATGCCGATAGCGCAGCCTTTGAAGCGGCCTTGGCCGAATTGGATACGGTGCTTGGCACTTTCACCGCCCTGCTCCGCATCGCGCAGCTTGAAGCTGGCCCGCCTTTGCCGCCACGGGAAGCGCCGGTGGTGGATCTTTCTGCGCTCGTCACCACACTGGCCGAGGCTTATGCCGTTGTCGCGGAAGAAGCCGGCAAAAGGCTTGAAGTACACATCGCACCCGGTCAGCGCCTGCATGGCGATGCGGCGCTGCTGCGCCAGATGCTCACGAACCTCATGGATAATGCGCTGATGCATGGCGGGCAGACCCTGCGCGTGACCCTGCGTGCAGGCCCGGTGCTGGTAGTGGCCGATGATGGGCCGGGCGTGCCACCAGAAGAACGCGCGCGCGTGCTGCGCCGCTTCTATCGGCTGGACCGCAGCCGCGGCACGCCGGGCAGCGGGCTTGGCCTGGCGCTGGTGGCGGCGGTGGCGAAGTTGCATGGCGCGGCGCCGGTATTGTCAGACGCCGCGCCAGGGCTTCGCGTGACAGTAGATCTTTCAGGTGCGAAGGCCCGATCCTGAAAATCATTTCAGCTTCGCGTTCGGGACTTTACAGCAGGCTTTCTCCATTTTGGCAGTCAAGGCGAAGCGAATGAGCGCCCTGCCCTTGAGATGGAGAAAACAACACATGGCTACATCCAGCCCCGCCCGCCGCACTGCGCGCTATGCGCTGCTCGGCCTTTTGCTTGGCTCAACCGCGCTCACCGGCCTTGCCGTGCATGCGCAGAATGCCCCCGCCCCCGTGGCCCCGGCCATCACGCTTGACCGCGCCGCGCCTGCCGCCGGCTTTGCCGAGCTGGTGAAGGCCGTGCGCCCCGCCGTTGTCACCATCAATGTCGCCGGCAAGGCACCGCGCGCTGAAGCGGGGATGCCCAACCCCGGCCAGGGCCGCGTGCAGGGCACGGGTTCGGGCTTCATCATTGATGCTGCCGGTTTCATCGTGACCAACAACCATGTCGTGGATGGCGCCAGCCGCATTACCGTGAAGCTTGAAGATGGCCGCGAATTGGCCACGCGCCTGGTTGGCCGTGATTCACGCACCGATATCGCGCTGCTCAAGGTGGAAGCCGGCGCACCGCTGCCCTTCGTGGCCTTGGGCGATTCCGATCGCGCGCAGCCCGGCGACTGGGTGGTGGCCATGGGCAATCCCTATGGCCTGTCCGGCACCGTGACCACGGGCGTGGTTTCCGCAACCGGCCGCGACATTGGCGCTGGCCCCTATGATGATTTCATTCAGGTGGATGCGCCGATCAATCAGGGCAATTCCGGCGGCCCGCTTTTCGCCCGCGATGGCGGCGTGATTGGCGTGAATACCGCGATCTTCAGCCCGACTGGCGGTTCGGTTGGCATCGGCTTTGCCGTGCCGTCCAATATGGTGAAGCGCGTGGTCGCTGAGTTGCGTGAGAAAGGCCAGGTGGAGCGCGGCTTCATTGGTGTTTCCACCCAGCCGGTGAATGCGGCCATGGCGGCAGCGCTGAAACTGCCCGCGAATGGCAGCGAAGCCCCGCGCGGCGCGCTTGTGGCGGGTGTGGAACGTGACAGCCCCGCCGCCAAGGCCGGCCTGCAGCCCGGTGATGTGGTGACCGCGCTGGACAGCAAACCAGTGCGCAACCCGCGTGATCTGGCGCGCAGCGTGGCGGAACTCCGCCCCGGTGCGAAGGCTGATCTGAAGCTCTGGCGCGATGGCGCGGAACGGAGCCTTCGCGTGGAGATCGCTGCGCAGCCCGGCACGGAACGCACCCGTGCGGGAGCGGAGGAATCCAACGCGCCACGCATTGGTGTTTCGCTGGCGCCGATCACGCCGGAAGCGCGTGCATCACTCCGCCTGCCCAATGATGCCAAGGGCGCGCTGGTGCAGGCGGTGGAGCCGAATTCACGCGCCCAGGAAGCTGGTTTGCGCCGGGGCGATGTGATCGTGGGTGTCGGCGCTGCCGCAACCGATGATGCGGATGCCGTGGTGCGCGCGCTGCGTGAGGCGAATGCCGCGGGTGGTGCGGTTGCGGTGCGCATCCTGCGTGATGGCAAGCCGGCCTTTATCGCCGTGCCGGCCGCCCAGGCCTGAAGACTGAGCGGGTCAGGTGATGACCTGACCCGCTTCACCCCAAAGCTGGAGAAACATCACCGCACGCCATGCAGAGACGTCCCGCAAGGGCCGCGGTTTCCAGCCTGGCCGGCCATGGTGGCAGAACTGACGCTTAGTGCGCGTCCCGTTCACCTTCGTTCACTGGACACGCCCTAGACAGTTTTTTGGTCGCATTTTCCGAGCCGCAAAGTGTGACCTCTTTGCTTGAAAATGCTCCAAACCACCATGGTCGGCTTTTTCCTGTGGCATTGTCTGGCGATTTCAGAAGCGCACAATGCCAACGGCCAGCAGGCGATTGGCAATGCCATGGCCGACGCCATTTGAACCGACCGCTGCCGCGCCATCTTCAAGATCACGCCGGCTGAAGACATATTCCAATCCCAGATCAAGCCAGCCAAAGGGCATGCGGCTGGTCGGGCGATCGGCAAAGGGGCTCCAGATCAGATTGGCAATGACCTGCTGCATTTCGCGGTTGCGCGCCAGCGCGCCATTCGATCCGGCTGCGAAGCGGATGGAGGATGGGAAATCCTGCCGCGCATAGGCATAGGAAACCGTGCTCCGCACGAAATCAGACCAGAACCGCCGATAGCCAATGGTGCCGCCGTAGCTCGGCACGGATTCCAGGCTGTAATCCATGCCGGTTGCCGTGATGATGTCGGAAATGCCGCCCTGGCCAAAGGTATTGCCGGCGAAATAGCGGCCGATCCCCTCACCATAATAGCCCATCAGCATCAGCTCATCCCGGCCGAGGGCAGAAATCCATTTGCCAAGCGGCAGGCGCGTATGCGCAGCCAAGCCCCAGCCCGGGGTGCTTTCGCTTGGCCTTGGACCCAGTGTGGTGCCATCCGGCTCAAGCGATAGCTGCCGGAACAGCCCGCGCAGCACATATTCCTCCGCGCCATCGCGCCAGGTCAGGCGCGCGAGCAGATCGGGCATTTGATCAAAGGCGGGCGTGGCGCCGCCATCAAACCGCACCGGCGACAAGGCCGGCCCATCCTGCGTGAGGATATCGCCGAAGGAGGATTCAATTGATCCTTGCAGGGTCCAATTGCCCCCGAAGCGATGCGAAACACGGAATTGTGCCTGACGGATGAAGGATTGATTGAGGTTGGTGGCGTCGTGCAGCGCCTCGGTCAGCCCCTCATTCCAGAGGCTATTGGTATGGCCGAGCAGGTAGCTCCAATCATCGCGCGTCAATTCGGCAAAGGCCTGCCTGATGCGGAAGGCAAGGTCACCGCCTTGCACGATTTCGCCACGGAAATCGCCTTCGATGGTGGTATCCAAACGGCCCCAAGCGGTATCGCTGCGCGTATCAAAGCCGAAGCGCGAACTGCGTGCGGTGATGTCGCCATCGCCGGACTGCGAGTTTCTCGCCGTCAGAGGAATACCCTGCACGGAAGCCGCATCGGTTGGGTTGCGCCCATTGAAATCGCGGTACGCGGTCAGGCGGAGAAAGCCGTAAAGCCGCACGGTCGTATCCGTATTCGGAATGCGCATGGCAAGCCCATCAAGGCTACCGCGCAGCGCCTCATCCACCTCGGCGCGCACAGCCTCGGGCGTGCGTGGCGCAGGCGCGGCGGCGGCGGTGACTGGTGCCGCTGGTGCTGCTGCGGGCGCGCTGCGCGGTGCTGCGGCGCGTGTCGGCGCGGCTGGTGCCGGTGCGGGCGCAGGTGCTGGCGCTGCCACGGCGGCGGGGCGCTGCGGGCGGCGTTCGCGTTCAAGTTCATTCACGCGCTGTTGCAGCGCATCAATGCGCCGCATCAGCTCTTCCATGGTGGGCTGTTGCGCGAAGGCAGGTGAGGCACCCACCATCAGACCCAGCACGGCCGCACCGGCCCATTTTGATCCCATTTTGCATGCCCCCTGTGTCTATTGGCGATGACGCCAAGACATTCTTGATCTTATCTTGAGCCTTGGCGGGGGCAGCGCCTATTGGCCAAGTGTCGCGCCGCTGTGCAGGGTATCTCTCTTGCGCCTATTGCGGCTCAGCAATCAGAACCTGAAGGCAATGCTGAGCGAGCCGAATTGTGAGGCTTCGCGCTGGGTTTCGAATTCCTTGCTGCGAATCGTATAGGTTGCGGTCAGGCGTGTGCTTGAAAAAATCAGCGCAAAACCAAGGCTGGCATCGCCCACCAGCACTTCGCGGTCAACGCTGCGGCTATCGCGCCAGGTATTGCCATCCAGCGAAATATCACGGGCCACCGCGCGGCCTTCAACGCCGCCAAAGACATACCAGCCGAAGCGCCCGGTTGGTTGGAAGAAAATCGAACCAGCGGAAACGGGGCGGACGCGCGGCGGGCCGAAATCGGCCTCAAGCTCTGTCCCGTAACGCAGCAGCATGCCCGCTGCCGCATAGGTATGCACATTTCCAAGACTGGCCGCGAGGCTTGGCACCAGGCCAAATCGCCGCCCGCCGGAATCGGGTTCGCCATTCATCCGCCATTGCCGGTTCGTCACCAGATTGATGCCGGGTTCATCGCGAATCTGGTAATCCCAGCCATAGGCGCGATCAATGCGCATCAGGTCATGCGTGGTATTCTGCACCCATTCGCCAAGCGCCGATGGCCCCACAACACCAAGTTGCAATTCCAGCGTGCCCAATTCCCGCGGCGTATAGGAATGCAGCGTCACCGCGCCATAAAGCCAGGCGGCATAGGGCCTATCCTTCGGGTCCGGATTGGTCGCCAGCGTATCTTCCGGCGTGAATTTCTTTTGCCCGAAACTAAGGCCCCACCGCGTCACACCGCCGCCTGGGAAGAACAGGTTCGGCCCTTCCGTCAGCCCCGCAAGCCAGGCCGGCGGATCATAGGAAGGCGCGCGCCAGGCAAACAGAAATCCATTGGTGTAATAACGATCATTGCCGGAGAATGTGTCATTCTCGAGCAGGAAGGCAAAGGTGCCGGCAGGATCGGCTTCTTGCGGTGCTGGCGTCTGCGCCAACACCGGCAGCGCCGCAAATAGCGCAGTGCCAGCAAGCAAGACGCGCGAGATACCCGCCATGCTTCAGAACCGCCAGATCAAGGGCACAATGAAGACGCAGACAATGAAGAACCAGATCATCATCGGCAGGCCGAATTTCCAGTAATCTCCAAAGGCATAACCGCCCGGGCGCATGACCATAAGGTTGGTTGGTGTCGCAATTGGCGTCAGGAAGGCGGCAGCGGCGGCGATACCGATGCTCATCAGCACGGGCACCGGCGAAATCCCCATGGAAGTTGCGGCGGCGACCCCAACGGGAATGATGATCAGCGCCGTTGCGGTGTTGCTGATCAATTGGCCAAGCACCGCAGTCAGCACGAATAGCCCTGCGAGCAGGATCATCGGGCTGCCACCTGCCGCCATGGCAACCAGGCCATCCGCCATCAATTGCGCTGCGCCGGTCTGCACCATGGCGGTGGAAAGCGGCATCATCGCCGCGACCAGGATAACCGTTGTCCAGTCAATCGCGCGATAGCTTTGATCCACGGTCAAGACGCGCGACAGGACCAGAATGAAGCAGGCCGCGATACCCACGACTGCACCAGGCAATAATCCCGTCGCAAGGAAGAACACCATGCCGGCCAGCACGCCGATCGTGGTCCAGGCGCCGGCACCAAGCGGCACGGCCTGACGGCGCACGGTATCGGGCGAATTCACCACCAGCACTTGCGGATCCGCCAGCCGCGTATCCAGCGCCTTCCAGGTACCCTGCAACAACATGGTATCGCCTGCCTGCAACTGCACCGGCTCAGCGCCCACATCAGCACCACCGCGCTGAATGGCAATCACCACCAGATCACCGCTTTCGGTAATCATGCCCTGATAGGCGGTCTGTCCGATCATTTCCGACCGCGGCGGGATCATCACCTCAGCAAGGCCGGAACTCCGATTGAACAGGCTATCGCGCAAATCCTCATCGCTGTTTTCAAGCCGGAAGGCCAAATGCTGTTCAGTGGCAAGGCGCGCCGCATCCTCAGCCTGACCGGAGACAAGCAGGAAATCACCCTCCGCCATGGTGGGGCGGCGTAGCCTGTCGCCGGTTTCGCCATCATTCACCGCGACAAGGCGAAGCCCTCCCCAGGTGTTTTCCTGCAATGCTGAAAGGGGCTGACCAATCAGCGGCGAAGTGGCGCGCAGCCGCAACCGAAACAACCCCTCCTTCAGCCGGTATTGTTCAACCAGCGTGGTGGCATGGCGGCTGAAATCCGCACTCATGGTCTCACCGGCGCGATGCGGCAGCAGCTTCCGCCCAAACAGTAGCGTGATGGTGATAACACCAAGCAGAAGTGGAATGCCGACAATGGTGAATTCAAAAAAGCCGATGGCGCGCGCGCCGGCATCCAGCGCGGCCTCACTCACCAGCACATTCACTGGCGATCCGGTCAAGGCCAGTTTTGAACCCGCATGCGCGGCGAACACCATCGGCATAAGCAATTGCGATGGCGGCAGACGCAGCCTGAGCGCCAAGACAACCGCCACCGGCAAAAGCGCCGCAATCGCGCCATTGAGGCTGATAAGCGCGGTCAACATCGCCGCCAGCAGGGCGATCAGTACAAAAAGCCGCGTGCGGCTATTCTCCCCCGCGCCCTTGATCAGCATCTGCCCGGCCCAGGCGGTAACGCCAGTGCGGTCCAGCGCGGCACTCACAACAAAAAGTGTCGCGATGAACATCACCGCAGGATCGCCAAAGCCCGATAGCGCCTGGTTCAGCGTCACAAGGCCGGTCGCGTAAAGCGCCATGCCGACACCCATCGCCACCAGAATGACCGGAATGCGGTTCCAGACAAAAAGCACGACGGCCGCGATGATGATCGCGGCCATGATGGTGATGTCATGCATGAACTACAGCCCCCAAGGCAGGCCGAGCATATACCAGGCCGCCAAAAGCGCAGTCCAGACCACGGAAATGGCGATGACATAGGGCAGCATCAGCGCAATCACCGTGCCCACACCTGCATCCTTCTGATATTTGATGGCGAAGGTCACGATCATCGCGAAATAGGCATTGAGCGGCGTGATGGAATTCATCGGGCTATCGCCAACGCGATAGGCCGCCAGCACGACTTCCGGCGCCACGCCAAGCTGCATCAGCAGCGGCACAAAGACCGGCGCGAAAATCGCCCATTTTGCCACGGCTGCCGTGATGATCAGGTCAATGCCAAAGACCGCAATGACAAAGCCGATCAGCAGCGCAACCGTTGGCAGGTTCAGCTTTTCCAGGAAATCCGCCATGGAAACAGCCGCCAATGTGGCCATGTTCGAATAATTGAAGATGGCAATGAATTGGCTGATGACCAGCAGCAGCAGGATCAGCCCCGCCAGCGCGCCAATGGATTTTTGGATGGCGGCAATCGCCTCACCCGCTGTGCGCATGGTGCCGGCAGTACGGCCATAGGCAACGCCGCAGACCAAAAAGATCAGCGCGATGGAAACAATCAGACTGCCCATAAAAGGCGAAGACCCGATGATCGCGCCGGTTTCCGGGTTGCGCAAAGGTGCGCCCGGCGGCAGCGTCAAAAGGCCGATAAAGGCCAGCACGCCAAACAAGGCATTCCGTGCGGCGCGCAGGCCCTTATATTCCTCATCGGAGAGCACGTTCTCACCAGGCACCTGATAATCACCGGTATAGGCGCCAAGGCGCGGTTCGATCACCCGTTCAGTGATAACGCCAATCAGCACCGTCAGCACCGCGACGGACGCGATGGAAAACCAGACATTCGCCGCAAGATCAATGGACGCATTGGGATTGACCAGCCGCGCCGCGTCATTAGTGATTTCGGTCAGAATACCATCCACCGGCACAATCATCACATTGACCATGAAGGCGGAAGCGACCGCGGCAAAAGCCATGGCGAGGCCCGCCAAGGGATGCCGCCCGACAGACATGAAGGCCGCCGCCGCCAACGGGATCAGCACCAGATAGCCCGCATCCGCCGCAATGGATGAAACAATGCCGACAAAAACAAGAATGTAGGTGAGCAGCTTCGGTGGCGCCACAATCACCAGCTTCCGGATCAACGCCTTCACCAGTCCGGCTTCTTCCGCCACACCAACGCCCACCATGGCAACAATGATCACGCCAACTGCATTGAAGCCCATGAAATTAGGCACCACGCCGGTGAACATGAAACGGATGCCGTCAATGGTGAGCAAGCTTCGGGCAGCGGTGGTTGCTTCCTCAATCTTGCCGGTGGCGGGGTTATAGGCCTGATAGGTGACCTTGGCACCAAGCAGCGACAACAGGGCCGAGAGCAGCACCACGAAAATGATCAGATAGACGAAGATCATCACCGGATGCGGCACGCGGTTGCCAACGCGTTCCACCGTATCCAGGATACGCTGCATGGCGGTTTTCGGCGCCTCAGGTGCGCCGGAGTTCTGCGTCGCGCTCATTTGGACAAAGCCTCCAGAATACGTGCCCAGGATCGGATACCCTTCTGGAAGCTTTCCAGATTGTATTTCTCATTCGGGCTATGGATGCGGTCATCTTCCAGGCCAAAGCCCGCCAGCACCACATCCATGCCAAGCGAGGTCTTCAGCATATGCGTGACCGGAATGGAACCGCCGGAGCCGATAAAGACCGCCGGCTTGCCCCATTCATCGGAAAGCGCGGCGCGCGCCTTGGCGAAGGCAGGGTCGGTATCCGGGAAGCGAATGGCGCGGCCTGAGCCATGTTCGATAAATTCCGCGCGGCAATCGGATGGCAAGCGCGCCAGCACATGGGCGCGGAAGGCCTTGCGGATCGCATGCGGGTCCTGATCAAACACCAGGCGGAAGGACACCTTGGCGGAAGCGCGGGCGGGAATCACAGTCTTGAAACCATCGCCCTGATAGCCGCCGCCCATGCCGTTGATTTCGCAGGTCGGGCGCGACCAGACCATTTCCAGCGCATCACGCCCCTTCTCACCGGCCGGCTGGGACAGGCCAATCACGCCGAGGAACTTCTCGGCGGTGAAGCCAAGCGTTCCCCATTGCTGCTTCAGGCTTTCGGGCAATTCCGGCACGCCATCATAAAAGCCGGGCAAGGTGATGCGGCCCTGATCATCGTAAAGATCAGCCAGGATTTTTGCGAGGATCCGATTCGGATTGGCCGCTGCCATGCCATAGAAGCCCGAATGCAAATCACGATCCGCGGCGTGGATGATCACTTCCTCACCGCAAAGGCCGCGCAGCATGGTGACAATAGCGGGGGTTTGCGCGTCCCACATATTGGTATCGCAGATCAGGCCGATATCCGCCTTCAGCTCTTCCTTGTTGGCGTCGAGGAATCCGGGCAAATTGACGCCGCCCGATTCTTCCTCACCTTCCAACAAAATCGAAACGGGGATGGGCAGCTTGCCGGTCACTGCCTTCCAGGCGCGGCAGGCCTCCACAAAGGCCATGAGCTGCCCCTTGTCATCCGCGCTGCCACGGCCGCGAATAACCTTGGTGCCATCGGGCAGGGCTCCGATCACCGGATCGAAGGGGTCACGATCCCATAATTCGAGCGGATCAACCGGCTGCACATCATAATGGCCATAGAACAGCGCCGAAGGGCCTTTGGCCGCCCTGTCATGCGCCACCACAATCGGATGGCCGGGCGTTGGCCGGGCAGAGGCTTCAAAACCAATGCTGCGCAAATCCGCCGCATGCCATTCGGCATTGGCCGCGCAATCCTTGGCGAATGCCGGATCGGTCGAGATGGATTTGATCCGCAAAACGGTGAAAAGCCGTTCCAAGGCGCCATTCATATCGGCATCAATCTGCGCCAGAACCCGATCAAGATCGCTCATGTGTTTTTGCCTGCCTGCCTGAATGCCGGGCGCGCCGGTGCCATGACGCGCCATTGCCTGTGTAACATGTGTAGCCAAGTGTGCCATCCTGGACTTGCACGGCCCGTCCCGGCGCTGTGCCCCCCGTCCGGCGCCGGGCGCCGGGGGCGTGCCGGCGCCAAACCAATCCGGCAGGGTCACGAGCAATCATGATGGAATCAACAACTCTTCCCGTCCATGCGCTGCTGCTTGCCGAAAGGCTGGATACGCGCGCGCTTGATCGGCGCGGGCCTGTGCTGCCTGGGGTGCTGAGCCTTGGTGATTTGCCAGGCGGGGGCCGCGCCTTTGCCTTTCGCTGGGGTGCGCTGGTGACCATTGGCGCAAGCCTGCAGGAAGCCGAAGCGCTGGCGACGGGGCTTCGCCCGCATCTGCAAGACCCTTTCGATGCCCCGGTGCATGAGGCGGCTGAGATCATCATCGGCGCGGCTGAGGATGGCGCTACTGAAGCCGGCAGCATTCTGCTGCGTGATGCAAGCCCCGCACGGCTTGCGCTGGTGGCCAAGGCGCTCGCGAAAAGTGCTGTGCTGACGCAGCAGGAAACCACCTTGGCCCGCACCCTGGATCGGCTGGAAGCACCGCTTGAACGCCTGCGGCGCGGGCGGCTTGGTATGCCAACGCGGCTGATCGTGCCGCTGATTGGGGAAGCGATTGCCGCGCGCGCGCGTTCAGCCGCGCGGGTGGATACGGCGGCCAAGCCAGATCTGTTGTGGGATCATCCGGAATTGACACCGCTGCATGCTGTGCTTGCCGCCGAATGGGAGCTTGAGGAACGCACCGAAGTGCTTTCCGGCAAGCTTGAGATGATCCGCGAGATTTCTGAAACCCTGCTGGAATTGACCGAAACGCGCCGTTCACGCCTGCTGGAATTGGCGGTGGTGCTGCTGATCGCGACCGAAGTCGCGACCACGCTTTACGGCCTGATCATGCCTTAAGGACCTTGCATCACGGCCCGGGCGGCGGCGGAGAAACAAGCCCAACCGGGGGCGGCGCTGTCATCCAGCTTGCCGGATTGCGGCCACGCGCCTCACCATAGGCAAACAGCGCGCGCATATAGCCATTATCGAAAAAGCGCGGGCGCGGTGTATCGAAATCCTGCCCGATGCTATGCAGGCGAAAGCCAATGCGGTCGCGATAGGTGCTCAGATAAATCCGATCCAGATCATTGATGGAGGAGAAATGCAGCAGCGTTTGCGCTGACCGGCGCGCAATGCTGAAAATCCCGCCAGGTGGGTCGGTGATTGCCACATCCACACGGCCATTGCGAATGACCCAGGCGGTGGTTTCGCGTTGCTGTCCGGCGCGGCCCGCCAAAGCGCGCGGGCGAAACCGTGCCGGATACAGGAAAACCTGCATGGCCGCGCCGCCATCCACATGCATTTCCTGAAAGCGCTGCCCGGCCACATCCACATCAATCATGACAGGCGGAAAGGCACCGGGAATGGAAGCGGAGGCCAGCAAAATGCGCCGAAAAAGCCGCAAGGCATCCGGATGGCCGCTTGCGGCAATCGCGCCAATGTTCCAGACCGCCGGGCGCCCCAAATCCAGATTGACAGTGCCGATAAGCAATAACCGCCCGCGCTGATATTCAGCCGCAATGGCCTGCAACATCGCCTCATCCGCATGGCGTTCGATCAGGCGGGCGAGTGGTGTGGTATCGGCGACCGCTTCGCGGAACAGCACCGACAGCGCAAGCTGACCGATTTGCACCACGTCATTCTGTGCGATTTCGGTGAACAGGGAACGCAGCGGCGGATCATAGGCTGGCCCCAGAAACGCAAAAGGCGCAATCAGCGCGCCGGCGGAAATGCCCGTGACCAGGTCGAATTCCGGCCTTTGGCCCGTTTCGGTCCAGCCCACCAGCACGCCGGCGCCAAAAGCGCCATCATCAGCGCCGCCCGAGAGTGCGAGGAAATGACCCGGCGCCATGCGCCCTCCGCGCCCAGATGGCGGGGCACTTAGTCGGCGCCGCAACACGCGATCGTAATACGCAACAATCGGGGCGGGATCACCATCGGCCCAGAAGCGGGAATCAGGCACGCCCAGGACATCAATATTTGTCACCTGTTCTGCTGGCGGAGCCGGCAGGCGCGCGATGCTGGCGCAGCCCGCCAAGCACATGATCAGCAGGCAGATCGCCGCGATGCGAAGCGCAGGCCAGCGCTTCATGATGACCCGCCCGCGCGCATCAGCCGCCGCTAGCCCCAGCGAGCGCTTCACGCAGCATGGCTTCCTTGGTTTCGTCGAAGGATGTGCGCATGATTTTCCCACCCATGCCCTGAAGCCCTTCCATGACACGCTCAGCGGTCATTTTCCGCACCAGCAGAAACAGCGCGGCTTCACCACCCTGAAGGCTTTCCGCCACTTCCTTCATGAAGGCGTCATTGATGCCGACATCCGTCAGCCTGCCCGAAACCGCGCCAGCCGCAGCACCCACTGCCGCACCCGCGAGCGGGTTGAGGAACAACAACCCAATCAAGGAACCCCACAAGGCGCCGCCCGCCGCGCCGGCAGCCGTTGGGTGAAAGGTCTGATTGAGCTTGATGCTGCCATCTGGCTTGCGCAACGCCACCACAGCATCGCCAAGTTCAATCAGGTATTCGCGCTGCATGGAAGCAACGCGCGTGCGTGCCTCTTCAGCCTGCGCTTCGGTCGGGAAGGAGATAACGAGAAGATCAGCCATTATTCTGTTCCTAGCTTCTGGCCGGGGCGTTTTCCTGCAAGCTGCGGGCCAGGACGCGCGTGCCGGGATTGATCAGGAACATCGTGTGATGGCCAACGGCACCACGCTACGCCCCGTCTCAATCAGGTTTGAAAACTGCGCCTGAGAACTTCCTATCACATGCAGCGGCCCGGCAGGGCAAGGGGCCTTCAGCGGCAGTCATTATGAAGTTTTCAATCCAGGCTTACCCCATCAATAGCGGGCGCAGCAGCGGCAGGCGATCAGCGTTGCGTCCCCATGCTAGGCACCTTATCCCCGGCCTGTCGGATGTTGCTGGCATTGCACGGGGCCGAGGGATAAAAAGCCCTCAGTATCGGGTGGGAGAGAGGCTGCTTTGCCCCAGGCAGGAACAGTGGTTTTGGGAAGTCCGGCACCGCGCGCTGGCGCAAATACCCCACCAATCGGCCGTTTCACGGTGGATACGCGCGACCTGCCGCCTGCGATCCGCTTCGATGTCTGGCGCGCCTTTTGGGAACCGGTTGTGCATGTCAGCACGCCGCGTGCAGGCACCACGGGTTTTCGCGGGCAGGCTGAACTCCGCCGACTTGGCCGGCATGTGCTGCTGAAATTCCAGGCCGATGCTGCCGATTATCGCCGCGCGCGAAGCGAAGGGCTGCGCGATGGCTTGGATCATTGGTTGCTGGCCCTCCGCCTTGCTGAAGCAGATGGCAAGCCTGAAGAACTGCTCCTCGGCGCGCTATCGCATGGCTTTGGGCTGCGCAAGCTTGGCGGGCATTGGTGCGGCGTGCTGATCCAACCCGAAAACCTGCCTCAACTCGCCCCGGTTTTCGCGACCGGTCGCGCCTTGGCACTCAGCAGCCCGGCAGCGCGCATGCTTGGGGGCATGCTGCCGCGTATCGTCGCTTCCGCCGATGAAATCAGCGCAGAAGATGCGCCGCGGCTGGAAGCGGCCTTGTCTTCCATGCTGTCTGCCTGCCTGATGGGTCTGGAAACACGCCCGGCATCCACACGCCAACAGCTTGAAGCCGCGCGCCGTGCACGCGTGATTGCGCTGGTGGATGCCGCGCTGGGGGAGGCTGAGCTTTCGCCCGCCATGCTCGTCAAGCGTTCGGGCATTTCACGCTCAGAGCTTTATCGCTGCTTCGCGCCGATTGGCGGCATTGCCCGGGTTATTCAGCAGCGCCGGCTGCGCCAGGCCTACCGAGACCTGATGCGCGCCGATGGGCCGGCTTCCGTGAGCCGCATTGGTGAGGCTGTTGGGTTCTATGATCCATCCAGCTTCACCCGCGCCTTTCGCCGCGAATTCGGCTGCACGCCGAGCGAGGTGCTGACGCGCCGGCAATGGCAAGCGACCGAGGGGGCACCTGGGCTGGCCGCAGCGCTGCGCGGCAGTTATTAGATCGGTTCCGTTCACCTTCGCGTACTGGACCCGATCCAAACTTTTGTTTGGTCGCATTTTCCGAGTCGCCAAGTGAGTCCACTTGGCTTGAAAATGCTCTACGCCGCGCGGTCCACCCGCCGTTCCAGTACAATCACATAAAGCGCCGGCAACACGATCAGCGTCAGTAGCGTTGCCACCAAAAGCCCGCCCATGATGGCGAAGGCCATCGGCCCCCAGAAGACAGTCGGCGCAATCGGAATAAGCCCGAGCACGGTGGAAAGCGCGGTCAACATCATCGGCCGCAGGCGTGACGTGGCAGATGCCACCACCGCATCCCGCAGCGCGAGGCCCGAGGCGCGGTCTTCTTCGATCTGCACAATCAGGATCACGGCATTCTTCGCAATCATGCCAAGAAGTGCCAGGATGCCAAGGATGGCGACAAAGCCAAGTGGCCTGCCAAACATGAGCAAGGATGCCACCACACCGATCAGGCCCAAGGGCAGAATGGCCACCACCAGACCAAGCCGCGCGAAGCTTTGCAATTGGAACATCAGCACGGTCAGCATGACCACAATCATTACCGGCACCACCGCCATGACCGAAGCGCGGCTCTTGGCACTTTCTTCCGCAATGCCGCCAGTTTCGATGGCATAGCCCGCGGGCAGCTTCGCTTGCAGTTCAGCAATGCGGGGGGCCAGTTCCGCCACCACTGCTTCAGGCAATACGCCCGGTCGCACATCAGCCTGCACCGTCAGCGACAAAACCCGATCCCGCCGCCAGACCAGCGGATATTCCTGGCCATAGGAAATGGTCGCAAATTGCCCAAGTGCCACAGAACGCCCGCCCGGGATCGGCACCTGCATGGTTTGCAGCGTATCAAGCGATAGCCTCTCACTCGCCGTCGCGCGCGCCAGCACATTGACCAGATAGATGTCATCGCGGATTTGCGTAATGACGCTGCCGGTAATGACCGAATTCAAGGTGGCGGCAATGGCGGCGGAGGAAAGCCCAAGCTGCCGGGCCTGGTCCTGATCCACTTGAATGCGCAATTGCCGCGAAGGTTCGATCCAGTCGAAGCTTGGGCCGCGTACCCCGCCGCTGGTCGCAACCACTTGCGCCAATTCCTTCGCAATGCCGCGGATGCCTTCAATATCCGGCCCCAGCACGCGGTATTGAATGGGCCAGCCCACCGGCGGGCCAAGTTCCAGCGGCGCCACGCGTGAAATCGCTGCCGGGAATTGCTCGGCCAAAAGCGCTTCGATGCGCGGTTGCAGGCGCTTGCGCGCTTCCAGATCCTTCGCCACCACCACGGCCTGGGCAAAGAAAGGGTTGGGCAATTGCACATTGAGCGGCAGGTAGAAGCGGATCGCGCCGCGCCCGACATAGCTGCTCCAATGCGCGATATCCGGGTCCTTGGCGAAGGCTGCATCCAGCCTTTCCATGGCGGTTTCGGCAGCGTGGATGGAGGCATTTTGCGGCAGCGTCAGATCCACCACCAATTCAGGCCGATCCGATGATGGAAAGAATTGCTGCGGCACAAACCGCAAGGCGAAAAGCGCAATGACAAAGGCTGCAACCGCCGCTGCAATGGTGATCCACCGAAAGCGGATCGCGAAGCGCAGGAACCCGGCATAGCCTTGCAAAATGCGTCCCGGCGCTGGCGCTTCGCCGGCATTGGCGACCTTCGGCGCCTGAAGGATCGCCATACCAAGCAGCGGCGCGAAGACCACCGCCACAAACCAGGAAACCACCAGCGCGATGCCCACCACCGCGAAGATGGAAAAGGTATATTCGCCTGCCGAACTGGCCGCGAAGCCAATCGGCAAAAAGCCCGCAATGGTCACCAGCGTGCCGGTCAGCATCGGCGCGGCCAGGGTACGATAGGCAAAGGTCGCTGCCTGATCCTTGCGATCACCAACAGAAAGTCGCCTTATCATGGCGTCAATCGTTGTCATCGCATCATCAACCAACAAGGTGAGCGCGATAATCAGCGCGCCGAGTGAGATGCGCTGCAAATCAATTCCCGCCAGCAGCATCAGTGGGAAGACGATGGCGAGTGTCAGCGGAATGGAAAGCGCCACCACCGCACCGGCACGCATGCCAAGGGCGACGAAACTCACGCCCATGATAATCAGGATGGCCTGCCACAGGCTTTCGGTAAAATCACCAATGGCGCTATCCACCGTTTTTGCCTGATCCGCGACCAGGAAGGGTTCGATCCCAATCGGCAAATCGCGCTCAATCTTGCGCATTTCGCGCCGCAGATTGTCACCCAGCGCCAGAATGTCGCCGCCTTCGCGCATCGCGATCGCAAGGCCAATGGCAGGGCGGCCATTCACGCGGAACATCGGCTGCGGCGGATCGGTGAATCCGCGGCGGATTTCGGCAATATCCGTGAGCCGCACCAGCCGATCCCCGGCCAGGAAGGATACGCTGGCCAGATCAGCCTCATTCTGGAAAGCGCCGGAAACGCGGAGCGATAATCTCTCAAGCCCGGTCTGCACCACACCCGCCGGGCGTACGGCATTTTGCGCCTGAAGGGCGGCGATCAGCGCGGGGTAATTCAGCCCAAGCCCGGCCAATCTTTCCAGGGAGAATTCAATGAATACCACCTCATCCTGCGCGCCCAGGATTTCGATTTTCGTGACATCCGGCACGCGCAGCAGGCGGGATCGCACGGCTTCCACCTGGTCTCGCAATTCCCGATGGCCAAAGCCATCGGCGGTGAAGCCAAAGATGATGCCGAAAGTATCGCCGAAATCATCATTGAAGCCGGGACCAATCACGCCTTGCGGCAGGGTATGGCGCATATCACCGATGCGCTTGCGCACCTCATACCACATATCCGGCACCACGGCGGGCGGGGTTGAGCCTTTCAGTTCAACGAAGATCGTGGTCTGCCCCGCGATGGTGTAGCTGCGTAGCCGATCGAGATTGGGCGTTTCCTGCAATGTGCGTTCCAGCCGCTCCGTCACTTGCAGCAGCGTTTCCTCAATGGTGGCGCCGGGCCAGAAGGCCTGCACAACCATGGTGCGGAAAGTGAAGGCAGGGTCTTCATTGCGGCCAAGGCGCATAAAGACCAGCGCACCGGCAATCACCGCCACCAGCATGAAATAGACAACAAGCTGCGGCCGCTTAATGGACCATTCGGAAAGATTGGGGCCGATCACTGTGCGGCTTCCAACAAGCGAACCTTCTGCCCAGGGCGCAGCGCCTGCACACCTGCGGTCACCACAACATCACCGCGCGCCAGGCCAGAACTGACAACCACCCGCGCCGGATCATGGCGCAGCACCTCAATCGGGCGAAGCGCCACGCTGCGTGATGCCTGATCCACAATCCAAACTGCCGGGCTGGCACCCTGGCGCGTCAAGGCACTCGCCGGAATGGTGTAGCCGCCGCCGCTGGACACTTCCATACGACCGGTCACGGTTGACCCGAGTCTCAACGCCGGCGGTGGATTGGTAAGGCCAATGCGCACGCGGAAGGTGCCAGTCACCGGATCGGCGCTGGGCGAAACCTCACGCACACGGCCCTGGGCGCGGATATTGGGGTCAAGCGTCAGCGCCACGGTGACAACCACATCGGCGGGCGCCTGATCCTTGACCGTGGGCGGCACATCAAACACGCCATCCAGCCCATCCTGGCGCGCCAGCCGCACAATCATCCGCCCAGGTGCGACAACTTCACCGGGTTCAGCGCCGCGCGCGGTGACGGTGCCGGGCGCATCAGCGATCAACACCGTATAGCCCAGGCGGTTTTCGGCGATATTCACCTGGGCTTCAGCGGAATCCACTGCGCTGGTCGCGGTTTGCAATTGCTGCGCGGCCTGATCATAGCGCTGGCGCGTGCCGAAGCCGGTACGCAGCAATTCGCGCGCGCGGTGATAATTCGCATGGGTTTCCACCAATTGCGCCTCGGCCGCCACAAGGGCAGCGCGCGCGGCGCGCAGGCTGTTTTCCTCATTGGTGCGATCAAGCCGCGCAATCACCTGCCCGGCCTCAACCCGATCACCCACATTGACCAGGCGTTCCACCATGCGACCATCAATGCGAAAGCCAAGATTGACCTCGGTCTCAGCCTGGATGGTGCCGGTCAGGGTGACGATGGTGCTTTCGGCACGCTCACCCACGCTGATCACGCGCACCGGGCGCGGATCGGCCGCGGGTGGCGGGGCCGGCTGGTCACAAGCGGCAAGGGCGCCGGCCAGGATCAGGCATAGCAGCCCCTGGCGGCCCGGATTTCTGGGCATGCTCGACCCCTTTTGGTTTCAAAACTCTGTCACAGTTAACGCGCCGGCCGCGCCGCAGGATCGGCGGCGCGTCCCGATGCTGCGCGCGGCGTCCCGGCGGGCATGAGAAGAATGCCTTCTACCCGTTCCCGCAGGTAAGGGAAGAAGGGGTTGGAAGACGCTCGCAGCAAGGCATCCAGGCTCATCACCAGCACGCCGCTTTCCCCGCGCGGCGCAATGGCACCAAGCCTGATGCCGAAATCATCCTGGGCAGCCGGGGCAAGCCCATAGAGCCCATCTTCCACCGGAAAGGTCAAAGCGACATGGGACAGGGAAAAGAGACCCCGTGGCCAGGCAAGGCCAAGCGCCTTTCGGGTTTCTTCCGTGCTGCCCGCCGGCGTGCTGCGCGCTTCCACCGCCGCGCCATCCGCGGCCAGATTGGTGACCAGCGTCAGGCCGAAGCCGCGCGGTGCGGCGGGGATGGCCGCCAGCGCCCCATCAGCACCGGGGGAAAGCAAGGGGCCGAAGCGTTCCTCACGATTGAGGTCAAACAGCACAAGCTCACTTTTGCCGGCGGGCAGCCGGGCATGGAGTGCGGTAATGACAGCGCTGGTGCTGACCGTGGAATCCACCACCGATTGGAAGGTCAGCAAAGGCGGCAAGCGATCCAGCCGGCCGGCCTCGGCCAGTCGGCGGAGGCGGTTCTGCACCTCGACCGTCAATTGATGCGATTGGCGCGCGGCATTCACCGGGAAGGAATTGAATTTGAAGGGGTTGAATTCCGGCAGCACGGAAAGCCAGGCCGCGCCTGCGAAGGCCGGCAGCAGCGCCGGCAGGCCAGCCAAGCCCGCAAACCGCGCAAAAGGTGTGACGCCCACCATGGGGGCGATCAGCACAAGCTGATCCGGCAAGGCCGTGCTGGCCCATTCGGCCTCTTCCAGCGCATGGCGCAAAACCAGCGCCCCGCCATTGGAATAACCCACCAGATGCAGCGGCAGGCTTGGTGCGCGGCGGCGCGCTTCCCGGACCGCAAGCCGCGTGGCCGCCGCCCATTCGGGCCAGGAGGCATCAGCAAGCCCGGCCGGCACCGTGCCATGCCCTGGCATGCGCGGCACAATCGCCACAAAACCCGCCTCGGCATAAATCTGTGCCAAATGGCGCATGCTGAATGGCGTATCGGTCAGCCCATGCACCAGCACGGCGGCGCCAAGCATGGGTCCTTTGGGTTCCAGAATGATGGAGCGGTTCCAATCCTGGGCAAAGCGCGCCGGGTGGAGCGGGCTTGCCGGATCATAGCGATTGGCGGGGCTGCGATCTTCCGGCGGCAGGCGTTCAGAGATCTTGGTGCGAACGAAATCGAACGCCTTCGCTTCGGCGGCGATAAAGCCCCGCCAATCCGTGGCATCCAAATCCGCCGCGCTCAATTCCGGCGGCACCTTGGTATGCCAGGCGCGCAATTCCGGGCCGTGATAGACATCCCAGGCGCGCGCTGCGATCAGGACCACCAGCAGCGACGCCAGCAATATCAAGACCCGCTTGACGAAGCGCCCGGTCCAAGAAATCAGCATCCGATACCTCCGAAAGAGAGATCATGAGCACCCTGCCCCGCCCCCTGATCGTTTTGCTCTCGCTCACCTGCGTGGTGATCTTGGCCTCGGCGCTGTCGGCGGCACAAGCCGTGGTTGCGCCGATTGTCTTTGCCATGTTCGCGATTGCGCTGATCTGGCCGCTGCAAGGCGCGCTGCAACGGCGCATCCCCGCAGTGGCGGCGCTGCTCATCACCATGCTGGTCACGCTGGTGACACTGCTGGGTCTTGCGTGGCTGGTCGCCTGGGCCTTTGGGCGGGTTGGCGCGCATGTGGTCGCAAATGCGGCGCAGCTTCAGGCATTTTACACGGCGCAGCTTGCCTGGGCAGAGGCGCGGGGCATTGATGTGGCTGGCACCTTCGCCGCGCAATTCGATGCCCGCTGGCTGGTGCGTCTGGCGCAAAGTGTGCTGGCGCAGCTGCGCGGCACGCTCAGCTTTATTCTGCTGACGCTGGTTTTTGTATTGCTCGGCCTTTTGGAGGTTGGCGCGGTCAGATCGCAAATGCTGGTGCTGCGCCACACGACGCCGACTGCGCTGCTGCGCGCGGCTGAGCGGATCGGGGCGAAGCTGCGCGCCTATATGCTGGTGCGCACGCTGGTATCCGTTGTCACCGGCCTGGTGGTTTGGGCCTTTGCCAGCATCATGGGGCTGGAGCTTGCCGCCGAATGGGGCGCGATTGCGCTGGTGCTGAATTACATCCCCTTCCTGGGGCCGCTGGTGGCGACGCTGTTCCCCACCTTGTTCGCGGCGCTGCAATTCGGTTCCTGGGGTTCGGCGCTGATGGTCTTTGCCGGGTTGCAGGTGCTGCAATTCCTCGGCGGCAGCTATATCGAACCGCGGCTGGCGGGGCGGAACCTGGCCGTTTCGCCCTTTCTGGTGCTGGCTTCGGTCTTTATCGGCGGCTTTCTTTGGGGTGTGCCGGGCGCCTTTATCGGCCCACCGGCGCTGATTGCCGCGCTGACGCTGTGCGAGGAATTCCTCGCCGCGCGGCCCTTTGCCGCGCTGCTCTCCGGGCAGGAGGCGCGTGATTAGACGATCAGATACCTTCAAGCAGCGCATCCAGATCAAGCGAGGAATGCTTGCCAATCGCCGTGCCGTGATCTCGCAGGAAGGCATCGCCCGCCTGCCGCCCGGCATCGCGCAGCCATTCGAGGAAAGCCCATTCGGCATTGAGCTTGGAGGAATAGCCAAGTTCCACCATCACATCATTGCGCACCATATGCAGCCGCATGCGCGCCCAGGCGGCACCTTCGCTATCGCCCGGATCCGCCACCTTGCGGAGCAGCGCCATCATCTTGAGTTCCTTCAGCGCCACCGCGTTGAAGGAGATTTCATTGACGCGATCCAGAATATCCCGTGCGCTGCGCGGCATGCCGGGGCGGTCAATCGGGTTGATCGGAATCAGGATGGTGTCATCCGATTCCAATTCCGTGACCAAGGGCACCAGGGTTGGATTGCCGGCGAAGCCGCCATCCCAATAGGGCTCGCCATCAATTTCCACCGCCTGGAAAAGCTGCGGCAGGCAGGCGGAAGCGAGCAGCGCTTCCACGCCCAGATCGGCATTGCGGAAAATCCGCGCGCGACCGGTGCGCACATTGGTCGCGGTCACAAAAACCTTGATCGGGCCATTGCGCAGCGCGGTGAAATCAAGGCTATCGGCCAGCACATCAGCCAACGGATTGCCGCCCAAGGATGGCACATCATAGGGGGAGACCATGCGCGCCATCAGATCCATCATCAGAAAAGCGGGCGAGTTATCGAGCGTCCAGCGCCCGAGCATGATATCCACCGGGCCGCGCTGAAACGGGCTGAAGCGCGCAGCTTTGGAGACCTTGCGCCAGAAACCTTCAAGCGCCTGGCGCGCACCTTCCCGCCCATCCCGCGCATAGCCGCAGGCCATGACCGCGGCATTCATGGCACCGGCTGAGGTGCCGGAAATACCTTCAATCTCCAGCCAAGGTTCTTCCAAAAGGCGATCGAGCACGCCCCAGGTAAAGGCGCCATGCGCGCCGCCGCCCTGCAGGGCAAGGTCCACATTGACGGTTTCGCGGTGGGTCATTCAAACCTCCTTCAGGCGGGCGCAGCCGGCCAGGATGACGCCTCTGGGCGACATGCCGAGCAAAAAAACGTCCGATATCAACATGATCAAAATCGGTATGCAGCGCCTGATGCGGCGTGACAGGGCGCTTAATTGACGAGGCGCGGCGGCTTCTTCAAGCCATGCGCCAACGGTTCCTGGCTTGGTAAATGATTCCTGAGGCTTTTTCCGGCAGGCACGCGCTATCCGCCAGGGGTCAGGCGCGGGGCGTCTTGGCCCGGGGCGCACTGTACCCCCGCCATTCCGCTTGCGCCAAGGGCGTGCTGCCTGTCCTGCCAAAGGTTAAGAAAAGCTTGGCCCGGCGCGCTACCTCATGTAGTCTATTGACCAAGGTTGGGATGGCAAAGCGAGAACAAGGACCATGATCGAGGTTGGGGGCTTCAAGGCTGCTGATCCATCGCCGATTGCCGCCGGCATTCTTCCGGGCGATCCCGCGCAGCCCTTGACCCTGCGCTGCCTGCATGAAACAAATCGCCATTTGCCCCCGCAACAGCAATTCGACGCCTGGCGGGAAGCCAATGCAAGCTTTCTGATCCACCACAGCCCGCCCTCTCGTCCCGAAAGCTATGAGGCTGAGGCAACAACCTGGAGCTTCGGGCGCCTTGCGCTGACCAAGGCGGAGACGCCTGGCGGTGCCTATAGCCGCACGGCTGAATGCCTGCGCCGGGATGGCCTGGACCATTGGTGCTTTTCCATGGCCATGCAGGGCAGCCGCGTGCATCGCACGCGTGATCAGATCAGCATGATGCAGCCGGGGCAGATCATGCTCGATTCCCTCGCGCAACCCTTTGAAGTGGCGCGCACGCGATCTTCCTGGCTGTTCCTTTATATGCCGCGGGATTTGCTCCCGGAATCGAGCGGGCTTGCGCAGGGTTCGCGCATGCTGAACACGCCCGAAGGCCGGCTATTGGGCGAGCATTTGCGGCTATTGGCTGCTGAATTGCCGTGCATGAATGCCGCTGAGGCTGAGCGCATGGCCGAAGCGACCCAGGCGATGATCGCGCTTGCCGTGGCCCCCGGTTCGCGCGCCGAGCAGGCGGCAGCAGGCCCGGTGGCGGCGGCGCAAATCATGCGGCTGCGGGCGCTGATCCGCGCCAATCTGGGCTCGGCCACCTTTGGCCCGGCGCGGCTTTGCCGGCTGGCGGGGATTTCACGGTCTCAGCTTTATCGGCTGTTTGAGATACATGGCGGTGTCGCGCAATGCATCCAGCGGGAACGGCTGGCGGCGGCGCATCGCGCCTTGTCCAACCCGGCTGATCTGCGCAGCATTTCGGAAATCGGTGAATCGGTCGGGCTGTTCGATCCTTCCAGCTTCAGCCGGATGTTCCGCCGGAGCTATGGCATCTCACCCCGGGAATTGCGCCTGGCGACCAGCGCTGGCGCCCATTCGGCCGGCAGCCAGGTGCCGGCAGCGGCCTGGAATGCGGGGTCTTTCCCGGCCTTGCTGCGGTTGCTGTGACGCGGCTTCGATACTGATCGGCGCTTGCGCCAGCGCGGTTCCGTGAAAGTGATGGGCAGCGGCCTGCCCTATGCAAGCTTCATATCGGTCGCGGGCGGCAGGTAGCGCGGGTCATAGACCTCGCCCCAGGAAAGCGGGCGCGCAATGCCGAAGGCATCGCGCACCATGTCAATGCTGCGCTGCAGCCGGACGGTATCCACGCGCCCGAAACCATTGGCGCGCACATGCTGCGTGAAGGTCAATTCATTGAGCGACATCTCCAGCCGCTCACGTTCCAGCGCCACATCGGTCAGCGGTTCACGCATCCGCAGCACTGCAATGGCGCCGGCGGGATCGGCCAGGCTGTCATATTGCGCGCGGATCAGGCCGCGGATCAGGGCGGTGACGGCGGCGGGATTGGCCTCGGCAAAGCGGCGCGTGGTGATCAGGGATGTGGCATAAAAATCCGCGCCAAAATCGCTGTATTTCATGGTGATGATGTCATTGGCCGGCACGCCCAAGCCCCGCAGAGACAGGATGCCAGAGGTGATGAAGCCGGTAATGGCATTGACCCGGCCTTGCGCCAGCATCGTCTCCCGCAATTGGGGGGTGACGGTCTGCCAACGAATACGCGCCGCATCTATGCCGGCGGCCTTGGCGAAGGCGGGGAAAAGCTGGCGCCCGGAATCCGATTCCGGCGCGGCCAGGGTTCTATCCTGCAACTGGGCGGGGCGGGTGATCCCTTCGCGCCGTACCGTCATGACCGCAAGGGCGGTGGCGTCAGAGATCAGGAAGGGGCTGAACAGGTCAATCTCTGGCCGTTCAAGCTTCATGCGGATGGTGGGGTTCAGATCGGCAACACCAACATCATAGGAACCACCGGCAATCTTCACGGGTACATCGCCGGAACCGAAACCGCGATCCATGGTCACGGCCAGGCCTTCGCGACGGAAATAGCCACGCTCCAGCGCGAGCAGAAAGGCGGCCTGCGGGCCCTGAAAGGCCCAATCCAGGGAAAAGCGAACAGGCAGCAGGCTTTGCGCATGTACCGCAGGGGCGGCGAGCACGGCGGTGGAAGTCGCGGCAAGGGCCAAGACGGAACGACGGCTTTGCATGGTTTTGCTCCCGGCGGGGTATCGGTGATGGGCGCTTCAGGCACACCCTTTTCTGGCGCTGGTGGAGCAAGCGGCGGACCAGTATCCTGGGGCTTGCTGCCCTGCCAAATGCTGCATCCTTGTGCTCATGCGCAAAAACGCTGCCAAGGGAATGGGCAAAGGCCAGGGCGCCCGTGGGGCAACCCGTGGCGCCAATATGCCCCTGGCCCGGCATGCTGAATAGCGACGAAGCCGCTGGCGCTGGCTTTGCGCGATGGCGCAAGCCTCGCTAGGCTTCGTCCAAAGGCTGCACATGCCCTGTCGTGCTTGAAGGCGGGCAGGATGCCGCGACGCAATGGATGATATCAAGTTTCAGGTCGGGAGAGAGATCATCATGCAGTTCAATCGTCGTCATGCACTTTTGGGCGCCGCTGCATTGGGTGCTTTGGGTATTGCCCATCCCTTGGCGGCGCAGCCCGCGCCACCGCCGCAACGTGGCACCAATCCGCCGCGCTTTCTGCGCATCCGTCACGGCGATATGGAAGTGACAACGCTTCTGGATGGCGCCATGGCCGGCACCAATGCGGGCATTCAGAATTTCTTCCCCGATAGCCGGCCAGAGGAAATCGCGCCGCTGCGTGCACGCGCCTTCGCGATTGATACCGGGCTGCATCAGCCTGTTGGCGCCTATCTGGTGCATACCGGGCGCAATCTGGTGATGATTGATTGCGGCGGGCATTCCAGCTTCATCCCAACCACAGGCGGCACGTTGGATGCGCTGCGCGCCGCGGGCTATGCGCCGGAACAGGTGGATACGGTATTGCTGACGCATATCCACCCCGAACATGCGCTGGGGCTTTCCTATGATGGCAGCACGCGCAATTTCCCGAATGCCGAAGTGGTGGTGACGCAGATTGACCATCAATTCTGGACCGATCCCGCCATGGAATCCCGCGTGCCCCAGGGCCAGCGCTTCATCGAAGCCGGGCGGCGCGCCATCAGGCCCTATGGCGGGCGCATTCGCACGGTTGAGATGCGCCAGGATCTTGAAGTGGTGCCGGGCATTTTCCTTGATCCCGCGCCGGGGCATACGCCGGGGCATGTCAGCTTCCGCCTGACCAGCCAGAATCAATCCATGCTGATCTGGGGCGATATTGCGCACCAGATCGTCATTCAATTGGCACGCCCGCGCTGGCGCGTTGGCGTGGATGTGGATGGCGCCATGGGCGTTGAATCCCGCCTGCGTACCCTGGATATGCTGGCTTCAACCGGCATGCTGATGGGCGGTGTGCATGTGCCCTGGCCAGGCTTTGGCCGCGTGATCCGTGATGGCGAGGGCTTTCTTTACGTACCACGCCCGCAACAATTTGCCTGAGGGCGCTTGGCTGCGCTGCGTGGCCGGAGATATTCCTTGGCTGCGGCCGGCATTGATGGGGAGAACGCTGCCGCAGCCCATCTTTCCGGCTGGCATCAGCTTCCCGGGTGACCTAACGCCGCTTCAGCGTCATCCGCCCCAGCGCAAACCCACCAATAAAGGCAGCCAGCACCATGGCGGCGACTTCGCCCATCAGCGCATTCGCCAGCGGCAGGCCGATCAGCGTCGCCAGCACAAAGGCGATGATGAAGCCAAAGCGCTGACGCCACCCGGCGGCAGGGGCCTTGGCTTTCCGCCCCAAGGGTCGCGCCTGCCCGCCTGAATGTACCTGACGCGCCACGCCCCGTCCGCGCGCATCGGACATGGGGTCAGACCTTTTGCCCCAGCATTTCCATCATCTCCCGCCATTCGCGCTTGGAAAGCCCGCTGGTTTCCTGCGTCACGGCTTCACCGGCCAGCATGCGGCGCAGGATCGCGATCATTTGCGCGGAAAGCGTCACCGCGCCCATGCGGTAATCGCGAAAGGCTTCAAAGGCCATCGGCACCCAGGCCTCAACTGTTTTGAGCATGGCATCCGCATAAACGCGGATTTCATATTGCGCATGGGCATCGGCGCGCAGTGAGAGGAAATGCAGCAGATTGTGCAAATCCGTCTTCCAATACCATTGCGTATAGGCATTGAGTGTCAGGTTCATCCGCGCCAATTCGCGCGCGAGCCCCTGGCGGCTTTCATCACGCGCAGAACCTTCATCATCCTCATTCAGCATTTCAAGGTAGTGATCGTAATTGCGCGTGGCGTCTTCGCGTAGCAGGTCAAGCACGCGCGCGGCTTCAGCGCCTTCAAGCACATCGCCGCGCCCCTGGCGGTTGCTGGCAGATTGCGCGGCCAGGTTTTCCGGCGCGGGGATGTAGAATTCGCGGTCCAGAATGGAATAGCGCGCGGAATATTCATTCACATTGGCGGTGCGGTGCCGGATCCATTGCCGCGCGATAAAGATCGGCAGTTTCACATGGTATTTGATTTCGCACATCTCAAAGGGCGTGCTGTGGCGATGGCGCATCAGGTAGCGGATCAGGCCACGATCCTCATTCGCCGCGCGGGTGCCGCGCCCGTAAGAAACGCGCGCTGCCTGCACAATGGCAGCATCATCGCCCATATAGTCAATCACCCGGACAAAACCGTGATCCAATACGGGCAGCGCCTCAAACAGCATGGCTTCCAGCGCGGGTACGCTTGGGCGGCGCGTCGGCGCCTCATTCGCGCGCGCGGCTGCGATTTCCTGCTGCTGGGCATCGGTAAGCGCCATGGTGAGACTCGCCTGTTGGGACCCTTTGGCGGTAGCGGCGGGGGCGGGGCGGGTCAAGCGCTCAGGTGCTTCCGCCCCGCGCCACTTCCGGGCAGGATGGCCGGGAAACCAAGCCCCCGGAGCCCCTGATGTCCCCCATCGAAGCCATCCGCCGCCACCAGGCCGAACTCACCGCCTTCCGGCGCGACCTGCATGCCCATCCGGAACTCGGCATGGCGGAATTCCGCACGGCGGAGAAAGTGGCGACCGCACTGGAAGCCCTGGGTATTGAAGTCCATCGCGGCGTGGGTGGCACGGGCGTGGTTGGGGTTCTCCGCAATGGTTCCGGCAATCGCGCCATTGGGCTGCGCGCCGATATGGATGCGCTGCCGATGGATGAACTGACGGACCTGCCCTATCGCAGCACGGTGAAGGGGGCGATGCATGCCTGCGGGCATGATGGCCATACCACCATGCTGTTGGGCGCCGCCAAATACCTGGCCGAGACCCGCAATTTCGACGGCATTGTCCATTTCATCTTCCAGCCAGGCGAAGAAGGCTGCGGCGGCGCGCTCGCCATGCTGGAAGACGGGTTGTTTGAGCGTTTCCCCTGCGATGCCATTTACGGCATGCATAACCGCCCGAATTTCCCGCTTGGCGAATTTACCATCCGGAGCGGCGCCTTTATGGCGGGCGGTGCTTTTTTCGACATCACCATCACCGGCAAGGGTGCCCATGGCGCGCGGCCGGAAGCTTCCGTTGATCCCGTGCTGGCGGCCTGCCATGTCACGGCAGCTTTGCAATCCATTGTCTCACGCAATCTGTCGCCGCGCGATGTGGCGGTGATCAGCGTAACCAAGGTGGTCGGTGGCGAAGCCTATAACATCATCCCCGAAACCGCCGTGATTTCCGGCACCGCGCGCTTCTTTTCGCGCGAGGTCAGCAAGCAGATCGAAGAAGGGCTGCAGCGCGTGGCGGCTGGGGTCGCAGCCGGTTTTGGGGCCTCGGCCAGCCTGGATTACCGGCTGATCTTTGCCCCCACCATCAATGCGCCGGAACAGACCGAAGCCCTGGCCGCCGCGGCGGCGGAATTGGTGGGGGAAGACAAGGTGGCGCGCGACAAGCCGCCCGCCATGGCGTCCGAGGATTTTTCCTTCATGCTGGAACGCGTCCCTGGCGCCTATATCAATTTCGGCATTGGTGATGGCGCTGAGGTGCATAACCCGCGCTATCAATTCAATGATGAAGCCATCCCCTATGGCGCGGCGCTTTATGCGCGTGTGGTAGAAAAGGGGTTGATGAAGGGCTAAATCCCACGGAAACCCGAGGCGCGCGCATAGGAAGATTAGACCCATTGGGGGCGTTATGCGCCGAGTACTGACAGGTAAACAGAGTAGGCGAAGATAGGGGCAATTTTCTTGGCCTGATCTTGTTTTTTTGAAAGACGCTATATTCTCTACCAACTTACTTAGCGCGTCGATTCGGCATTTTCTGGAGCAAAAACGATTATGTCCCGTGAGGCAAATTACTATAATTTAGTGATGAATGAGGGTCGTGTTCGGTTGAGTGAACTTCGTGGACCGTTGGAGGCTGGGCGCGCTGCCTTATTCATCGATAGGGCACGCCAGTTGGCGGAGACGATGAACATCACGGACTTTCCGAGCGTAGATGTCCCTCAGGAATTTGATGCTTGTACTATTGACAGAATAAGCCGCCCCTTGTTCTCGGTTGAGCAATTCCTCAATCGTATATATGCACGAAATGTTTTCATACTCGACCAAAATATGAGTGGTCAGTATATTTCCCTAGATGAAAGCTGGCGTTCAAAGGTCTCGTCTCTTCTAGCTCATGTAAGAGACATTGTTCGGAAGGCAGATATTGAAGAACGCCTTCGTGCTTCGATAAACCAGTCGATAAATTCTTTACAAACAGAGGTTGATAGGACGCAGACCCGAGTTTCAGCAGCCTGTGATGCTCTCGTTGAGCTATGTGATGGTATCGGACAGGGGGCGGAAGCCTTAAAGCCCGCAGTTAAACTACTTGAAAGGGTAGTCGGCGCCTTTCGGAAAGTCCAGAAGCAAAAGCAGGACGGAGGCAACCAAGCCAGCTTGCCCTCACCCGACATTCTCAGCCTCCCTTCAGCCGACGTATCGGCTGAGGCAAGCCACTAACCTTTAGCCCATCCATCGTAGGGGTATTCCGCCGACCTTGATCGTTTGCAGGCGGTTGTGCTGAGGCCTTAGCGCTCCGATGTCGAGCAAAACCAGCGGCTGAGTTAACGGAGAGGAAAAGGGCGGATACCCTCCCTATTTCCTTCCGCCCCCTCGAAATCCTGCGTCACAGCGCCTATATCCAAAGCGTCACTTCGGTGACTATGGCGATAAACACGGCTCGGAATAAGCGTTGCGGACCCGGGGGCGGTACCCGGCGCCTCCACCAATCACCCGCCTTATCAGCGGCAGATGGGGGCGAAACAGGCTCGACGCGCGTGGTAAAGGAGACGCTTTTGCCCGGCATTGTACCGCCGTTATCGGGCTAAACCTTAAGTGCGAACGATAACAGCCGCGAGGCTGTCGCACTCGCTGCCTAATAGGTAAGCGCGGCTCGGGGGGCGCCGGGCAACAGAAGCCCCCCACTCTTTCCTTTGTGCGCCAAGGGAGATAGAGACACCCCGCGATGAGCGAGAAATCCCCCCCGCCCGAAAGCCTGCTTCCCTATGAAGCCTGGTCCGAAGAAGCCATGCGCGAAGTCGCCTGGCGGGCCTTGGAACATGCAGCAAAGCACGGCCTGCCGGGGGAGCATCATTTCTACCTGAGCTACCGCACCGATCATCCGGGTGTTGCGATCCCAGGGCACCTCAAGGCGAAATACCCGCAGGAAATCACCATCGTCCTGCAACACCAATTCGATGGGCTGTTTGTGGACCGCGTGGCGGAACGCTTTGGTGTGACGCTGCGCTTTGGTGGCGTGCCGGCGAAGCTGGTGATCCCCTTTGGCGCGCTGACCATGTTCCATGACCCGCATGTGCGCTTCGGCTTGCGCTTCACGCCAAGCGGCATGGAAGATGAAAAAGCCAGCCTGCCCGCCGCGCCTGAAGCCCCCGCCGCGCCGCCTGCCCCAGCCACGCCGGGCGAGGTGGTCAGCCTGGATGCCTTCCGCCGCCGCCCGAATAATAAGGACGGCGGTTAAGGCTGGATCGCGATCCGCCCGGTATTCTGACGGGCGAAAAAGGCCGGGCGATACATGTCCCGCACCTCGGCGCCGGGTAGTTCAAAACTCCCGGCCGTGACAGCGCGCAACCGCACCGCAATGCGCGCGACACGGTTTTCCCCATCCAGCGTCACCGCCGCGATGAAGCGATCATCCAAGGCAGGCTGGCTATCAATGGCGGTAAGCTGGCCAAGCCAGGGCAGGCCGGAAACCTCACCAGCGCCAAAGCGGCCGGTGATTTCCCAGCCCGCCGGCAAGCCCTGTTGCAGCATGAGTTGGAATTTATCCTCATTCTCCGCGCGCGCTTCCAAGAGCAGAATGAAGCCATCGCCGGCACGGATTGCATCCAGGTTCAGCGCGCTGCCATCCAGCGCATGGAAATGCCGCCGAATGGTCAGGCCCTGTCGTGCAGCTGGGAGAGCCTCACGCGGGATGCCCTTTGTCGCCACCATTTGCCAGACAGTGGTGCCGCCCAGGTTGCGGACCCGTGCCGGGCCAGAAAGTGGCGTGACAATCACCGGCGCTGCGGGTAGCGCCACACCATCCAGGCTGGCTTCGATCGGACGCATGCCCTGGCCGAGCCGTGCGGCGGCAAGCACCGCCCAAGCTTGTTCCTGCGTGCTGGTGGTCTCCGGCGTGAAATTCTGCCCCGGGAGGGCGCCCATCAGCGCCGCCAGACGGTCCGCGAGCACGCCACTTTCCTTGAGCAGACTGGCCACTGCCAAAATATCGCGTTGCGCTTTGCCGTAATCGAAGCTCCACCAGCGCCGACCAAGGTTTGCAAGCGCGGCGTTGAAAGCCTGTTCCGCCCGCGCCCGATCCCCGCCGCGCGCGAACACCGCGCCCAATTGCGCCAGCGAAAGCGGTGTGGGCATCTCGCCCGCATTTTCCATCAAACGCCGCGCAGCACCCAAGCGCACGCGCCCCGCCATGGCGAGCGCATGCAGCCGATAGGCTTGCGCTGCGCGTTCTTCAGGTGTGGCTTCGCCTGTGTCGCCCACCGCATCATCCAGGAAACGCAGCGCATCATTCAACGCGGCTTCAGGTAGCGTGGCACCAGCCGCGCGGGCGCGGAGCAAGGCTTCGACCGCAAAGGGTGTCAGCCATAATTCGGCTTCCGCATTGGCGGACCAAAGGCCGAAAGCACCATCAAAACGCTGACGATCCAAAATGGCCTGCACCGCCGCTTGCAGCCGGGCGGCGTGATCGGCGCCACTGGTCGCGAATAGCCCGGCACTCAACGCAATGGCACGCGCGGCGCTTTGTTCCAGACACGCCAGAGGAAAGGCTTCCACAGCGCGCAAGGCCGCCGCCGCGTCATAGCGCACCACAGCACCAAGGCTGAGTTCCGCCCGCGCCGTGCCAGGAATGAAGCGATCAAAAGCGGGGGCGACCTCTCGCTCCGCCCCGCCGGGCAATTCGGCCGATTGCACATCGCTCAGCAATGGCCGAGCAGGTCGAATGGTGATGCGGCTCTCGCGCGTGACGCTGAAGCCCTCAGGCCCGCTGAGGCGCAGGCGCAGCACGCCCTCTCCACCCGCAACGGCACGCAAGCCAGTCGCAGGTGCAGCGCGTTCACCCGTGGCAAGCCGCGCCGCCAAGCGCGTTGGCCCTTCAATCGCAATCGCACCTTCGGCACTGAGTTCGGCGATAATCTCACCTGCCGGCAATTCGATATTGTGCATCAGCACCGGAACCCGTGCCGTATCTCCGGGGGCGAGGAAGCGCGGCAAGGCGGCTTCCACCACGGCCTGATCACGCACGGTCATGGCGCGGCTTGCGGCGCCAATGCGTACACCTTCCCAAGCCACCGCCATCAGGCGCAATTCGCCCGCAAAATCCGGAATATCGAGCGCGATCGCCGCCGTGCCATCCGCGCCCACCCGCACGGGACCGGAGAATAGAGACACCAATCTTTGCGGCGGCTGAATGCCCATCCCCGCCAAGCCGCCATCACCGCCTTGTCGCAACAAGGCAAGCGCGCCTTCCGCTGGCGCCAATAACCGCCCGTAATCATCGCGGATATCCACACCGAGGGCACGTTTGCCGAGGAAATGCGCCACCGGATCGGGTGAGGCAAAGCCGGTCAGGCGCAAAATCCCCTCATCCACCGCAGCGAGTGTCACCATGGCTTCACCCCGCGCCTCAGCAATGCGGATCGGGATTTCCACGCGCTGGCGTGGGCGGATGCGTTCAGGCGCAGTGATGCTCACCTCAAGCCGGCGCGGTGCAGGATCAAGCCCGATCCAAGCCAGGCCCAGCGCGCGGCCGGGGCGGCCTTCGCGCGCCTCACCAGGGCGATAGGCGGTGATGGTGATATAGGCGCCGGGACCCCAGGCAGCATCCACCGGCACTTCAATATCCGTGCCCGCTTCACTCAGCGTGATTTCGCGCAGCGACACCAAACGATCCGTCAGCACCGCCACAGTTGCCGGCCCCGCAAAGGGCGGCGTGATGCGCAGCCGCGCGACTTCCCCCGGTGCGAAATTGCGGCGTTCCGCAGCGACATCAATCCGGTCCGGAATTTCCGCGCTTTCCACACCAGCCCAGCCGGCGCGGAAGCGATAGGATGCCATGCCAAGCCCATCCGCATCGGCGATTTCCAGCCGATAACGGCCAAAGGGCAGGCTGCGCGCAAAGCGCGTGGGCGCGGCGGGGTTGATGGTGAGTTCTGCCGCATCCACCGGTTCATCGCGCCACACGGTTTCAAACCGCGCAATGGAATCGCGCATCACCAGCCGCCAATCCGGCCTTTCACGCAGCAAGCGTAGCCGCAGCCGCGCCGGTGCCGCACTGCCATCAGGCGCGACGGCGGCGATATCAAACGCCGCTTCCGCGCCGGCATCTATTGCATCGCCCTGAAAGGCGGGGCGCAGCACAGGAAACAAACCCGCGGCGCGCACCGGCACGGCAATGCGCGTGCGGCTTTCGCGCCCGCCGAGCTCGGCAATCGCCAGCGTGACATTTGCCTTGATGGGCAGCGTCGTATCCGGCGCGCGCGGGAGCGTTAATGCAACAACACCGCGCCCCTCACGATCAAGCGGCGCGATTTCCTGCGTGATGAGATCGGGCGCGAAGCTTTCATCCTGCAAGCCGAAACGCCAGCCGCGCCAGGCTTCAAAGGGCTCGGGGTCCGGCAGCAGGCGAATTTCCGCATTGCCCGTAAGCCCCACGCCCGGCGCGCCATACAGGAAGCGCGCGCTGATCGGCAGGTTGAGCGCAGTCGCGCCCGGCACCAAAGGCCCCGGCGCCGGCCCGGCAGTGACTTCCAAGCCTTCCGGCACAAAGGCATCCACGCGGAATTGCGCGCGCCCAATGGGCGGCAGGGCAGGATCGGCCAGCGCTTCAATCGTCCATTGACCATAAACCGCGCCATCGGAAAGCTGCAGCGGCCATGAAATGGCGCCGCCCGTCAGGCGCGGCGGCGTGACTTCTGCTGCGATCTGCCCATTAGGCCGCCGCAGCCTGAGCCTGACTGGCAAATCCTGCGGATTGCCCGCGGCATCGCGCAAAAGCCCCGTCAGATTGACGGTCTCGCCAGGGCGATAAATGCCGCGATCAAGCCAGAGGAAGGCATCAAGCGGGCCGGGATGCGCGCGGCCCGAGGCGCCGCGATCCGAAAGATCAAAACTCGTCGCTTCAAGATTGAGCGCGGCGAGATCATCCGGTGCTTCCGCATGAATGGCGAAGGGTGCAAGCGGCCCTTGCCCGCGCAAAAGCGCCACCGGAAAACGCGCGAGCCCCGCTGCATCCGTGCGCGCTTCCGCCAGCACATCATTATTGCGCGCCATCAGCGCAACACGCAGGCCGGATTTTACTTGGCCCGATTGAAAGCTGCGCGCCTGCACCGCCAGCCCATCCGCGCCGCGCCAGGCGGTCAGCCCGATATCTGTCACGAAAAACGGAAAGGCAGCGGCGGTGGCTTCGCCTCGGCGGGTTTCCGCCTGCCGTGCGGTGATCACATAAAGCCCCGGCGCGGCATCACGCAGCAGATCAGAAAGCGGCAGCGCATGGCGCGTGAGGCGATTGGGTGTGCCGCCCTGCAATTCTGCGCTGCCTTCCCACAACACGCGCCCGCTTTGTTCGCCGATATATTGCGCCATCCATTGATCCAAAGCCTCACCGGGACGCCAGCGTTCGCGGAGCGACAACAGATTGCGCTCGGAAAGCCGCACCAGCCGAAGCTGCAATTTCTCGATATTCACAGTGGCAACGCCAAGGCGCGGCGCCTGGCCGCGCGGCAGGACGAAAGCGCGGTTCTCAAAGACAATGCGCGCGCTGCGATCCGGCATGGCGATGGCAAGCGGTGTATCGGCGCGCAGATTTCCGCCCTCACCGGGCAGGCCAGCGCGCAGGATCAACCGTGTGGTCTGGCCCCAGGGCAGGCCGCCCACGCAAAGCTGATCCGCTTCTCGTTCGATGGTGAGGTTAGGCAAGGCAGGGTCAGCGCGGACCCAATCTTCCGCGCGCCAATCGTTGCGGCGTGCGGGTGGGATGGTGAAGCCAATGCAGGCGCGCGCCGGTTCGGCATCCGGCTCCGGGTTCACCCGCCGCACCAACATGCCGGCGGCGCGACGTGCCGTATCAAGCGCCGCCTTGTGGCGCGCATCATTGGGCAGGCGTTCCACCACCGCTTCCAAAGCCTCTACCTGCTGCGCCAGACGATCCTGCCGGCGCAGCGCTTCGGCAATCAGCAGCAGCGGTGGGACTTCAGGTTCTCCGCCCGGGGCGAATTGAAAGGCGCGCCACGCGGCTTGTAACGCGCGGTTGTTTTCGGGCGGCGTGCGCGCAAGCTGTGCTTCAGCCAGCGCCAACCAATGATCGGCATTGCTATTGCCAAGCCCGATGCGTTCTTCCAGGGCAGCGGCGGCGGCGGTGAAATCACGCCGCGCGGTGGCTTCCTGCGCACGGCGTTCGGCAGCGGCACGTTGTTGCGGCGTGCCACCGGCGGGGAAACGGCGTTGCAGGCTTTGCTGATAGGCGCCGGATTCCTGCGACAGGCCCGGCAAATCAAAGCCCTGTGCCCAGGCCATGACCGGGGCCAAGGCCAGCATCAGGATCAGCAAAAGGCGCGGCAGCGTCATCTTCGGGTTCCTCGCCAAAGGCATGGCAACTTATCGCATGTTACGCGGTGGGATGCATCAGGGGGCTTTATGCCCCGAAACCTCTGCCCCCGCATCCCGGCTGAGCGCGGCAAGCATGGGAATAGACAGAAGCGTGACTGTAGCTGCCACCAGAAAACCAGTAGAAAAATCTGCCAGCGCAAGCTCCGCCCGCCCTGCAATCAGGCGGGACGTTTCCAGTGTGGCAGTGGCCAGCACCACGCTAAGGGCCGGGGATAATTGCTGCAAGGTACTGTAAAAGCTGGTCGCGGCTGAGAGCTTTTCTGGCGGCACATCAGCAAACACCAGGGTATTGAGTGAGGTAAATTGCAAGCTGCGGAACAAGCCTCCACAAGCCAGCAACAGGAATATCGCCGCCGCAGGCCAGGCGGGGTTTGGGAACGCAAGCAGCGCAATCCCGGCTGACGCCAAGACACCATTGATCAATAGCGCATTGCGAAAGCCAAAGCGCTTCAGCAGCGGGCGCACCAAAGGCTTCATGGTGAAGGCGCCAAGCGCTGTCGCGAAGGATATCAGCCCGCTTTCGGATGCTGACATGCCAAAGCCGATTTGCAGCATGACCGGCACCAGGAAGGGCACCGCGCCGGCACCCACGCGAAACAGGCTGCCGAAAAGTGCTGGCTGGCGAAAGGTAGGGATTTTGAGCAGCGCGATATCAATCGCCGGCCTCGGCGCGCTGCGGCAATGGAAATAGGCTGCAAGGCCAATCAGCAAACCAGCCGCCAAGGCAACCCCAGGCCAGGGTTCCGCCACCACGTGCCGCCCCACGGTTTCAAGCCCAAACATGCCAAGCGCCAAGGCAAGCCCCACCAGCGCTAGGCCCAGCACATCCGGCCGACCAGGATTGCTTGGCGGGATGGCTGGAATTTTCCACGCCACCAGCAAAAAACCCATCACGCCAATCGGCACATTGATCCAAAATACCGCGCGCCAGCCGAAAAGATCGGTCAATATGCCTCCCAATGGCGGGCCACTGACCGGCCCCAGCAATGCCGGCATCGTCAACCAAGCCATGGCGGAAAGCAGTTCTTCCTTGCGCACACCACGCAACAATAAAAGCCGTCCGACCGGGAACATCATTGCGCCGCCTGCGCCCTGCAGGATGCGAAAGGCAATCAAATCTTCCAAGCCGCGTGCCTGCCCGGAAAGTGCGGACGCCACAACAAAAACAATGATGGCCAGCATGAAAACACGCTTGGCGCCGAAGCGATCCGC
>JADCEV010000056.1 GCA_020249865.1 Roseomonas sp. | reverse complement strand
TCACTGGCCTCAATTTGCCCTGACATCCATGTCTCCTTCGCGACGCATTGTGACAGGCTCCGATTAAAGAAGCCTTGCGGCAGGGCTTGCCGGGCCAAAAAGGTTTTGACCGGCAAGTTCTGCCCTGAAACGACACTATAAAGGATGGCACGCCGGTTGCACTACGGTTTTTACAAGCTGACCTTCGCAGCGGCTTTTTGGTTCTTACGGCAAGGGTCCATGGCGCTGGACCCCGATTTAGGGAGTTTTTATGGATTCGCCCGGCTATATCCTGCTGTCGCGCCTGTCGCTCCAGGAACGGTCCACCCAGGCCTTGGCACATAACATTGCCAATGCGGATACCCCAGGCTTTCGGGCCATGCGGCCGGTTTTCGGCCAAGTGATGGTCAGTTTGCGTGGCGGGGGCGGGATGCCGGGGGATTCTTCCATGTCCTTCCCGCAGGACCGCGCAACTTGGCGCGACATGGCCCCGGGTAGCCTTCAGACCACCGGCAACAAGCTGGATTTGGCCATTGATGGCGAGGGTTTCTTCGTGGTCGAAACCCCGCAGGGTGAGCGCTATACGCGTGCCGGGCGGTTTTCCATCGGGGCCAATGGCCGGCTGGTGGATCAGGAAGGCAATGCGGTCTTGGATTCACGCTCCAGGCCCATCGCCTTTTCGGCCCAGGATACGCAGATTGAGATCACCAAGGGCGGCGTGATCCAGAGCGAGAATGGTCCCATCGCCACGCTGCAATTGGTGCGCTTCGAAAATCCACAAAACCTGATGGCGGAAGGCAATCGTCTGTTCGACGCCAAGAATGAGGCGCCTGTCCCGGTGGAACGCCCCAAGGTGGTGCAAGGCGCGCTTGAAGGCAGCAACGTATCGCCCATCCTGGAAATGACACGCCTGACCGCAGAAATGCGCGAATTCCAATATGCCAGCATGTTCACCGAACGTGAGGGCGAACGTATCACCAATGCGGTGGAGCGCATCATGCGCCGCCGGTCTTCATAAGATGGATTAGGACAAAGCCGCCATGCGTTCCTTGCAAATCGCCGCCACGGGCATGCATGCCCAGCAGACCAATATCGAAGTCATTTCGAACAATATCGCCAATATCTCGACCACCGGCTTCAAGCGGCGCCGGGCCGAATTCCAGGATCTGATCTATCAGAATCTGCGCCGCACCGGATCGCAAAGCGCCGATACGGGCACGCTGTTGCCTTCCGGCGCGCAGCTTGGCTTGGGTGTGCGTACAGCGGCGATTTATCGCATCAGCGAACAGGGCAATCTGCAGCAGACCGAAAACCGCTTCGATATCGCGATCCGCGGCAATGGCTATTTCCAGATACTGCTGCCGTCTGGCGAAACTGCCTATACGCGCGATGGCACCTTTGGGCTTTCGGCTGAAGGCACGATCGTGACCGCGGAAGGCTTCACGGTGCAGCCGGCCATTACCATCCCGCCAGCGGCGCGTGATGTCACCATCAATGCCACCGGTGAAGTGCTGGCAAAGATTGATGGGCAGATTCAGCCGCAGAATGTGGGCCAGATCCAGCTTGCGATCTTTGCCAATGAAGGGGGCTTGGAAGCGATTGGTGAAAACCTGTTCCTGGCCACACCCGGATCAGGCGATGCGCAGCAGGCCGCCCCTGGCCAGGCCGGCTATGGGCAGGTGTTGCAGGGCTTCATTGAAACCTCCAACGTAAATGTGGTGCAGGAAATCACGGCACTGATCACGGCCCAGCGCGCCTATGAGATGAATTCACGCGTCATTTCGGCGAGCGATGAAATGCTCTCCACCCTGACAAGGCTACGCTGATGGATAGGCGGTTCTTCCTTCTCCTGCCTGCTGGGCTGCTGGCGCTGCCCGGCAAGGCGCGCGCGCAGGCGGTGGTGGTCCGCTCCCACAGCCTTGTTGAGGATCAGGTCATTCGCGTTTCCGATATCTTTGAGGGTACGCCGCGGGGCGATGTGGTGGTGGGTGCGGCGCCCAATCCGGGTCAGCGCTTCGTCATTGAAGCATCGCAGCTTGCCGGCATTGCGCGCCGCTTCAATGTTGATTGGCGCCCGACTTCAGGCGCGGAGCGGAGCGTGATTGAACGCCCAGGCCGCGCCTTGCCGCGCGATGCGGCGGTTGAGGTCCTGCGCGCAGAGCTTCTGGGCCTTGGCCTGCCTGTTGATGCCGAGCTTGAACTTGCGGCCTTCACCCCGCCCATCCTGCCGTTGAACGCCATACCGCGACTTTCAGCCGAGGGCGGCAGCTACGAAACCGCTTCAAATCGCTTTGCAGCCACCCTGATTGTCATGGCCGATGGCATGCCGAGCATTCGCATGCGGGTCGCGGGGCGGGCCATCGCGACCGCGCCGGCTGTTGTTTCCACGCGGCGGCTTGCAGTTGGTGAGGTTGTGAAGCCCGAAGATGTCAGGCTGGTGCAGCTGCGCGCTGAACGCGTGCGCCCGGGCACGGCGCAGCGGTTGGAAGATGTGGTGGGGATGCAGTTGCGTCGCCCGATCGGTACGGATTTGCCCTTCATGGGGGCGGATCTGATGGTGCCGCATATCATCGCCAAGAATGAAATCGTGATGATGGTGGTGGAAGGCCCCGGGCTTTCCCTGACCACGCAGGGCCGCGCCCTGGAGCCAGCTTCGCGTGGCGGGCGGCTGAGTGTGATGAACCTCTCCTCCCGCAATGTTGTGGAGGCCGAGGCGATTGGACCAGGCCGCGTGCAAGTGCGCCTTGGCGCCGGCCCGATCCGTACGGCAGAAAGGAGTTGATGATGCGTCTGCCCATTCTTTTGCTTGCAGCGCTTGGCCTTTCTGCATGCAGCAGTGCTGAGCGGCTTTCGCGCCTTGGTCAGGGCCCGGAATTGGCTGGGATCGAAAACCCCACTTCCGATCCACGCTGGCGCCCGGTGACCATGCCAATGCCCAACCCAGGCGATCCGCCCTTACAGAATAACAGCCTCTGGCGCCAAGGGAGCCGGACCTTCCTGCGCGACCAGCGCGCTGCAGCGGTTGGTGATCTCGTGACCGTTCTGGTTTCCATCCAGGATGAGGCGGATATGGAAAATTCCACCAAACGCAATCGCGACAATAGCGAAAGCATGGGGATTCCCAATCTGCTAGGCCTTGAGTCATCCTTCGGCAGGCTTTTCCCCTCCGGCTTTGATCCTTCCAAGGCGGTATCCGCGAGTTCCGCCAGCGACGTGACGGGGGCGGGGACGCTGAAGCGTTCAGAACAGATCAATCTGCGCGTTGCGGCGACGGTTTCCCAGGTGTTGCCCAATGGCAATCTGGTAGTGGTTGGGCGCCAGCAGGTGCGCGTCAATCAGGAATTGCGTGATTTGCAGGTGGGCGGCATTATTCGCCCGCAGGATATCGGCTCAGACAATACCGTTCGGCACGATCGGCTCGCGGAAGCGCGCATTGCCTATGGTGGGCGGGGCACAATCAGCGATGTGCAGCGCCCACGCTATGGGCAGGAATTGATGGATATCCTGCTGCCATTCTGATGCTGTAATGGCGTGATCCTTTGCCGGATCACGCCAACTTCCTACCGATCAGCGTGCTTACGCTCGTAATGCTTGCGGTATTTTTGGGTGACCAGATCGGTCTTTACCACGACTGAGACATCGGTGGTGTTGAATTGCTCATCCAAAACCGCACCGTCACCGACAAAGCCACCCAGACGCAGATATCCCTTCACCAAGGGCGGCAAGGCAGCAAGCGTGGCGCGCTTGTCAATGGTTTCGGGATCCTTGCGGCGCATTTCCACAAAGCGTTCCGGCAGCGCGCGCGGGCGCAATTCTTCTGGTGCCAGATGAAAGGCGTGCAGATAGGTGAGTTGATCGGCCAGCGCATCCAAATCCGTGCCAGGCAGCGATGCACAGCCAAACATCAGCGCAATGTCATGGCGGAAGACATAGGCTGCGATGCCATCCCACAATAATTGCAGCGTACCGCGGCTGCGATAGGCGGCATCCACGCAGGACCGGCCCAATTCCAGCACCGGCGCGGGATAGGCCACCAGGCGAGAGACATCATATTCGCCTTCGGAATACCAGCGGCCGAGCTTTTCCGCACCTTCTCGCCTGATCAGGCGATAAGTGCCGACAACCGATTGTGGGCCTTCGCCCCGATCATGATCCACCACCAGCAAGTGATCGGCGATGGCATCAAAATCATCGCGGTCACGATGGCTCACGGTGGTGGCGGCATCGGCGCGGGCGCCCATTTCCTGATAGAAAACGCGATACCGCAGCGCCTGCACCGCATCGATTTCGGCCGCCGTCACGGCCAGGCGCACACCGAGATTGCCGGCGCGCAACTCCTCAAAGCCCGTTTCGGGGGGGGCAACTTCGTCCTGCTTAAGTGGCATCAGCAATCCCGTTCCAGGGCGGCCCCTTTCCGGGAAAGCCCCAGGGTCACAAACCGCGAGCGCCTTTATAGAATAGTTTGCCTGATCGCCAAATCAGGGGGTCAAGCCGCCGCGCCCCGGCGCTTGCGTGGCGTGGTGCCAAGGCCGATCTTTTTCGCCAAGGACGAACGCTGCTTGGCGTAACGCGGCGCCACCATCGGGTAATCGGGCGGCAGCCCCCAGCGTTCGCGATATTGTTCCGGGGTCATTTTGAAAGCGGTTTTGAGGTGTCGCTTCAGCATCTTCATCTTCTTCCCGTCCTCCAGGCAGATGATGAATTCCGGCGTCACGGATTTGGCGATTGGCACCGCGGGTTCAGGGCGTTGCGATGCCGGTGGCGGAGAGGATTCAATGGAAGATAAAGTACGGTGCACTTCCTGGATCAGGCCCGGCAGGGCGGAGGCCGCGACGGCATTATGCGCGACATGCGCCGATACGATCTGCGCCGTCAGCGCCAGGATATCAGAGGCAATTCTACTTTCAGACATGTTTCTTCCCTTGGGCGAATTTAAATTTTCTTAGTTTCCTTCGCCAAAAAAAGCAAGTATGAAAATGTGGATTCTTCTTTAGGATGCGGGTTTGGCCAGCATATACGAAAGGAAGAATTGTTGATAAGAACCGCAACCATAGCCATGTCCGCCACCCTTCCTAACCCCGATCACCATATTGATATTTCAGCGGAAACCTGTCCGATGACTTTTGTTCTTGTGCGTCTGGCACTGGACCAAATGAAATCCGGGCAGATTTTGGAAATCAGGCTGCGTGGGGCGGAACCACGTCGCAACATACCGCTGACAGCTCAGGAACAGGGGCATGAGGTGATCAGCATCAACGATTTGGAAAATGGCGAGTCCATTATGCTGCTCCGCCGCGGTTGATGATTCTCCCGGCGCGTAGCGGCCAGATTCATTTTTCTGCAGTCGTGGTCAGGTCAATGCACAAAATGAGCGCGGCCGTACCATCAGCATAGTAACGCGGTCGGCGGCCAACCTGCCGCGCACCAACAGACGTGTAGAGCGCACGTGCAATGGCGTTCGGTTCTGCAACCTCCAGAAAGAGTTCCGCCGCGCCACGCCGCGCGGCCTCAGTCATCAGCGCGCGCAACAGAAGGTGCCCAATTCCTTGCCGCCGTACCCCTGGCCGGACCGCGATGGTCAGGATTTCAGCCTCCCCCGCCTGCGCCCGGCCGATTGCGAAGCCAAGCGGCTGATCCCCCCTGATGGCCAGCAGGCCGAAATGTCCGGGCAGCCCGAGCATGAGGGCGAGAGCTTTTTGTTCCCAAGCCTCATCAAATGTGAAGGCCTCAGCGTGGATTTCCGCAAGCAGGGGCGCCGCTTCCGCGCCGATGGATTTTATCAGCGCGGTCATGGGCGGCGCGGGAGCAGTTTTGGATCAGTACGGCATAGCATGCATCGCACCACTAATCCGGCTGCGTGGTGGCGGGCGGTTCCGCGTAAAGCGGGGCCTTACTGCGCAGGGGGAGTTTGCCCGCAAGCCTTTCCCCGGCGACGCGCGCTACCGCCTCGGCCGAGGGGATGGCCTTTGGGTAAGCATCCGCCACAACCCCGCGCGCCCGCAGCATCTCTGCCGCCGTCAACGCCGCATTTCCCACAAGCAAGACGGGCCCGTCTGGATTGGGCAGGTCGGTCAGCGGCAGGATCACGGGTGCTTCAGGCAGCGCGGCGCCGGGCGGGAAAATTTCCAGCACCACGCGGCCTTGGCGTTGATCCAGCACGCACCAAAGCGCTTGATCTGCCCGCAAGGCTTGCGGCACTTGCGCGGCCAAAGCCTCCCCCGTTGTTGCCGCGATCAGGGGTTTGTCCAGTGCCTGTGCCAAGCCTTCGGCCAGCGCAATGGCGGTGCGCAAACCTGTGAAGCCGCCTGGTCCAATGCCAACCGCAATGGCGCCCAGCGCCTCAGGCGCGACCCCGGCTTCCGCCAAGACCTGCTGCGCCATGCTGGGCAGCGCAGTGGGGTGGCCGCGCGGTGCCTCATGCAGCGCCGCGGCCAGCACGGCACCATCACGCAAAACTGCGGCGGAACATTGCGCAAGCGCGCCTTCAAGGGCGAGGATCAGCATGCGCCGGCATTGTCGCGTGACGTTTCATGCCTGCCTCATGACAGGATGCGCCGCGGATTTCCAGATCCAGGCCTATGGCCCAAAGCTGATCCTGGGCAACCATAGCGCCATTTCCGGAAAGCCGATCAGCAGCGCCGTCATCACCACCATGGCGATGAAGAAGGGTATGGTGCCTTGAAAAACCTCGGCAATCGTGCCTTCGCGCCGCACCGCCTGAATGACGTAAAGCGTCATGCCAACGGGCGGTGAGATCAGGGAGATTTCGCACATCAGCACGATGAAAACGCCAAACCAGACCGGATCAATGCCGGCCGCCACGATCACCGGAAACACCACCGGCACCGTGCCCACCAGCATGGGCAGGGTTTCAAAAAAAATGCCGAGCAGCAAATAGAAGATCGTGAGCGCGATAATGAGTTCCAGCGGGCTTGCACCAATACTCGTGGCAAAGGCGCCAAGTGCCGAGGTAACGCCAAGCAGCCCCATGACGAAGTTCAGATAGAAGGCAACAGCCAGGATGAGCAGACTCATCGCGGTCAGATTGGCGGTCGCTATGAAGCATTCATGCAGCATGCGAATGGAAAGCCGGCCGTAAAGGGCCGCGATGGGCAAGGCCACCACCACGGCAAGCGCCGCGCTTTCCGTCACCGTCGCCCAGCCGGTATAGATGGAGCCCATGATGATGCCAAAAATCACCAGGGGCGGCATCAGGTCCACCAGCCGCTTCAGCCTTTCACGCAAGGGATCGGCCACTTCCTTTTGGCGCACGAGATCAGGCTTCAGCAGCGCGATCATGATGATGGTGCCCATGAAGAGCACCGTCATGACAATGCCGGGAATGACGGCAGCAGCGTAAAGCTGCCCGACCGAGGTATTGGTCATGGCGCCATAGACAATCAGCGCAATGCCAGGCGGGATCAGATTGCCAAGCGATGCCCCAGCCGCGATGGAGCCCAATACTAGGCGCGTATCATAACGCCGCTTACGGAAGGAAGGCAGTGCGACCGTTGAAATTGTCGCAGCCGTGGCAACGGAAGAACCGGATACGGCGGAAAACACGGCAGATGCGCCGATATTGGTGTGCAGCAAGCCACCCGGCAGGATATTCAGCCAATCCGCCAGCGAGCGATAAAGCCGGTCAGTGGAACCCGAGCGCACCAGAATCTCACCGAGCAGAATATAAAGCGGGATGGAGAGCAGCACATAATCTTCCATCGCCCCCCAAAGCTGCGTGCCAAAGGCCGCGACCAAGGGCGGGCCGAGATAAAGCGCCGCCCCCAGCAGCGCGATCAGGAACATCGCCACCGCCACATGCAGGCCCAGGAAAAGAAAGCCGATCAGCAGCAGAAAGCCGATGGTCGCTTCGGTAACGCCGATCATGGCTGCTTGCCTTCGCGTTCCAGGATGGTGCCCATTTCGGCCTCAATCTCCTCATCCAGCGTCAGCGGCCCATAGAACAGATTGAGCTTCGCGCGATCTGACAGCAGCAACCAAAAGGCATGCGCGGCCATGGCGCCGGCGCAAAGCGCGAACAGCAAAAGCCCGATGAACCAGGCGCCTTGCGGCAGCCAAAGCGGCGTTTGCAGCGGCGAATTGGCATGCGCCTGGAATTCGATGCTTTCCTGCAATACGGCCCAGCCACGCCAGGCGCCGTAAATCGCCATGGCCGCGAGCAGCCCGTAAGCCAGTGCATTCAAGACCGCGCGCAGACCCGCCGGTAGGCGCCCGAGCAGAAAATCAACGCGCGCATGCGCCTTCACTGTCAGCGCGCAGGCGAACCCAAAAGCCGAGACGATGGCGGTGGTATAGCCGCCGATCTCATCCACCCCTTGCAGGGAGATGGAAAAGAATTTGCGCAGCAGGATTTCCGCCACCGTCAGAAAGGACAGCGCAATCAGCCACCAGCCGGAAAGAATGGCAAGAAACCGGGCAGGCGGACCAAAAAAGCGGCTGACCGGGTTTGGGTCCTTGAAGGTGGTGCGCATGGGGGCCTTGTCTTGAATGGCGATTGGGGCTTAGCGGGGTGTGAAGTCGTTTCAATGGCGCGGTGTTGCACAAAGCCAAGGGGCTGGCAAAACTGTGATCCACCGAAACGCCCTCGGTTTCAGGTCTTTAGCGTCGCAAATTTCATGCCTTGTCCTTCGGGAGCCAAACCCATGCCCTTCCGCCCCACCCTGCTTGGCGCTGCCCTTGGTGCCTTGCTCGCCGCCGCACCCGCATTCGCGCAAAGCCCGATCCAGCTGCGCGTGGCGGGGCATTTCACCTCCAATTCCCGCCATACGGAGGGGATTGAACGGCCCTTCTTCAACGGCTTGTCACAGGCGACAGGCATCAACCTTGCCATCACCTTCAACCCGATGGACCAGGTGGGCGCCGCCGCGCCGGATGCGCTGCGGCATCTGCGCAATGGCACTTTTGACGTCATGAGCGTGCTGATCGGCCAGACCGCGCGTGATGAGCCCTTTATCGACTCGCTCGATCTGATGGGGGTTTCGACCACCTTGGAAGAAACCCAGCAAGCGATTGCTGGCGGGCGTGAAGCGCTCGATCGGCGCTTGCAGGAACGCTTCAATGCCAAGGTCATGACGCTGTGGCCCTTTGGCGCGCAGATGTTTTTCTGCAATCGCCCGGTCGCTTCCATGGGCGATTTGCGCGGCTTGAAAGTGCGTTCCTACACGCCGACCATGTCGGCGCTGCTGCAATCGCTGGGCGCCACGCCCGTGACCTTGCAGCTTTCTGAGACCTATCAGGCTTTGCAGCGCGGTACGGTGGAATGCGGCATCACCTCGGCCACTTCGGCCTATACCGCGAATTGGGGCGAGGTTATCCGCACCATCCTGCCGGTATCGCTTGCATCCGGTGTGCAGGGGCATTTCATCTCGCTCAATGCCTGGCGCCGCTTCAACCCGGAACAGCAGGCAGCACTGACGCGCGCCTTTGCTGATCTGGAAAAGCAAATGTGGGATCTGGCCCGCCGCGCGAGTGATGAGGCCTTTGCCTGCTTCCAGGGCCAGGAGGCCTGCACCACGCGCAAATTCAATGTCCAGGTGGTGACACCGCCGGCGGAAGATGAACGCCGCGTGCGTGAAGCCGTAACCGCGGTGGTGCTGCCGAGCTTCCGCGATAGCTGCAACCGCGTCTGGGCGGATTGCGCGCGGGTTTGGAATGACAGCGTCGGCAAGGCGCGCGGCTATACCATTCCCTAATATGGCGGCCGGTTTCACCATGCCGCGCCTCGGGCAAGGGACCTGGGGCATGGGTGAGGATCGTACGAAGCGCGCGGCGGAAGCCGATGCGCTGCGTGCGGGGCTCGATCTTGGCATGGATTTGATTGACACGGCCGAGATGTATGGCGAAGGCGGGGCCGAGGAGGTGGTGGGCGATGCCATCGCCGGGCGGCGCGATGAGGTTTTCATCGTCTCCAAGGTCTATCCGCATAATGCGTCGCGCCGCGGTGTGGTGGTGGCGTGTGAGCGCAGCCTGAAGCGGCTTCGGATTGAAACGATAGATCTTTATCTGCTGCATTGGCGCGGTTCCGTGCCGCTCGCGGAAACCGTCGCGGGTTTTGAGGCGTTGCGCGCAGCCGGCAAGATCAGGCGCTGGGGTGTTTCCAATCTTGATCAGGATGATTTGGAAGAATTGGGCGCGGCGCTGGCTGATTGCGCGACGGATCAGGTACTCTATAGCCTTGAGCATCGCGGCGCCGAATTTGATCTGCTGCCTTTTTGCGCCAAGCGCGCCATGCCGGTGATGGCCTATTCGCCCGTGGGGCAGGGTGGACGGATGCTGCGTAATCCGGCGCTTGCGGCAGTTGCGGCGCGGCATGGCAAAAGCCCCGCGCAAATCGCCATTGCCTGGACACTGCGTCAGCCTGGCGTGGTGAGTATCCCCAAAGCCGCCAAGCCTGCCCATGTGCGCGAAAACGCGGCGGCGCGGGAGATTGTATTGAGCGCGGATGATATCGCGGCGCTGGATGAGGCCTTCCCGCCGCCACGGCGCAAGCGGCCTTTGGCAATGCTGTAACGAAAAAAATGGCGTGACCCGTTTTGGCAGGTCACGCCATGCATCAGTGATGGCATTCAGCGCTTTATTGATCCGGCATTTGCGCTTCAGCTGCAGGCGTGGGCGCTTCCTTGGAAGCTGATTCGCGTGATCCCGCCGCGCCAGAACGTAGCACCACCATCAGCTTTTCAATCGCGGTTGGCTTGTCGCAGCGGTCAATCGCCGCAGCTTCGGCAGCCAGGCGGTCCAAAGCCAATTCATAGATCTGACGTTCGCTGAAGGATTGGTCAGGCTGGCCGGCATTGCGGAACAGGTCGCGCACCACTTCGGCAATCTGCACCGGATCACCTGAATTGATCTTCGCCTCATATTCCTGGGCGCGGCGGGACCACATGGTACGCTTGATGCGGGCGCGGCCCTTGAGCGTATCCAGGGCCGGCTGGAAGCTTTCCGTGGTGCAAAGCTTGCGCAAGCCCGAAGATGAGGCCTTGTTCACGGGGACACTCAGCTTCATGCGGTTTTCCTCAAAGGTCACTTCAATGACCTGCAAGGAATAACCGGCGGCCTCCACCGTGCGGATGCCCTGCACCGTGCCCACGCCATGGGTTGGGTAGACAACGTAATCACCCGTCTTGAATTCCTGTTTCGGGGCGGCGGGCGGTTTTGGCGACGAAGAAGACATGGGCATTCCAGGACGGGGCGGACCACCACCCGGCGGGCGCATGCCCAATTGGGCATTGGGACGCATGGTGGGCGGTGGCGGAGAAAGCGGCGAAATACTGGGCGGCGGCGCCGGACGGGGCGCAGGCGCGGGGGAAGGCGGGGTCACCATGGCAACCGCCGGCGCCTGGACCAGCACTGGCCGAGGTGGGGGCTCTGGCGCCACCGGTGCGGGGGCAGGGGTTTCCTGCAAGCCGGTGCCTACAGGCGCGGCTTCAGGCTTGGCTTCCCCCGCGGGGGCGGGCTTGGCCTTGGATTTGGGCGCCGGCTTGGCGGGTGGTGGCGCGGCCTCGGCCACTGGCGCGGGGACCGGGGCTTCGGCGACCGGGGCAGCGGGTTTGGGCGCAGCCGCAGGCTTGGGCTGGGCTTCAGCTGCCGGTGCCGCTGGCTTGGCGGCGGGCTTGGCGGGTACCGCTGGCTTGGCGCTGGGCGGCGCCGCCTTGGCCTTTGCTGGCGGCGAGGCGGCCGGCTTCGCCGCAGCCTTTGGGGCCGGCTTTGCAGCGGGCTTTGGCGTGGGCTTCGGGGCAGCTTTCGGGGCCGGCTTCGCGGCGGGCTTGCTGGCGGGTTTGGGGGCCGGCTTGGCCGCTGGCTTCGTGGCCGTCTTGGCTGCGGGCTTCGCCGCCGCCTTCGCAACAGGCTTCTTCACAGGTTTCAGCGCCACCTTCTTGTTGGGCTTTGTGGTCGCCTTTGCCTTGGCGGAGGATTTCTTCGCGGCCGGCTTGGCGGCCGATTTCGCCTTGCTGGCCGGCTTCTTGGCCGTGGCACGGGCCGGCTTGGCGTTGCCCTTGGCGGACGCCTTGGACACTGGCTTGCGTGTCATGAAAACAGGACTCCCAACGCAGAATCCGGGCCAGCGCGACCCGGTCGAGAATGCAAACCATCACCCCCGGCAGACACCTGGGCAGGACCAGTGCTGGAAATGATGAAAATCCTTATTAACACAAAAAACGCCCTGGGTCACCCGCCCGATGGGCCACAGGACTGCAATTCGTGACTGCTGCGGTCAGATATTGGCTGCGTTTCGGGGAAAAACGCTCAGGGCTTGCCGGGATTTGGGCTGAGCAGGGCCTTTTTGCCCGGCTTATCCTTCCAATCATCCGCATCCGCCGGGGCTTCGCCCTTGCGGGTGATATTCGGCCATTGCTGGGCGTAATCGCGGTTCAGCTCCACCCAGGGGGTCGCCTTGTCATCGCTATCGGGCAGGATGGCCTCGGCCGGGCATTCCGGTTCGCAAACGCCGCAATCAATGCATTCATCCGGGTGGATCACCAGCATGTTTTCGCCAACATAGAAGCAGTCCACCGGACAGACCTCCACGCAATCCATGTATTTGCAGTTGATGCAATTTTCGGTGACGACATAGGTCACTGGCGCGATTCCCTGGTGCTGAGCCTGTCCAAAACCGCGCCCAAAATGGCCGCAGACAGCAAAATAGACAAGGTGGCCTGACGCATGACTGGTTTGTCTTACGTGAGAACCTCATAAAGCGTCTGCGCCTCAGTGGCCGGGCCGCGCCGTTCGGCGAGCGCCAGCACGCGCCAGAGGATGATCTGCCCCGCAGCCCCCTGCCCGACCGAGAGCGTCAGCACATCACCGGGGCGGAGCTTGGCATGGGGCTTATCGGTCGGCAGGCGATTGATCCGTACCACGCCCTTTTCCACCTGCCGGGCGCATTCAGCGCGGGTCTTGCGAAAGCGCGCGCACCAAAGCCAGGCATCCAGCCGCTGATAATCCCGCCCTTCCGCCTCAGCCGCCACGGCGCGCTGTTCAATCCTTCTTGAGCTTCAGCGCGGCCAATACCGCAAAGGGGCTATCCGGGCGCGGCATCGGCGGCAGGGAAACGCGGTCTTCGCGCGGCGGGCGCGGGCCGCGCGGGCGGTCATTGCCGCCCTTCTGGCCGTAATGCTGGCGCTGCTGCTGTTGCTGCTGGCCGCCTTCGGGCTTGGGGCGACGATCCGGGCGCTGATCCGGCCGGCGTTCCGGGCGCTGCTGGTCGGGCGGCGGTGCCTGATCGGGTGTGGCGCCTTCGCCTGGCGCGGCTTCCTGACGGCGCTGATCCGGCCGAGGGCCGCGGCGATCCGGGCGCCGGTCATCGCGGCGGGGTCCCTGCTGCTGGCGCGGTTCGAAGCGGGGCGCGCGCTGCTGGCCGATGCGCGCGGGGGCGGGCGGGCCGAAGTTCTTCTCATCCAGCGTTTCGGCCGGGATCAGCCGGAAGCCCATGGCATCCAGCACCGGGCCAAGGTTTTCGCCCTTGATCCCAAGGCGGCTGGCCAGATCGCCCGGCAGAAGTGCTGGGGATTTGCGGGTCAGGTGGCCCAATTCGCCGGCAATGCGTTCCGCCACATCAAGGCGCAACAATACGGGGCCGGCGGGCAGCCAACCCATGGTCTCGGCAAAGCCGCGCGGCCAATCGGCCGGCGGTGCCACGGCGATCAAACCGCCGGAGGGCAGCTTCGGCGTTTCAATGCCGCGCAACAGCGACCAAAGCTGCGCGCGCAGCGCCATGGCGCGCGGCTTCAAGGCTTCCGGCACATAGAGCGCGTAGCGCCCGGCGCGAATGCCGATGCCCTTCAGTTTTTGGCGGAGATCGGGGCGGATTTCGCTATCTGTCCGCCCCATCGCCAGGCCCAATTCTTCCCGCAGGCGATAGGCCGGGCCGCGCAGCGTATTATCCTCGGCAGCTTTTTCTTCGGCGGTGAAAATCGCGCCCAGATCGCGCTTCACCAAAGCCTCGATCCAGGTGGCGAGCCTTGCGCGAATACGCTCACGCTGCGCGCCATCGAGAAATTCCGAGGGCAGCACCTCAATCAGCGGCTTGCCGGGTTCGGAGCCAGGCTTCAGCTTTGCCACTTCCGCGATATCGCCAAGCCCTGCGGGCATATTCGGCGCATGGGAATAGGCCCAGGTCACGCCGTGCTGGGGCGTGAGCGCAAAAGCCTCATCCTTCGCGGATTCCAGCATGGAGACACGGCGCGGGATTTCCGCCCCAAGCGCGCGGCGCGCGGCACGCAGCACCACGCGGCGTTCTTCTTCCTTCACCGCCGCCGCATCGGGTTCAAACAGGAAGCCCTTCACATGGCCGACCGGATGGCCTTCCACCACCACTTCGCCGCGGCGCGTGACGGCGGAGAGCAATTCCTCATCGCTTTCATCCAGCGCACGGATCAGGTGCGCGGCGCGGCGGTCCACAAAGCGCGCGGTCAGGCTTTCATGCAGCGCGTCCGAGACCATGTCTTCAACGCGCCGCGCTTCGGCCTGCAAGCCAGCGGCATCATCCAGCCAATCGGCGCGCGCGGCGACATAGGACCAGACGCGAATGGCCGAAAGCCGCGCCATCAGCGTATCCAGATCACCTTCCGCCATCCCGAGCTGCGCGAGCGATGACGCGACCCAATCGCGCGGCAGCCGCCCTTCACGCGCCAGATGGGTGAAGATGCGCGCGCAAAGCCGTGTGTGACTATCATCCGCAAGCTTGCGGAAATCCGGCACCTGGCAGGCTTCCCACAGCAGGCGCACGCGCGATGCGGTATCGGCCAGGCCACGGATTTCCTCTTCCCGCACCAGCATGGAAAGCGTGATGTGGTCCACCGCATCATGGCCCTTGGCGAGGCCCGGCTGCGGCGCAGGCGCGCCAAGGCTATCAAGCAATGTCTCGACCGAGGAAAAATCCAGATCGGAATTGCGCCAGGCGAGCGTCTTTAGCGGTTCAAAGGCATGGGTTTCGATCTGCGTGATGATCTCATCATCCAGCACCGGCGCATCGGCTGTGGTGCCGAAAGTGCCATCACGCATGCCGCGCCCGGCGCGGCCGGCGATTTGCGCGATTTCCTGCGCCGTCAGCGCACGCGGCTGATGGCCATCAAACTTATTGAGCGCGGCAAGGGCGACATGGTCCACATCCATATTGAGGCCCATGCCAATCGCATCCGTCGCCACCAGGAAATCCACTTCCCGGTTTTGATAGAGTGCCACTTGCGCATTGCGGGTGCGCGGCGAAAGCCTGCCCATCACCACGGCGCAACCGCCGCGCCGGCGGCGCACGGCTTCGGCAATGGCGTAAACTTCCTGCGCGCTGAAGGCGACAATGGCCGAACGCGGCGGCAGGCGCGACAGCTTGGCGGGGCCGGCGTAAGTCAATTGCGAAAGCCGCGCGCGGGTTTCGATTTCAGCGCGCGGGATCAGGCGGCGGAGCAAGGGCGCGATGGTCTCGGCCCCCAGGAACATGGTTTCCACCATGCCGCGCGCGTTGAGCAGCCGATCGGTAAACACATGCCCGCGATCCGGGTCCGCGCAGAGTTGGATTTCATCCACGGCGAGGAATTCCACCGGCCGATCCAGCGGCATGGCTTCCACCGTGCAGGCGAAATACTTCGCCTCAGGCGGGACGATCTTTTCCTCACCGGTGATGAGCGCGACGAAGCGCTCACCCTTCATCGCCACCATGCGATCATAATTTTCACGCGCCAGCAGCCTGAGCGGAAAGCCGATACTGCCCGAGGCATGGGCGAGCATCCGCTCAATCGCGAG
>JADCEV010000055.1 GCA_020249865.1 Roseomonas sp. | reverse complement strand
TGGCGGGGCGCGTGGTGCGCAAGCCGCCCCGGATGGCTATACACTGACCGTCGGCAGCCTGGGCAGCCATTCCGCCGCACCTTCCATCTATCGGTCCATCCAATATGACCCGCGCGAAGTGCAGCCGATTGGGCTGATTGCGGGCACGCCGCTGTTTTTTGTGGTGCGCAACGGCTTCCCGGCGCAGACCATGCAGGAATTCCTCGCCCGAGTCCGCGCCAATCCGGGCCAGGTTTCCAATGCCAATGCGGGGATCGGTTCCACCAATCATCTCGCCTGTTCGCTATTTGCGCATCTGACCGGCGCGCGGATGAATGAGATCCCCTATCGCGGTGAAGGCCCGGCGCTGAATGATGTGGTGGCGCAGCAGGTGGATAGCGCCTGCCTGCTGGCCCCCGCCGCCGTGCCGCAAATCCAGGCTGGCACCATGCGCGGCCTGCTGACGGCGGCGACCACGCGCAACCCCAATGCGCCGGGCGTGCCATCCGCGCCGGAAGCCGGGGTGCCCGACTATATCTTCCAAGGCTGGAACGCGATTTTCGCCCCGCGCGGCACGCCGGCACCCGTGGTGCAAAAGCTGGATGAGGCGCTGCGCGCTGCCTTGAATGACCCCGCCATCCGCAAGCGTATTGAGGATCTGGGCTCCATCCCTGCGGCTGCGGATCAGCAAGGGCCGGAAGCACTCGCCCGGCTGGTGCGGGCCGAGGTGGATCGCTGGGCGACCGTAGTGCGCGCTGCCGGCATTCAGCCGCAGTAAACGTGTTGCGTCAGGCGCTTCAAAGCGCCTGGCTCACCCATTCGCCAATCGCCAACACCTGCGCATCTTCGCCGATGCGCCCGGCGATTTGCACGCCAAGCGGCAGGCCCTTCGGCCCCACCCCCGCCGGCACGGTCACGCAGGGCCCATGCAGCAGCGTCCAAAGCGAATTGAAGGAAGGATCGCCGGTCCAGCCAATGCCCGCCGGCGCCTCGCCCGCCGCAGAAGCGGTGATCACGGCGTCAAAGCCTTCAATCGCGGCGGGCAGCGCCGCGCGCGCCTTGGCCTGCACGGCCTTGCAGGCATCAAGCTGCGCAGTCGGGAAACGCTTTGCCCAATCAAGCTTTTCCTTGAGCACATCGGAAAGCTGCGCCCGCGCCGCGACCATTTCCCAGCCGAGTGCCTGCAGCCCTTCCATATTCGTCACATATTCATGTGCCTCAAAAGCTTCGGTCATCACCTCGGGCAGGGTGATCTCCACCACCTCAGCGCCGGCCTTTCGGCAGGCGGCGATGGCGCGTTCCATCAGCGCCAGTGTTTCTGGCGCCGCCTTGGCCGCGGGCGGGCCAAGGGTGAAGGCCAGGCGCGGCGCGCGGGGCAGTTTGGCTTCCGGGTTGCCGTAATCACGCCCGGTCATCGCCCCCATGGAAAGCGCGCAATCCGCGACACTACGCGCCATGACGCCGATCGTGTCATGGCTTTCGCTGATCACCTTCATGCCGCCGCGATGGATGGCGCCAAAGCTCGGCTTGAAGCCAACAATGCCGCAAAACGCCGCCGGGCGGATGATGCTGCCGCCGGTTTGCGTGCCGAGCGCCAAGGGAAAGAACCCCGCCGCCACGCCCGCTGCCGAACCGGATGAAGACCCGCCCGGCGTATGGTGCTTATTGGCTGGGTTGGTTGTCGCCCCCGGATGGCGCGTGGCGAATTCTGTCGTGATGGTCTTGCCGATGATCAGCGCGCCGGCCGCCCGCGCCATGGCGACCGCTGCCGAATCACTCCTTGGCCGATGCCCCGCCCAAATCGGTGAGCCGTATTGGGACGGCATATCGGCGGTATCGAGCACATCCTTAACACCGAAAGGAATGCCCTTGAGCGGTGCGGGCGGCCCGCCCTTGTCCAAGGCCGCCGCCCCACGCCGCACCAGCGCGGGGTCAAGCCAGGCAAAGGCGCGCACCTCAGGCTCACGCGCGGTGATGCGCGCCAGGCAAGCCTCAGCCAGGGCAGAAGCGGTCAGAGAACCCGCGGCGATGCGCCGCGCGGCTTCGGATGCGGTCAGGTCTGCGATTTCGGTCATGGGGCAAAGAGTGCCGCGCCCATGGCCGGCGTCAAGCGGCGCCCGCGATCATGGCTGGCGCGGCGCGCTCAGCCGGTCCAAAAAGGGGGCGCATGACCAGCCCGATCAGGATCATCCCAAGCAGCGATGGGGCGCTGACCTACGCCATCCCATTCCCGCCCGAGGAAACGCCCGCCGTCACCGCGCGCGATTTGCTTGGCGCCTGGGAAGCGGCGCGCGGTGCGGCGGGGGCGGAGATCTGGGGCAGCCCGCGCCGGCTGGTGTTTCGCCGTGCGGATGGGGATGCGATGGAATTGCTACTCGCAGATGCCGATGCCGCCTGCTGGGCGGAAGCGGTGGATGCGCGCCATGGGCTGGCGACCCCTCAGGGGCTTGCGATTTGCCTGAGGTTGCTTGCGCTGATCGAGGCCATGGGGCGGATTGCGCGGCTCAAGGGGTTTTTCACAATCCGCGCCGCGGGGGCGGAATTGCACCCGGCATTGCTGCGGGCAGCGGCCAGCCTGCCGCTTGATCCCGCAGGCCGGTTCGACGAGGCTGCACTTACCGCGCTATTGTCCCGCGCGATTCCGGCGGGAGCCCCCTCATGATCCGATTTTTCCCCCTGCTTCTTGTTCTGGCCGCCTGCGCGCAGCAGGAAGCGCCACCTTCCACACGCGCTGCGGCTGCTGGCGCCACGCCGGAGTTGCTCCGCATCTGCACCCAGGAAGCTGAGCGCGTGATCGCCTTCCGTGAACGCGGCCAGCTGATGCGCCGGGATTCGAATTTCGGCGATAGCGACATGACGAATGACGTGCCGACCGCGCGGCTGCGTTCGGACAATTTCCAGCAGCAAAGCCTGCGTGATGAGCTGATCAGGGATTGCATCCGCAATGCCGGAACGGGTCAGGCACCCATGGACCCAGGCGCACAACGCCCGCAAAATATTCGCGCACGACGCTGAAGGCAGCCCGCGCGCATGGCATCCCTTTCGGTTCTGACACGCGCGCTTTCCCATCGTAACGCCAAGGTTTTCTTCACTGCCTCCCTGATTTCCTGGACCGGGCTTTGGATGCATCGCATCGCCATTTCCTGGTTTGCCTGGGAATTGACCGATAGCGCCTTCTGGGTGGGCATGGTGGCGTTTTGCGATCTGGCGCCGGCCGTGGTGGTCAGCCCCATTGCCGGCGCCATTGCCGATCGCACGGACCGGCTGAAGCTCACTTTCTGGAGCCAGGCGATGATCGGTGTCGTGGCAGCCGTGATCGCGCTGCTTATTGCGCTCGACAAGATGGATATCTGGCTGTTGCTGGCGCTTGAGGTGCTGAACGGCATTGCCTCATCCTTCGCGCAGCCGGCGCGGCAATCGCTCATGCCCGGGCTGGTGCCGCGCAATGATTTGACGGCGGCGGTGGGGCTTAATTCGCTTTGCTTCAATGTGGCGCGCTTCGTGGGGCCGGCGCTGGCAGGGCCGTTGATTGCGGTGGCCGGGGTTTGGCCCGCAATTGCGGCCAATGCGGTCGCCTATTTCATCGCAACTGCCACCACGCCCTTGCTGAAAGTCTCGGCCGAGGAACGACAAGGGCATGCGAAAACCAAATCGCTTTTTGGCGAAATGCGCGATGGGTTGCGCTACGTGGCCGGGCATCCGGGGCTGGGGCCGATCCTGGCCTATGCGGCGATTGTAGCACTGCTGTTGCGCAGCCTGCCGGAGATTCTGCCACCCTATGTGGAACGGCAATTCGGCCTGGGGGCGGAAGCGCTCGCCATCCTGACGGCGGCTTTTGGCGTGGGCGCCTTATTGTCGGGTATCTTTGTCTCCGCACGCGGCAAGATGCATGGCACCACCAAACTCGCGGTTTTTGCGCCGGCGGCGATTTCGCTCGCCATGGTGGGGTTCGTCGCGACAAGCTGGTTTCCCTTTGGCGTGCTCTGCGCGGCCATCATGGGCGCGGCCATGTCCGTGCATGGGATTTGCGCGCAAACGCTGGCGCAATCCGCCTCAGACCCCGCGATGCGCGGGCGCGTACTCAGCCTTTGGGGGCTGATCGTTCGCGCCTTTCCAGCGCTTGGCGCGCTTTTGCTGGGCGCGGCCGGAGAGGTCTTTGGAATGACCCTGCCGACGCTGGCCGCCGTGCTGCTTTCCATCATTGCGCTCGCCTGGGGTATCCGGCGCCTGCCCGCCATGGCGCGGGTGCTGGAGGGCGAAGGCGCGGGTGATTCCACGAAGCGTTAAATCTGAATGAGGCATGAGAATGATTGAAGCGGCCATTGTGGGCATGGGGCGCTGGGGCCAGACCCTGGTGGATAGTGTGCAGAACCGGAATGATGCCGGCATCCGCTTCATTGCCGGCAGCACGGGCCGGCCGGAACGCGCCGCCGAATGGGCCGCGCGCCAGGGCGTGAAAATCATGCCCGACCTGAATGCCATCCTGGCGGAACCCCGCGTGAAGGCGGTGGTGATTGCCTCGCCCCACCAGATGCATGCCGAACAGGTCATTGCGGCGGCGCGCGCGGGCAAGCATGTTTTCGTCGAAAAACCCTTCACCATGACGAAGGCGAGTGCGGAAGCGGCCGTATCCGCCTGCCGACAAGCCGGCGTGGTGATGGCGCTTGGCCATAATCGCCGCTTCCTGCCG
>JADCEV010000054.1 GCA_020249865.1 Roseomonas sp. | reverse complement strand
TTGCAAGACCGTGCTGATCACGCATGGGGAAAGCGGCAAGTCCCGCGTCAATGGCACACCGCGTCCGGCTGAACCACAAAGCCTGAACGGCCAATTTGAAGCGCCCTTCGGCCCCATGGGTCCGCCGACCCTCTTTCCCATTCCCGTGCTGCGCTACATGAAGACCTATGGCGTCACGCATGAGCAAATGGCGCAGGTTGCAGTGGTGCAGCGCGAATGGGCGGCGAAGAACCCACGCGCCGCCTTCAAGGACCCGATTACGATTGATGATGTGCTGAACAGCAAAATGATCGCCTATCCCTTCCGGCTGCTGCAATGCTGCCTGGTGACGGATGGCGGCGGCGCGCTGATCCTGACCTCATCCGATCGCGCCAAGGATTTCCCGACCAAGCCTTGCTACATCCTTGGCACCGGCGAAAGCGTGGAAACCACCATGGTGAGCCAGATGGAGGATTTCACCTCCTCCCGCGCATTCCGCGTGGCAGGGCCGGAAGCCTTCCGCATGGCCGGCATCAAGCACGCCGATGTGGATCATCTGATGATCTATGACGCTTTCGCGCATCTGCCCATGTATGGCTTGGAAGATCTTGGCTTCGTCAAGCGGGGTGAGGCCAAGGATTTCATCTGGGAACGCAATACGGCGCCGGGTGGCAAGCTGCCGATTAATACCAATGGCGGCGGGCTTTCTTATACGCATACCGGCATGTATGGCATGTTCGCCCTGCAAGAAAGCGTGCGCCAGGTGCGCGGCACCGCACCCGCGCAAGTCCCCAATGTAAAAATCAGCGTGGCGCATGGCGTGGGCGGCATGTTCTCTGCCTCCGGTACGGTGGTGCTCAGCAATCAACGTCCCTGAAAGAGGTTGCACATGACGGAGGCGGTGAATTTACGCGAAAGGGTGAAGGAACCGCCTTCGCCATTATTGGTGGAAAGCTATTATCGCGGGTCAGTCACTCGGGCGCAGCACCATGTCTTTCAGCATGAGATGTGGGTGCATTTGGCGCATGGGTTGATGCTGGAACGCCAAGGCATCATCGCACGCGATGCCATGGCTCAAATCCTGCCGGAGATCCTCGCTATGGCAGATGCCGGACCGGAGGCGGTGCCGGTGGATTACCGGCAGGAAGATCTCTATTCCTATGTCGAGAAACAGATCATTCAAAAACTCGGCCCCGATATTGGCGGGCGGCTGCATACCGGACGCAGCCGCAATGATCTGAACGCAACCACTTGGCGCATGGCGCTGCGCACGGAATTGCTCGCGGTGCTGGGTCTGCTCGCTGATCTGCGGCAAACCATGCTGGCGCTGGCTGAGGAACATATCGCCACGATCATGCCCGGCTATACGCATGGCCAGCATGCACAGCCCATTACCTTCGGCTATTGGTTGGCCTCGGCGGCTGATGCGCTGGCGCGTGACCATGAAAGGCTGATGGGTGCGGTGGCGCATTGCGATCTTTGTCCCCTCGGCGCGGGCGCGCTTTCCACCACTGCTTTTCCGCTTGATCGTGCCTGGGTCGCCAGTGCGCTGGGTTTCGCCGCGCCGTTGGAGCTTGCCTATGATGCGGTGTCGTCGCGCGATGATGCGCTGGAAGCGGCCTCTGCCATGGCGGTGATGATGACACTGCTATCGCGCCTTGCGACCGATCTGCAAAACTGGGGCAGTTGGGAATATGGCTTTGTCGAATTGGCGGATCGCCATTCGGCGGTTTCCAGTATCATGCCGCAGAAGAAAAACCCTGTGGCGCTGGAACATCTGAAGGCAGCGGCAGCCATGGTGCAGGGCGCGCATCATGCCGCCATGGCCTGCACCAAAAACACTGCCTTCGCCGATGTGAATGATGCGGTCACCGCCGTGAATGAACCTGTGCTGGATGCTGCGTTACGCAGCCGGCGCATCCTCGCTTTGTTTCAGGAAGTGATGCAGGGCCTGAGCCTGAACAAGCACCACATGGAAAATGCAGCGCGGGAAGGGTTTGGTTCAGCCACTGAATTGGCAGATGTGATTGTGCGCGAAAGCGGGCTCAGTTTTCGCATGGCGCATAATATCGTCGCTATTGTCGTGCGCGATGCGCTGGCCGAAGGTCGCACGGCGGAAAGCATTTCAAGCGCAGCCTTGGATGCCGCCGCGCAGACGCTATTCGGCAAAGCGCTGAACATTCCAGCCGCAAAACTCCGCGCCGCGCTTGATCCGGCGGAGAATTTGCTTGGGCGCAACGTGCAAGGCGGCCCGGCACCGACCGCCATGGCAGCGCTGATAGCACGCCGGCGCGATAGCCTGGCGCAGGATCGTACGACCATTACCGTCATTAACCAGCGCATTGCAGATGCAAGGGCCAGGTGTTGGGCAGAGGCGCAGCCATAGTCTTGTTTCGTCGGCCTATGGTATAACGGATATGAAATAGCGCGGGCCAAAGCTGCCCAGTGCCAGAACCGGGAGGAACACATGAAACTGACACGCCGTACTACCCTGACCGCCGCTGCGGGGCTGCTGGCAACGCCCGCCATCGCGCAATCCGGCTTTCCCAACCGCCCCATTCGCTTGATTGTCCCCTGGCCGCCCGGTGGATCTACCGATGGCCAATTGCGCGCCTTGGCGGAAGCGGGATCGCGCTATCTTGGCCAGCAGGTTATTATTGACAATCGCGGTGGCGCCAGCGGCACCCTGGCGGCCGCCGCCATGGCGCAGGAACAGCGTGGCGATGGCTATCTGGTCGGCCAATTGCCAATCACCGTCTTCCGCTTCCCGATGATGTCAAGCCGCCCAACCTGGGATCCGCTGCGGGATTTCACCTATATCATCCATCTGACCGGCTATCTTTTCGGCGTGGTGGTGAAGGCCGATAGCCCCTGGAAAACCTGGGAAGAATTCCTGGCCTATGCCAAGGCCAATCCGGGCAAGGTCGCTTATGGGTCGCCCGGCGTTGGCACCACGCTGCATATCACCATGGAACGCATCGCGCTCGAACGCGGCATTGAATTCCTGCACGTGCCCTTCCGGGGCGGCGCCGATAATGCGCAATCCCTGTTGAGCGGGCAGACCCAGGCAATGGTCGATTCAACCTCCTGGGCGCCATTGGTGGATGGGGGGCAGTTCCGCCTGCTCTGCACCTGGGGTGAGACACGCGCCAAGCGCTACCCGGATGCGCCGACGCTGGTTGAAAGCGGCATCAATATCGTCTCCACCTCACCCTATGGCATTGCCGCGCCTAAGGGCGTTGATCCCGGCATCGTCAAGGTGCTGCATGATGGTTTCAAGCAGGCGCTTTATGATCCGGTGCATACCACCGCGCTGGAACGCTTCGACATGCCGCTGATCTACAAGAACAGTGAGGATTACCGTGCCTCTGTGGTAAAAATCATCGAAGAAGAAGGGGCGATCATTCGTCGCCTCAATCTTCGCATCAATTGATTAGCTCTGGTGAAGGCGGTGGCACCATCGCCTTCACCCCGCGCGCAATTCATCCAGCTCAAGAATCACATTCCGCTGCACCGCGCCATCCTCATCGCGTAGCGCCAGGGACACGCGTCTGTTCGGCCAATCAATTTCCACCGTGCCGAAATTCACGCGCGGATAAAGCTCACCCAGGCGATTGGGGCCTTGCTCACGCGCATTGACGAATTGCCGGTTGATTCCGCTTGAGGTGATTTCAGTCAGTGGATAGGGCGTGCTTTGGCTTTCGCGATAAAGCGCGCCGATATGCCGATCACCAGACAGAAACACCACGCCGCGCGCCCTGGTGCTGGCGATCAGATCATAAAGCCGCTGCCGTTCGCGCGGGAAATTGCCCCATCTTTCCCAGCCATGGCCTTCCACCACAACCTGGATGGACGAAACAATCAGGCGCAGCTCGGCGGGTTCTTGCAGGCATTGGCGAAGCCAATTCCATTGCGCCTCACCCAGCATGGTCTTCGCTGGATCATCATCGGGCAGATAGCGTTCCCGCCCGGGCGCGCCGCGTGCATCGGTAATGCGCAGGGGGGAACGGAACCAACGCGTATCCAGCAGAATGATCTGCACGCGCTGCCCCGCCGGCCCAAGCGTCAGATGATGATAAAGCCCATCGCGTCGGCGCCTGATATCGTCGCCCGGCACACGCCAGAATTCCAAAAAGGCGTCTTTTGCTTCCTGCTTGAAGGGGTTTTCAACGCCGCCATCATTCACGCCAAAATCATGATCATCCCAGATCGCGGTGTGATGTTGTTGGCCCGCGATGAAACCCATGAACTCCTCATGCTGACGGGCACGGGCATAGGCTTCCTGCAATTCGGCCAGATCATGCCGCCGCACCCCGCCATAGACATTATCGCCGGCGAAGATGAAGAATTCCGGCTGCCAGGCACGCACCGCGCGCCAGATCGGTTGCGGCAGCTTCTCATCGGAACAGGTTCCGAAGGCAATGCGACTGATCGCCGCACCCTGCGCCGCAACTGGCGCCGCAAGCGTGGCGAGACCCGCCGCCGCCAAGCCACGCCGAGTGATCATCAGGCTCAAACCTGCGGCACTTCAACCTTGCCGGTATGCAGCTTGAGCCGCGCCATCTCAGGCGCATCCTGCCCCGCATCACGGAAGGCCTGCTTCAGCGCCGCCATATTCGGCGCGAAGATGCTTTCACGATTGCTACTGACCCAATCGCGCGATTGCTGCGGCATCACCAAGGAACCCTGGAAGCGCGGCATCACCCAACGGGCGAAAAGCTCAAAGGAACGCATGGTGGCTTCCCGATCCGCCCATTCATGGGCGCGGAACAACACGCCCCCTGCGCCCCCATTGGTGAATCCCAGCAGCCGTTCAATACCCGCCGCCACAGTTTCTGGTGATCCGACCAGCGTTGAACCCATCGCCAGCCCATCACGCAGCGGGTCCTCGGAACGCATCGGCGGCCGGCCCAAGGTTTCGCTGAAATAGGTCAGCGTCTCCAAGGCCTCACCATGGCGCACATCGCGCAGCGCGCGCTCATCATCCTCGGCGCAATGAAGATTGACCACCAGGCGCCAATTGCGCCGATCCATCTTCTGGCCATGCTTGGCGGCTTCCGCTTCCGCCATTTGCCATTGCTCGGCCAGGGATTTCGGCCCGCCCGGCAAACCTGCGCCGAGTGAGAGCAAGCCAAGCCCATATTTCGCCGCCGCCAGCGCACCCGATGGCGTGGTGGAAGACGCGACCGAGATCGGGAAACGCGGTTCGGAAAAAGGTGCCAGATGCAGCCGCGCCTCACGAAGCGTGAACCAATCGGTTTCCATCGTGACGGGCTCTTCGCAGGCCAAAAGCCGCGTGATGGCATTCAGCGATTCATCCATCCGCCGGCGCTGATGCGCCGCATCAATGCCCATCATATACGCATCCGACACCAGCGCGCCCGGCCCGCAGCCCAGCATCACGCGCCCGCGTGTCATATGGTCCAATTGCACAAAGCGCTGCGCCACCAAAAGTGGATGATGATAGGGCAGGCTGGTGACGCCAGAACCAAGCTTGATGTGCTTGGTGCGTTCTGCTGCTGCGGCGATCATGATTTCCGGGCTCGCGATAGTTTCCCACCCGGCGGAATGATGCTCACCGATCCAAGCCTCATCAAAGCCCAGATGGTCAAGCCATTCGATCAATTCCAAATCGCGTGTCAGCCCCAAGGTCGGGTTGTCACCAACCCGATGAAAGGGGGCAAGGAAGATGCCAAAGCGAAGGCGGCGAGGCAGCATGGGTGGAGTCTCCATCACATGGAAGGCGGATCGCCCGCCAGGAATTCCTCGCCGCCATAATCGGCCGCGCGAGGCAGGCGCAGGATGCGCCCTTCAGGGGTCATGCCAATCTGTTCCGGCAGCACGGTGACCACGGGCTTGGCGCGCGCGGCGGCGAAGGCTTCTGCCACGCTATCATGCCGGGCGAGCTTGGTCAGGTTCATGCGTGTTGGGAACACAAGTTTCTTCGTGCCGGCAATGCCTTCCGCCAAGGCTTCGGCGGGCCTGATCCAGACACTATCAACCGCTTCATGTCCATCATGCAAAGCGGCCTGATCTTCCGGCGCGGCCGCCAGGAAGAAATGCGTGTCAAAGCGCTTGGGCACATCCACCGGCGTGATCCAGTGCGCGAAATGCGCCAGGCCGGAAATCGCGGGCACCAAGCGGCGTTGAGCGAGCATGGCAGCGAATTCGCCCTCAGCTTCCGGCGCCTGGCCTTCCTCTGCCAGTAAGACACCGCATTCTTCCCAGGTCTCGCGAATCGCCGCGACGCGAAAGGCGCCATGCGCATCCCCGCCGGCCAGTACCTTGTCAGACGCTTCAACCCGGCCGCCGGGAAACACCAAGGCGCCAGAGGCGAAATCAATCTGGCGGTGGCGCACCACCATGAAAATTTCCATGCCGCGCTTCCCATCACGCAGCAGCATGACGGTGGAAGCCGGGCGGGCGGGGGCGGCGGTGCTATCACTCATAGGCGTATTGCAGCGCGCCCGGGCCGCCACCGCAAGGTGCCACGCTTCAGGATTTCGCCAAACGGCGCAAATGCTGGGCTGCCGCGCGGCCTGCTGCCGCTTCAATGTCACGAAAGCCGAGCACCAGCGCCTCCCCAAGGCTGGTCAACCGCGCCCCGCCGCCCCCGGCGCCGCCGGTAATGCGCTCTACCACCGGGGCCGAGAAGGTCTCGTTCAACTCCGCCACCAATTCCCAGGCGCGGCGATAGGACATGCCGAGTGACCTGGCAGCGGCGCTGATCGAACCGGCCTCCGCGATCGCTTCCAGTAGGGCGATCTTGCCGGGACCGACACGGCCATCAGCAAAATCCAATCGCAGCCATAGCGCGGCGTCCTTCATGGCCGGGGCATCACATGCAAGGCATCGCGCAGCAGGGAAACGCTGCAGGCTTCACCCACTGCCAGCGCGTTGCGCTGCGCGGCATGGCGCGGCAGGGCGAAGGTCAAGTGCCGGCCCTCCGGATCGCCCACATCCAGGGTCACGCGCATTTCCTCACCCATGGGCAGCAGCGCGGTGATGGTGCCGGAAACCGGGTTCTCCCTTTCACCCGCCGAGGGTCGGCCACGGCGATGCAGCACCACGCCGCCCGCGCCGATCAGCCAATCAACGGCGGTGCCCGGCGGCAGGCTTGGCATGGGCGCGGCTTCCAGCACTTGATCACCCCAACGGAGCCGCGTCAGGCCGGCCTCATGCGCCAGGATCACGCCGGTGAAAAGGTTGCGCAGATCTAGTAGCCGCGCGACCTCGGCCGAGGCCGGGCGAGCCAGCATTTCCGCGGGCGGCGCGGTTTGCAGCCCCCTGCCCCGATGCAGCAGCAGCATGCGATCGGCGAGCGACGCTGCCTCATCCAAATCATGCGTCACCAGGATGATGGGGATGGAAAGCCCCTGGCGCAGATTGGCCAATTCCACTTGCAGGCGTCGCCGTGTTGCGCGGTCCACGGCGCTGAAGGGTTCATCCAGCAGCAGCACCGCAGGATCACGCGCCAAAGCCCGCGCCACCGCGACACGCTGTTGCTGCCCGCCGGAAAGCTCGGCCGGGCGGCGTTCTTCCAACCCGGCCAGATGCACACGCGCCAGCAGGGCGGCGGCGCGTTCCGCACGCGATGTGGTGGGAAGATGCCCCATCGCGGCCATCACATTGCCAAGCGCGGTCATATGCGGAAACAGCGCGTAATCCTGAAATACCAGCCCCACGCGGCGCCGATGCGCCGGCACATCAAGTGCGCGGCTGGTATCGAGCCAGGTTTCGCCATCGCAGATCACGCTGCCACTCGCCGGATGATGCAGCCCGGCAATGGCGCGCAGCGTCGTGGATTTGCCAGCGCCTGAAGGGCCGATGATCGCCAATAGCTCCCCCGGCGCGCAATCAAGCACGATATCCAGCGCGATGGGTGCTGCGGCCTTAAGGTGCACGGAAAGCCCCGCATTAGTCATGGCGGCGGCGCCCAATCCCGCGCGTCAGGCGCTGCACCAGCAGCAACGACACAAGGCAGATCACCAGCAGAAGCGCCGACATGCTGGCGGCAGCGGCATCGTCAAAAGCCTGTACACGATCATAAATTGCGATGGCGGCGGTGCGGGTTTCGCCGGGGATGGCGCCGCCCACCATCAGCACCACGCCGAATTCGCCAAGCGTATGGGCGAAGGTCAGCACAATGGCCGTGGCAATGCCGGGCCAAGCGAGCGGCAATTCAACGCGCCAGAACACTGCCCATGGCGCCATGCCGGAAGTGGCGGCGGCTTCGCGCAAATTGGGTGGGATGGCACCAAAGGCGTTTTGAATCGGCTG
>JADCEV010000053.1 GCA_020249865.1 Roseomonas sp. | reverse complement strand
TGGGGCGTGCTGATCGTGCTCGCCATCACCTTCATGCTGGGCTCCATTGCCTATACCGCGTATTCCACCGCGCTGCCGAAATGGCTCAGCGACATGCTGCATCTTGATTCCGCCCGCGCTGCGGAGCTTGGGCTGATTGTGGGTGCCACCATGCTGATGGGTAGCGCCGGGCAATTGATTGGCGGGCGGCTTGCGGATCGCATGCCGATGAAGGCGCTGTATGTGGCAACCTTCCTGATCAAGTTGCCTCTGATGATACTGGCCGCCTGGTTTGGCGGCGCCTGGGCGCTGCTGGTCGCGGTGGTGATTGGCTTCATGTTTGATTTCGCCGCGCCAGTCGAAAACCTGCTGCTGGCAGGCTATTCATCGGGCAAGCGGCGCGGCCTGGCTTTCGGGTTGAAATTCGCCATGGGGTTTGTTGCGGCGCCGCTTGGTGTGAACCTCGTCGCCTGGGCCTATGGCGATGCTGCGGGCGGCGCGCCGGCGCTGTTCCTGACGCTGGCCGCCCTTGGATTGGTGATGCTGGTCGCAGCCATGGCGCTACCGCGTGATGCGGGCGCGCGCACGGCACCAAGGGCGCTTCCTGCCTAAGGCTTCCACCGCATCGCCAAGCGGTGCAAACTGCTTTCACGTTAGCAATGAGGAACCTCGCCCAATGAAAACGCGCGCCGCCGTGGCCTGGGCTGCGAAACAGCCACTCACCATCGAAACCGTTGATCTGGCTGGCCCGAAGCCCGGCGAAGTGCTGGTCGAAATCATGGCAACCGGCGTTTGCCATACGGATTCCTACACGCTGGATGGGCTGGATTCCGAGGGGTTGTTTCCTGCCATCCTGGGCCATGAAGGTGCGGGTATTGTGCGCGAAATCGGCGCGGGTGTTACCAGTGTGAAGCCTGGCGATCACGTGATCCCGCTCTACACGCCGGAATGCCGTGCCTGCAAAACCTGCTTGAGCCGGCGGAGCAATCTTTGCACCTCCATCCGCGCGACGCAGGGCAAGGGTGTGATGCCCGATGGCACCAGCCGCTTCCGTTGCGAAACTATGTCACCCGGCAAGCCGGTTTTTCACTATATGGGCTGCAGCACCTTTTCGAACTTCACCGTGCTGCCGGAAATTGCCCTGGCCAAGGTGCGTGAAGACGCGCCCTTCGACAAGATTTGCTATATTGGCTGCGGGGTCACCACCGGCATTGGTGCCGTGATCTATACCGCCAAGGTCTGGCCCGGTGCCAATGTCGCGGTATTCGGTTTGGGTGGCATCGGGCTCAATGTCATTCAGGGCGCGCGCATGGTGGGTGCCGACAAGATCATCGGCATAGACATCAACCCCGCCAAGCAAGCCATGGCGCGCAAATTCGGCATGACGCATTTCATCAACCCGAATGAGATCGGCGCCGACAAGGTAGTGCAGGCGATTACGGACCTCACGGGCGGTGGTGCTGATTTCTCCTTCGATTGCACCGGCAATGTTGCGGTGATGCGTCAGGCGCTGGAATGCTGCCATCGCGGCTGGGGGGAGAGCATCGTCATCGGCGTCGCCCCCTCAGGCGCCGAAATCGCCACCCGCCCCTTCCAACTTGTGACAGGCCGCGTATGGAAAGGTTCCGCCTTTGGTGGCGCGCGTGGGCGGAGCGATGTGCCCAAGATTGTGGATTGGTACATGGAAGGGAAGATCAATATTGACGATCTGATCACCCACACCATGCCGCTTGAGAAAATCAATCATGCCTTCGATCTGATGCATGAAGGCAAATCCATCCGATCGGTGGTGGTGTTTTAGCCGCAACGCCTCACACCTCATTCACCATGCTCTCGAATTCCCGGAACAGGCTGATCGCCTCCGGGTCGAAAAAGGGCAGAATTTGGCTCAGGAAAATCCCCGCCGTGCCGCGGCCGGGGTCTATCCAATAGAAGGTATTGCCAAGCCCTGCCCAGGCGAGGCTCCCGGCCGACCGCCCCTGCGGCGATGGCCGGCGATTGACCAGGAAGGTCAAGCCCCAGCCATTCGCCATGCCTGGGAAGAAATCCGCATCGCGCGTGGCAGTCGGCACCGCTGAAATCATCGGGCGCACGGCAAGCGGCGCAATCTGATCGCGCGCCATCTCAGCCACCGTCTCAGCCTTCAGTAGCCTGATCTTGCCGTGCTTGCCGCCATTCAAGATCATGCGCGCGAAAGCCAAATAGTCCCGCGCCGTGCCATAAAGCCCGCCGCCGCCGGTCTCAAACTCCGGCTCCTGCGGCACTTCGAAGGGAATGACGGAAAGCGCGCCATCCGCACCGCGCCCATGCATGGCTGCCAAACGCGCCCTTTGATCCGCGCGCAGCTTGAAGGACGTATCAACCATGCCGAGCGGTTCAAAAATCACCCGCGCCATATGCGCGCCCAGTGTTTCACCGGTTGCGGCCTCGATCATCTTGCCGGCCCAATCTATGCCGATGCCGTAGGTCCAATCCTCGCCCGGATCGAACAATAGGGGCAGGGCAAGCGCTGCATTGCGGCAGGTGCCAACCGCGGGCGTGCCGGTGGCCTTGCGGAAGCGGGCGATCTCTGCGCTCCACATGTCATAGGCATAGCCCGAGGTATGGGTCAGCAAATGCCGCAGGGTGATGGGGCGCTTGGCCGGGCGCAGCCTGGGCTGGCCGGCCTCATCAAAGCCTTCCAGCACGCCAAGCGCACCGATCCCCGGCACCAGCGTATTCGCCGGCGCATCAAGGGAAAGCTTGCCCGCTTCCACCAGCATCATGGCCGCCGCGCCGGTGATCGCCTTGGTCATGGAAGCGATCCAGAACACCGCATCGGGCTGCATCAGTTCCGCGCTGCCCAGCGCCCGGCTGCCAAAACCGGCATCCCAGCTACTGCCATGCCGATCACCAAGCGCCAGCACCAGGCCCGGAATGGCCCCCGCCTGGACGGCCTTTTGCATCCGGATCGCGATATCTTGCTGCCTATCCATGGCTTGCCTTTCCTTCACATGCCTGCGGCCAGGCCCGGCTGCTCTTCCCCTAAGCGCGGGCTCGTGTTTATTGTGCCCCGTCTTGTAACAAGGAGATAGGCGGAAATGACTGCGCGGGGCTGGAGCCCGGATTCATGGCGGAACATGCCGATCAGGCAGGTGCCGGAATATCCCGACCAGGCGGCTTTGGCCGCAATGGAAGCCAAGATCGCGCGATTTCCCCCGCTGGTTTTTGCAGGTGAGGCCAGGCGCTTAAAGGCCTCCTTGGCGCGGGCGGGCGATGGCCAGGCTTTTGTTCTGCAAGGCGGTGATTGCGCGGAAAGCTTTGGCGATTTCACCGCCAATGTCATCCGCGATACCTTCCGCGTGCTGCTGCAAATGGCCGTGGTGCTGACCTTTGGCGGTGCCTCGCCAGTCGTGAAGCTTGGCCGCATGGCCGGGCAATTCGCCAAGCCCCGGTCTTCGGATAGCGAAACGCGTGATGGTGTGACGCTGCCTTCCTATCGTGGCGATATCATCAATGGCCCGGATTTCGATGCGGCATCGCGCATCCCCGATCCGTCGCGGATGGAATTCGCCTATATGCAATCCGCCGGCACGGTGAATTTGCTGCGCGCTTTCGCGACCGGCGGCTATGCGGATTTGCACGAGGTTCATCGCTGGAATCTGGGCTTTGTTGAAAGAAGCCCGCTGGCGGAACGCTATGCGGATTTGGCGACGCGGATTGATCAGACGCTGGCCTTCATGCAGGCCTGCGGCATGTCAGACCTGCCGCAAGTGCGGGAGACGGATTTCTACACCAGCCATGAAAGCCTGTTGCTGCCTTATGAACAGGCGATGACGCGGGTCGATTCAACCTCCGGCGATTGGTATGCCTGTTCGGCGCATTTCCTCTGGATCGGGGATCGCACGCGCCAGCCGGAAGGGGCGCATGTGGAATTTTTGCGCGGCGTGAAGAACCCCATCGGCATGAAGGTCGGCCCCAGCATGGATGCCGATGAACTGGTGCGCCTCACGGAAATCCTGAACCCGGCCAATGAAAAGGGGCGGCTCACGCTGATTTCCCGCATGGGGGCGGATAAGGTGGAAGCCAAGCTGGCACCGCTGGTGCGCGCCGTGACCAAGGCCGGGCGGAATGTGGTGTGGCTTTGCGATCCGATGCACGGCAATACCACCACCGTTGGCGGCTATAAGACCCGGCCCTTTGATGCCATTATTTCCGAAGTGCGCGGCTTTTTCGATGTGCATGAAGCGGAAGGCAGCTTCGCCGGCGGCGTGCATGTGGAAATGACCGGCAGCAATGTCACCGAATGCCTGGGCGGCGCCCATAGACTTTCGGAAGCTGATCTTGCCGCGAATTACGCCACTTCCTGCGATCCCAGGCTGAATGCCGAACAATCGCTGGAACTCGCCTTCCTGATCGCCGAGGAATTGAAGGCGCGGCGCGTGGCCGGCCTGACGGCGCCAGCTCAGGCAGCACAGTGAACACGCAAAGCAGCCGGGGGGGAGAAACCCCCTCGGCGGCAGCGGATGTGGCGGATCAGGTGATTACCGCCCGCGCGGATAGCTATTTCAACCGCACCAAGGCCGTGGTGCAGCGCTTTGGTGATACGCAGGTCACCTATGCGGTGTTTTTGCGCCGCCCGGTGATCTCCGCACCCCGGCTGATGCTGGATTGGTTGCGCGCCGTGGCGGCGTCTCGCGCGACCGAATTTCACATTGAAGTGATGCATGAGGAAGGCCAATGGGTCGGCGCCGGCGATCCCTTGCTTTATGTCAGCGGGTCCTTTGTGCAGCTGGTGGATTTGGAAACCATGCTGCTGCAAAAGCTCGGCGCGGCCTGTGTTGCGGCGCATAACGCCTATCAGATGTGTGTCGAATTGCCGCAAACCGCGTTTCTGGCGATGGAAGCGCGCCACTGCGCCGGGGCGGAAATGCAGGATATGATGGCCTATGCCGCATCCGTCGGCAGCCGTGCCGCGCAGGCGGAAGGCGCCAAGGGCTTTATCGGCAATGCCAATGACGCGACCGCGCATTGGTTCGGCGCCCCCAAGGGCTATGGCACCATGCCGCATGCGCTGATCGGCTATGCCGGCAGCACGGTGCGTGCGGCGGAGATGTTTCACGAGACCTTCCCGGATGAAAACCTGACCGTGTTGGTGGATTACTTCGGGCGCGAAGTGACCGATGGTCTGGCCGTGGCGCGCCGCTTCCCCGAACTGGCCGCTTCTGGCCGGCTGGCCATGCGGCTTGATACCCATGGCGGGCGCTTTCTTGAAGGGCTGGACCCGGCCGAAAGCTACGCCGTTCTGGAACGCCACGCCCCCCAGGCCACGCGGCGCTACCGGAGTGAGACGGAATTGCGCCACCTGACCGGCACCGGGGTTTCCGCCGCCGCCGTCTGGCGCATGCGCGAAGCGCTCGATGAGGCCGGGTTCCCGCGCGTGCGTATTGTCGCTTCCTCGGGCTTTGGGGTCACCAAATGCCGGGTCATGGCGGAAGCGCGCGCGCCGATTGATGTGGTGGGCACCGGCAGCTTCATCCCCAATACCTGGTCCGAAACCTATGCCACGGCGGATATCGTCGCCTATGATGGCGTGCCGCGCGTGAAGATTGGCCGCGAATTCCTGCTGAAGCGGGGTGAGACGCGCCGGCGCAATGGCGGGCAGGTTTAGGGCTTTTTCCAATCGGGTGATTTCACCCAAGCGCAAAAGCATCTAGAAGGCGCGCATGGCCGAGACCCTGAAAATTGCCCTTGCGCAACTCAACCCCCATGAGGGCGCGTTGACCGCCAATGCGGCGCTGATCCGCAAGGCCCGCGCGGAGGCCGCGAAGCACGGCGCCGAATTGGTGGTGACGCCGGAATTTTCCATTGCCGGCTATCCGCCGGAAGATCTGGTGCGCAAGCCCGCCTTTATCGCCGCCTGCGAGGCCGAGATCGCGGCGCTCGCCGCCGAGACCGCCGATGGTGGTCCCGGCCTGGTGGTGGGCGGCCCCTGGCGGGATGGTGAGAAGGTCTTCAACGCGCTGTTCCTGCTGGAAGCCGGGCAAATTGCCGCGCGCCGCGCCAAGCATGAATTGCCCAATTACGGCGTGTTTGACGACAAGCGCGTTTTTGACGCCGGCCCTGCGCCTGGCCCCATTCCCTTTCGTGGCTTTCGCCTGGGGCTGATGATTTGCGAGGATTGGTGGTTCCCTGCGGTTTCCGAAACACTCAGTGAAACTGGCGCGGAAATCCTGATCGCCATCAACGGTTCCCCGTTCGAAGCGGCAAAGCATCAGGCGCGGCTTGATCTGGCGGTCTCCCGCTGCGTGGAAACCGGGCTTGGCTTTGTGTTTGTGAATCAAGTCGGCGGGCAGGATGAGCTGGTGTTTGAAGGCGCATCCTTTGTGATGAATGCGGATCGCAAGCTTGCGCATGTGATGCCGATGTTCACAGAAGGGCTGCGCATTACTGAATGGCGGCGTGATGGCAGCGTGCTGGTCTGCACGCCCGGAGAGATTGCGCCCGATCTGCCGAAGCTTGAGCAAATCTATGGCGCCATGGTGCTGGGGCTGCGCGATTACGTGAACAAGAACCGCTTCCCTGGCGTGGTGCTGGGCCTTTCAGGCGGCATTGATTCTGCGATTTCTGCGGCTGTTGCTGTGGATGCGCTCGGGCCCGATCGCGTGCGCGCGGTGATGATGCCATCACCCTATACCAGCATTGAAAGCCTGGAAGATGCTGCCGAATGCGCGCAGCTTCTTGGCATTCGTTATGAGAATATCGGCATCGGTCCGGCGATGGAGGCTTTCGCCGCCATGTTGGCGCCGGCCTTCGGCAATCGCCCACCCGATATTACGGAAGAAAACCTGCAATCGCGCATTCGTGGCGTGACCTTGATGGCGCTGTCGAACAAGTTCGGCGATATGCTGCTGACCACGGGCAATAAAAGCGAAATGAGCACGGGCTATGCCACGATTTATGGCGATATGTGCGGCGGCTATTCCGTGCTCAAGGATGTCTACAAGACCACCGTTTTCGCGCTTTCGCGCTGGCGCAATGAACACCGCCCAGAAGGCGCGCTGGGGCCGCTTGGCATGGTGATGCCGGAACGTGTGATCACCAAGCCGCCCAGTGCGGAATTGAAGCCCGATCAGAAGGATCAGGATAGCCTGCCGCCCTATGATGTGCTGGACGCCATTCTGGAAGGGTTGGTGGAAGGCGAGAAATCCGTGGATGCGCTGGTGGCGGATGGTTTTGATCGTGCGCTGGTGCTGCGCGTTTGGCGCTTGCTGGATCGCGCCGAGTATAAGCGCCGGCAGGCACCGCCTGGCGTTAAGATCACGCCGCGCGCCTTTGGGCGGGATCGGCGCTACCCCATCACCAATGGCTTCACGGCGTTGATTTCATGAGCGGCGGTCTCGATCCCCAGCTTTTCGGTGGCGGCGATTTGATCGTCCGCATCATGGATTTGTCGGGTGGCAATGGCAGCGACCCGGTGGAAGAAATCCGCGGCTTTCTTTCCATTGAACATGCCAATGCCTTTGCGCGCCGCTATGTGCGGGATTCGGTGGAACGCTGCCGCGCGCCTGGGCTGGATGCGAAGGCCGTGCTGGATGCCTGGTTCGCCTTTGGCGAGGATGCGGAAGTGGTCGGCGCCGCCGAAGCTGCCTGGATCAGCGGCAGCGAATTGAAGGGGTTTGCTGAAACCCCCGTAAAAGACAGTGAAGAACGCAATTGGCGCATTCTTGACCCGCGCCGCGATGAGGATTCTGAGGACGCGGCATGAAACTCCGTTTTGCCCCTTCGCCCACCGGGCTTTTGCATGTTGGCAATGCGCGTGTGGCGCTGGCCAATTGGCTGCTGGCGCGCCGCCATGGCGGGGAATTCCTGCTGCGGCTGGATGATACCGATACCGAACGTTCCCGCGCGGAATATGCCGAGGCGATTGAGGAAGACCTGACCTGGCTTGGCCTGCCCTGGGATGGGCTGGTGCGGCAATCGGACCGCCTGGATCGCTATGCGGAGGCGGCTGAAAAGCTGAAAGCCGCCGGGCGGCTTTATCCCTGCTTCGAGACGGAAGAAGAACTCGCCTACAAGCGCGAACGCCGCCGGCGCGAAGGCAAGCCGCCACTTTATGATCGCGAAGCGCTGAAAATGACGCGCGAGCAATATGAAAAGGCGTTATCCAACGGCAAGCAGCCCTATTGGCGGTTTTTGCTCTCCTCCCGTTCGGTTTCCTGGCGCGATCAGGTTTTGGGTGATCGCAGCGTGAAGCTTTCGGCGATTTCAGACCCCGTGCTGATCCGTGCCGATGGTTCGCCGCTTTATACCTTCACCTCGGTCGTTGATGATCTCGAAATGGGCATCACCCATATCGTGCGCGGTGAGGATCACGTCACCAATACCGGCATTCAGATTGATATTTTTGAAGCTTTGGGCGGCAAGCAGAATGCGCTCGCCTTCGGGCATTTGCCGCTGCTGACGGATGCGGAAGGCGGCGCGCTGTCCAAGCGCCTGGGGTCCATTTCGCTTCGACATTTGCGCAAGGATGGGATCGAACCGGCCGCGTTGGTTGGGTATCTTGCGGCGCTCGGCACGTCCAATGACCCGGTGGCGGGGATGCCCGCTGATCTTGCGCCCGGCTATGATCTTGGGAAGGTATCGCAATCCACCGCGCGTTTTGATCCGCGGCATATGTTGGCGCTTAATCGCAAGCTGCTGCATGGCATCGGCTTTGACGCGGTGAAGGACAGGCTGCCGGAAGGCGCTGATGAAGCTTTCTGGCTCGCGGTGCGCGGCAATCTTGATTTGCTGCGTGAAGCGAAGCCCTGGTTTGATGTGGTGCGCGGCAGCATTGTGCCGCCCGTGCTGGAAAACGAAGGCGATTTTCTGCGCGCGGCGCTGGCCGCCATGCCGGCGGAACCCTGGGATGGCAGCACTTGGGGCGCCTGGACTGGCGCGCTGAAGGACAGCACCGGTCGTAAGGGCAAGGCGCTGTTCCTGCCGCTGCGGCTTGCCCTCACGGGTGAAGATCACGGGCCGGATATCGGCACGCTTCTGCCACTGATCGGGCGGGATCGCGCGGCGCTGCGCTTAAAGATTGCGGCGGGCGGCTGAACCATGGCCGAGCTTTTCCTGCATGACAGCGCGGCGCGCACAAAACGACGCTTTGAACCGCTCGATCCCGCTCATGTGAAGCTCTATGTCTGCGGGCCCACGGTTTATGATCTGGCGCATCTTGGCAATGCGCGTCCGGTGGTGGTGTTTGATGTGCTGGCGCGGTTGCTGCGCCGGATTTATCCGCGCGTCACTTATGCGCGCAACATCACGGATGTGGATGACAAGATCAATGCGCGCGCGCGCGAAAGCGGTGAGCCCATTGGCGACATCACCGCGCGCACGACAGCCGATTTCCACGCTGATATGGCCGCCCTTGGCGCGCTGCCGCCCGATGTGGAACCGCGTGCCACCAGCCATATCGCGGAAATGATCGCGCTGATCGAACGGCTGATCGCCAATGGCCATGCCTATGCGGCGGATGGGCATGTGCTGTTCTCGGTCCCGTCCTTCGCCAATTACGGCAAGCTTTCCGGCCGATCACCGGATGAATTGCTGGCCGGCGCGCGGGTGGATGTGGCGCCCTATAAGCGCGATGCTGGCGATTTCGTGCTGTGGAAGCCAAGCGATGCCGAAACACCGGGGTGGGACAGCCCCTGGGGTCGCGGCCGGCCTGGCTGGCATATTGAATGCTCTGCCATGTCCTGGAAGCATCTGGGTGAGAGTTTTGATATTCATGGCGGCGGGCACGATCTGATTTTCCCACATCATGAAAATGAAGTCGCGCAATCGGTCTGCGCTTTCCCTGGTGCTGCCTTCGCCCGCTACTGGATGCATAACGGCATGCTGCTGGTGTATGGGGAGAAGATGTCGAAATCCCTCGGCAATTTCCTCACCGTGCGGGATATTTTGAAAAAGGGCGCCTGGGCGGGGGAGGCGTTTCGCCTGCTGCTGCTGCGCACCCATTACCGCCAGGCGCTGGATTTTACTGAGGCCGGTTTGGATGAAGCCAAGGCGGAGTTGGATGATCATTATGCCATGCTGGCGCGTGCCGGTGCTGCGGATGCGGATGATGAGGCCGCGCGCATGGCCGATTGGGCTTTGGAACCGCTGTGCGATGATTTGAATACGCCGCTGGCACTCGCGCGCCTCAGGGACCTTCGCACCCTTGCCAATGCGCTGACGGTGGGCGGTTCGCCCAATGTTGTGCTGGAACGCATGGGGCTGCGGGAGGCGCCGGAGATCGGCGCGGTGATCGCGGCCTTCCGGGAAGCCGCTGGCGTACTGGGCCTGGCGCAATCTGATCCCGCGCAATGGCTGCAAGGTGGTGGCGATGATGCCGCCGCGATTGAAGCCACCATCGCCGCCCGGCTTGCTGCGCGCAAGGCAAAGAATTGGGCGGAAGCGGATCGCATTCGCGATGAATTGAAGGCCCAGGGCATCATTCTGGAAGATGGTGCGGGTGGCACCACCTGGAAACGCGCTTGACCTTCCCCTTATGGCAAGCGGCAACCTCCTCCGGTTGAACGCCAAACCGGGAGCCTTAAGCATGAAGCGCATCGCCCTTTGCCTCACCCTCGCTGCCCTTGCCCTGCCTGCCGTGGCGCAGCAGGGTCATCACAGCCACGGCGCACGCACCAGCGCCAATGAGTCTGCCTCCACACGCGAATTCCGCGCTGCGAATGACCGGATGCATCGCGATATGAATATCCGCTTCACCGGCGATGCGGATCGTGATTTCGCCGCCGGCATGATCCCGCATCACCAGGGCGCGATAGACATGGCGCGCGTGGTGCTGCGCCACGGCAAGGACCCCGAAATGAAGCGCTTGGCCGAGAGCATCATCGCCGCGCAGGAAGCGGAAATTTCCCAGTTAAGGGCTTTTCTCGCGCGATGACGGGCGGGCGCGGGGAAGGGGGGGCGCCACTCACGCCGCCACCGGGTGAAAGCCCGATCATTGTGCTGGTGCGCCCGCAAATGGCGCGCAATATCGGCAGCACCGCCCGCGCCATGGCCAATGGTGGCCTGTTTCACCTGCGTATCGTCGCCCCACGCGATGGCTGGCCGCAGCCGGATGCACTCCCCGCCGCTTCCGGCGCTGATCCCATCATTCATGCGGCGCAGGTGTTTGATACACTCGATGCCGCTGTTGCGGATTGTCATCGTGTGTTTGCCACCTGCCCGCGCCCGCGCCATGTCGTCATCCCCGTGCGTGATGCGCGCGCGGCGGCTGAGGATTTGCGCACCATCACGGCCCGCGGCCAGCGCGTCGCGGTGCTATTCGGCCCGGAACGCGCCGGGCTGGAAGCCGAGGATCTGGCGCGCGCCGATACGCTGGTGCGCTATCCGCTGAACCCCGAACATAATTCGCTCAACCTCGCCCAGGCGGTGATGATCCTCGCCTATGAATGGTGGATGGCGGCTGAGGCAACGCCGCCGCGCTACCTGATGACCAATGAAACCCATGTCGCCACCAAGGGCGAATTGGACATATTTTTGGGTCGGTTGATCGCGGAATTGGATGCCTCAGGCTTCCTCGACAATCAGGAAAAGCGCCCTGGCATGGTGCGCAATCTGCGCCATTGGTTCCAGCGCGGTGAGGTGACGGAACAGGAACTCCGCACGCTGCATGGCGTGGTGACGGAGCTATCGCGTGGCCGGATGCAGCGTGGCCGCCCGCCGCGTGATGATGTGAAGGCGCCCTGGCAGGAGGAATAAAAAAACCGGCCAGCTTGCGCTGACCGGTTTTCCGGGAAGCAAACGCCTCTCAGCGCTGCAAGGCCTGCACAATTTCCTGCGTGACCTTCTTCGCATCGCCGAACAGCATCATGGTATTCGGGCGGAAGAACAGTTCATTATCCACGCCGGCATAACCGCTTGCCATGCCGCGCTTGATGAAGAACACGGTTTTCGCGCGTTCCACATCCAGAATGGGCATGCCGTAAATCGCCGATGATTTGTCGGTTTTTGCTGCAGGATTGGTCACGTCATTCGCCCCGATCACAAAGGCCACATCGGCATCGGCGAATTCGGGGTTGATCTCCTCAAGCTCAAACACCTCATCATAAGGCACATTGGCTTCGGCCAGCAGCACGTTCATGTGGCCCGGCATACGGCCTGCGACAGGATGGATGGCGTATTTGATTTCGGCGCCTTCCTTCTTGAGCAGATCAGACATTTCACGCAGCACCTGCTGCGCCTGCGCCACCGCCATGCCATATCCAGGCACCACGATGATTTTCTGCGCATTCTTCATCATATAGGCCGCGTCTTCCGGGCTGCCGGCCTTGACCGGTGGGCGGTCCGCCGCCGCGCCACCCGCTGCCGCCGCGCCACCTTCGGAACCAAAGCCACCCAACAAGACATTGATGATGCTGCGGTTCATGCCCTTACACATGATGTAGGACAGGATGGCACCCGAAGCGCCGACCAGCGCGCCGGTCACAATCAGCAGCAGATTGCCGATGGTGAAGCCAATGCCCGCCGCCGCCCAGCCGGAATAGCTGTTCAGCATGGACACAACCACGGGCATATCCGCGCCACCGATCGGGATGATCAGCAGGAAGCCCAGCACAAAGGACAGGATCGCGATCAGCCAGAACAGCACATCACTGCCCGTAATCACGAACAGCACCACCAGCAGCGCCAGCAGAATGCCAAGCCCCAGGTTCAGCATATGCTGCCCCTTGAACATGATCGGCGCGCCGGACATGCGGCCATCCAGCTTCGCAAAGGCAATAACGGAACCCGAGAAGGTAATGGCACCAATCGCAAGGCCGAGTGACATTTCAACCAGCGACGCGGCCTTGATATTGCCGCGCACGCCAATGCCGAAGCTCTCTGGCGCGTAAAACGCCGCCGCCGCCACGAATACGGCAGCGAGACCAACCAGCGAATGGAAGGCCGCGACAAGCTGCGGCAGCGATGTCATTTGAATGCGCTGCGCGACAACCGTGCCAAGCGTGCCACCAACGGCAAGCCCCGCAATCACCAGCGCAATGCCGCCAATATCCATCCCCGGCTTCAGCAGCGTCGCCACAATGGCCACCGCCATGCCGATCATGCCGAACATATTGCCTTGGCGGCTGGTTTCCGGATGGCTCAGGCCACGCAGCGCCAGAATGAAGAGCACTGACGCGACCAGATAGGCCAAGGTCAGAAGAGTGGTCGCCATGATCTCAGCTCCCCTTCTTCTTGAACATGGCCAACATTCGGCGCGTCACCATGAAGCCGCCAAAGATATTCACGGCAGCAAGTGTGACGCCTATGAAGCCGAAAATCCGCGCCACCCAGCCATCGGCAGTGCCGGCGGCGAGGATAGCGCCCACCACAATCACCGATGAAATGGCATTGGTCACACCCATCAGCGGCGAATGCAGCGCCGGGGTGACGTTCCACACCACATGATAGCCCACAAAGCAGGCCAGCAGGAAAATGGTGAGCAGATACAGGAATGGCTCAGCCGCCGCGGCCACCGGGGCCACGGCTTCCGCCGCGCGGCGGGCCTGTTCGGCCAATTCAAGGGCGCGCTGCGCCGTGCTGGCCGCCTGATTGGCGAGTTCGGTCGCGTTCATCCGAATTCTCCTTAGCCTGCCTGGGCCGGCTTCATTTGCGGGTGCACCACGGCCCCGCCGCGCGTCAGCGCAACACCCTTCACAATCTCATCTTCTTCCGAAAGCTTGGGCGCCTTGGCGTCCTTGTCCCAGAAGGTGGAAAGGAAGGTCAGCAGATTGCGCGCATAAAGCGCGGAAGCGGCCGCCGGAATGCGTCCGGGCCAATTGGTATAGCCCAGGATCTTCACGCCATTTTCGGTGACGAAAAGCTCACCCGGCTTGGTCAAAGCGCAATTGCCGCCGGCGTCAGACGCGATATCCACAATGACGGAGCCCGGCTTCATGGCAGCGACCATCTCGGCAGTCACCAGAATGGGCGCGCGGCGGCCTTGCACGAGTGCGGTGCAGATCACGACATCCTGCTTGGCGATATGCGCCGCCACCACTTCCGCCTGCTTGGCGTAAAAGGCCGCCGAAAGCTGCTTGGCGTAGCCGCCCGCGGTTTGCGCGGCCTTGCTTTCCTCATCCTCGTAGCCCACGAAGCTGGCGCCAAGGGATTTGATTTCTTCCTTGGCGGCGGGGCGCACATCGGTGGCGGATACACGGCCACCCAGGCGCCGCGCGGTCGCAATCGCCTGCAAGCCCGCAACACCGGCACCCATAATGAAGGCATTGGCCGCGGGCACGGTGCCGGCGGCGGTCATCATCATGGGAAAGCCCTTGTCATAGGATGTCGCGCCTTCAATGACGGCGCGATAACCGGCCAGATTGGCCTGGGAAGACAGCACATCCATGGATTGCGCGCGGGTGATGCGCGGCAGCAATTCCATGGCGCAAGCGTCAATCCCGGCGGCTGCGTAGCGCCCGGCGGCATCCGCATCGGCGGCGAGCGTCGCGATTAGCAGCGCCCCGCGCGGAATCAGCGAAAGCTCATCCACCGCGCCTTCGCCGGCGGCCAGCGGCGCGCGCACCTTCAGGACGATATTGGCCCCGGCCAGCGCCCCGGCGGCATCGGCAGCCAGGCTCGCGCCCGCATCGCTGAACGCCGCATCGGTGATGCCAGAGGCCAGGCCCGCGCCGGCCTCAACGGTCAGCGTGCAGCCCATGCCAATCAGCTTCTTCACGGTCTCCGGCGTCGCGGCAACCCGCGTCTCACCGGCCCGGCGTTCTTTCAGAACGGCCACTTTCATAAGGGATACCCCCAAAAGGACAGATTGTGCGCCGCACTACAGGCGCCGCGCCCAGGTGTCCACCCAGGCCGGCCCCTCCAAAAGGGGGCGAAACGCCAAATTGCAACCCCAAGGCGCGGCTTTTTGGGCCGGTTGTGCCTTGCGTATGGGCATTTCTCGGGCGCAGAGTTTGCCAGACTGCGGATCACCGCAGCAGGAGGAACGCCAATGTCCATGAAACGCCGCCATTTGGCGCTGGCCGGGGCCGCTGCCCTGGCTGCCGCCCAGACTATGCCCGTAGCCGCCCAGGCCCAGGGTAGCGATGCCGCCGCCGTCGCTGCCGCGGTGGAGGCGCTCACCAAGGCCATGCTGGCCGGGGACCGTGCCGGGCTGATGGCTGTCACGCATGAAAGATTAAGCTACGGCCATTCCGCCGGCCGGATCGAAAACCGCCAGCAATTCATTGACCCGCTGGTGAACAAGACCTCGGTCTTCCGGTCCATCACCGTTTCCGATCAGACGATTGATGTGGTCGGCGATGACGCCATTGTGCGCCATGTGCTGCGCGGTGAATCCGAAAGCAATGGTCGGGTGAACCCGGTCAATATCGGCATATTGCAGGTCTGGAAGAAGCAGCCCGATGGCTGGAAGCTGCTCGCGCGGCAGGCCTTCACGCGGCCAAGCTGAAGCTGGGCTGGGGCGCCCCCAGACCCGGGGGCGCCTCCGAAGCTTATTCAGCCAGGCGTTGTCGTCGGCACGCCCGCCTCAGCAATCGCCGCCTTCTGGCGTTCGGCGATTTTCGCCACATCGAAATCGGCGATCAGCTCCTGAAACAGCTGATGCCAATTGAGTTTGGCATTCAAGCGCAGGAATACCGCACCAAGCCCAATCGCGGCACGGTCCATGAGCGGGAATTCACGCGGGATGCGCACGCCCCCGGTGCGCTTGAGCCCGGCATGCACCTGTTCGGCGACCTTGCGGCCATATTGCAAATCGTCGCTTTCCTGAATGGGGCGCACACGATCTTCCAGCAGCGGCTCATAAAGGAAGCGCGCCCACATATTCAGCACTTCCATCGTCTCGCGCTTCAAATCCTTGAAGCCCCAGATGCGATAGGCTTCTGCCGCCTTGTCGAAATCCCCATCGCGCACGGCTTCATACAGCATGATCACGCCGCCCACGAAGCGCGGTTCGAATATCCGCACCACGCCGAAATCAAGCAGATTGATGCCAAAGCCATCATTATCCGGCGCATCGGCATGCACCTGGTAATTGCCAAGATGCGGATCGCCATGGATCACCGCATAGCGATAGAAGGGCACATACCAGGCACGGAACAGGGCGCGGGCATAGGCAGCGCGTTCTTCTTCCGGCGGGTCTTCATCAATGCGTGCCTGAATGGCGCGGCCATCCAGCCAGGACATCGTCAGCAAGCGCTTGGTGCAATAGGCTTCCACCGGCACGGGCACGCGCACACTGGGCACTTCGCGCAGCATGATGCCATAAAGCCGCTGCTGCGATGCCTCTCGCAGGTAATCCAATTCCTCCCGCAGGCGTTCGGAAAGCTCTAGATAGGCTTCCTCATTCTCAAGCGCGCTATCCATGCGGCGATAGAGGCTCATGGCGATCTTCAATTGGCGAAGATCGGCTTCCACCACGCTTGCCATATCCGGGTATTGCAGCTTGCAGGCCACTCGCTGGCCATCGGGCAGCACGGCGCGATGCACCTGACCGAGGGACGCCGCCGCTGCCGCCTCACGCTCGAAGGATTTGAATTTGCTTTCCCAGTTCGGTCCCAATTCGCTCATCATGCGCCGGCGCACAAAGGGCCAGCCCATGGGCGGTGCATTGGCCTGAAGGGTCGCCAATTCCTTGGCGATTTCAGGCGGCAGCGCATCCGGCACGGTAGAGAGGAATTGCGCGATCTTCATCATGGGTCCCTTGAGGGAACCCAGCACCGCCTTCAAATCCTCGGCGTGTTTTTCATCGGATTTCAGGCCGAACAACTTATGCCCGGCCACACGCGCCGCCATGCCGGTGACGGCGCCGGAAGTGCGCACCATGCGGCGCACTTCGCCAAAAATCGAATGCGCTTCCCGATCTTCAGCCATCCGCGCGCTCGATCTCATCAATGAAGCCCGCAATCACATCAAGCCCGCGCGTCCAGAAGGCGGGATCCGCGGCATTCAGCCCAAAGGGTGCGAGCAATTCCTTATGCCGAAGCGTGCCACCGGCGCGCAGCATTTCGATATACTTCGCCTCAAAATCCACAACACCGCCATCGCGGTAGACGCCATACAGCGCATTCACCAGGCAATCGCCAAAGGCATAGGCATAGACATAAAAAGGCGTGTGAATGAAATGCGGGATATAGGACCAATAAACGTTGTAATCCGGCGTAAATTCAAAGGCCGGCCCGAGGCTTTCGGTCTGCACCTGCATCCAAAGCGCGCCGATCTGTTCTGACGAAAGCTCACCCTTCGCACGCGCGTCATGCAGCAGGGTTTCGAACCGATAGAAGGCGATCTGGCGCACCACCGTATTCAGCATATCCTCGACCTTGGCGGCGAGAAGCCCGCGGCGCTTGCGTGGATCGGCTTCCGCATCCAATACCGCGCGGAAGGTCATCATCTCACCAAAAACTGAGGCGGTTTCAGCCAAGGTCAGCGGGGTTGAGGACATCAGATAGCCCTGTTCGCCCGCCAGCACCTGATGCACGCCATGGCCCAATTCATGCGCCAGCGTCATCACATCGCGTGCCTTGCCGTGATAATTCACGAGCAAATAGGGATGCGCCGAAGGCACGGTCGGATGCGCGAAGGCGCCCGATGCCTTGCCGGGGCGGAGTGCCGCATCAATCCAGGGCTTGTCGAAGAATTGCCGGCCAATCTCGGCCAGGCGCGGGCTGAAGGCGCCATAGGCATCGAGCACTTGGGACACGGCCTTGGGCCAGGGGATCAGGCTGTCATCCTGATCAGGCAGCGGCGCATTGCGGTCCCAATGCTGCAATTTCGGCAGGCCAAGCCATTTCGCCTTCATGGCGTAATAGCGATGCGACAGGCGCGGGAAGCTGGCGGTAACGGCGGAAACCAAAGCCTCCACCACCTCATCTTCCACCATATTGGCGCGGTTGCGCGCCGAACCCGGGCGTGGATAGCGCCGCCACTTGTCAATGATTTCCTTGTCTTTCGCGAGCGTATTCGTGATCAGCGTAAACAGCCGGCCCTTTTCCGCGAAGGCGGCCGATACCCCCTTGGCAGCAGCTTCGCGCACCGCGCGATCACCATCGGAAAGCTTGTTCAGCGCGTCCGAAACCGTCAGGCTTTCCGTACCACTCGGCAGCGGCACACTCACCTTCATGGTGGCGATGGTCTCGTCAAACAGCCGGTTCCAGGCGGCGCGGCCGGTCACTTCCTTTTCATGCAGCAGCTTTTCCACCTCATCGGAAAGCTGGTGCGGGCGGAAAACGCGAAGATCGCGCAACCAAGGACGAAAGCGCGCCAGCGCGGCGGAATCGGCGCACTTCCTATCCAGCACCGCATCTTCCAGCCGGTTCAATTCCAGCGTGAAGAAGATCAGATGGCTGCTGATCGTGGTCGCGCGTTCCTGCATGGTTTGATAGAAGCGCCCATTGGCCGGGTCTTCCGCATCGCCGCTGAACACCAGCTGCGCATAGGACATGACGCGGCCGAGCACTTCCTCAATCGCCTCGTATTCGGTGATCGCCGCCGCCAATTCATTGCCTGAAATGGCGGTGAGCTTGCCGGCAAGCCGCGCGGAAAAGGCCCGCGCCTTGGCCTCGGCGCCGTCCAGGTCGCGGGTGAGCGCCGGGTCATCCGGCGCCTTATACAGGTCCGATAGGTCCCAGACGGGAAGGTTGGCAGCGGCGGCGCCGCCATCAAGCGGCGCGCGGAGCGGGGCAGGAGAGATGATTCGGTTCACCCCCCTCATATAGAGCGAAGCAGCGCATGGCCAAGCGGCAAGCCGCGCCCTACATGAGGCGCCGAGGCGTAAAACGGGGGGAAGGGAATGCCCTATACGGAACAAGGATGGCCCAATCTGCCGGCCATGATGCTGGGCAGGGCGCGGGAATGGCCGGATAAGCCGCTATTTCGCTTCTGGCGCGATGGCGCGTGGCAAAGCCTGCATTGGGCGGAATTTGCGCGCCAGGTTGCAGCGCTCGCGGCATTTTTGCGCGCGCAGGGGGTTGCGCCCGGCGACCGCGTACTCCTGGTTTCGGAAAACCGCCCCGAATTCCCCATCGCCGATACCGCCATCATGGCGATCGGCGCCATTACCGTGCCGACCTATGTCACCAATTTGCCGAGCGACCACGCCCATATCCTGCGCGATTCCGGGGCGCGCTTTGCCATTGTCTCCACCGCCGCGCTGGCTGGGCGCGTGTTGGAAGGCGCTGCCCTGGCGCATGGGCTTGATGGCTTGCTCTGTTGCGAGGCCCCGCCCCAAGCGCCGGGGCTGGCCGGCCATTTCTGGGGTGACGCGCTGGCCACCCCCGCCGACCCCTTGGCCCTGGAAGCCGAGACCCATCAGATCGCCTCAGAAGCCCTGGCTTGCCTGATTTATACCTCGGGCACCGGCGGTGCGCCCAAGGGGGTGATGCTGCCGCATCGCGCCTTGCTCGCCAATCGGCATGGCGTGCTGCCGCTGGCGGAAAAGCTGGAATTGGATGGCAAGCCGTACCTGTCCTTCCTGCCGCTATCGCATAGCTATGAACACACCGTCGGCGGTTTCCTGCTGCCATCTTATGGCATGGAAGTGGTCTATTCGCGCGGCGCGGATCGGCTGGTGCAGGAAATGGCCGAAATCCGCCCTGCCATCATGACCGCGGTGCCCCGCCTGTTTGAAGTGCTGCGCGCGCGGCTGCTCGGCGCGCTTGAGAAGGAAAAGCCCATCAAGCGCAAGCTGTTTGACCGCGCCTTGCTGCGTGGGCAGCAGCGCATGGCTGGTGCCTCGCTGGGCGTGATCGGCGGCCTTGAAGATGCGCTTTTGGAAAAGCTGGTGCGGGAGAAGGTACGCGCGCGTTTTGGTGGCGCGCTCCGCGCGCTGGTCTCCGGCGGCGCGCGCCTTGATCCTGACCTGGCGGCGTTTTTCATCGCGCTCGGCCTGCCGGTGCTGCAAGGCTATGGCCAGACCGAAGCCGGCCCGGTGGTGAGTGTGAACCTGCCCTGGGCCAATCGGCATGACAGTGTCGGCAAGCCGCTTGAAGGTGTTGAATGCCGCATCGCCGCCGATGGCGAAATCCTGATCAAGGGTGATCTGGTCATGACCGGCTATTGGGGCAATGCGGAAGCCACCGCCGCCACCCTGAAGCCCGAAGGGGATGACCCGCGCCCCTGGCTGCATACCGGCGATATCGGCGCGCTGCGCGATGGGTTCCTGTATATCACCGATCGCAAGCGGGATTTCATCAAGCTGCTGGGCGGTGACATGATCAGCCCGGCCAAGATCGAAGGCCAATTGATGGCGGAACCCGAAATCCAGCAGGCGCTCGTGGCTGGCGAGGGCAAGCCCGGCCTGGTTGCGCTGATTGTGCCGGCTGAGGGCCAGGAAGCGGGCGTTGCGGCTGCCGTTGCGCGCGTGAATGCCAGGCTCGCCGTGATTGAACGCATGCGCCGCCATGCGGTGACGGCACCCTTCACCATTGAGAATGGCCTGCTGACGCCGACCATGAAGCTGAAGCGCCGCGCCGCTTTGCAGGAACGTGCGGCGGAAATCGAGAAGCTTTGGGGCTAGCGCGCCTTATCTTGGCGCCCAGCGCAAGCCGGCGCGGATATCGGCACTATCCTCACCCGCAGCCGGTACGCCGCGCGCCGGTTGCGGGCGCGTGCCTTCAAAGCTGATCGGCAGACCAATCGCGCGCACCGGCAGGCCAGGCACGGGGGCGACGATGCCAAGCGCTTCCACCTGCGCATCCACGGCGATTTCGCGCATGGTATTGATCGGGCCTGAGGGAATGCCGGCGGCTTCCAATAGCGGCAGCCATTCTTCTGCCGGGCGCGCGCGAAAGGCCGGTTCCATCACCGCCATCAGCGCGGGTTTGTTGGCAACGCGCAGCCGATTGCTGGCGAAGCGTTCATCGCTGCCGAGTTCCGAAAGCCCCATGGCATCGCATAATTTGCGAAACAGCCGATCATTGGCCGCCGCCACCATCACCGGCGCGGTTGCGGTTTCAAAAGACTGAAACACCACCGTATTCGGATTGCCCGACAGGTTGCGCGGCGGTGGCCGGCCCGAGACGGTGAAGCCCGCGAAATGCGGCCCCATCCAGCCAAGTGCTGTTTCCAAGAGCGATGTATCAACAACGCCGCCCTTTCCTGTGCTGTGGCGCCGTTCCAGTGCCGCCAGAATGCCAATCACCGCCCACATGCCGGTGCCGAGATCGAGGATCTGCACCCCGCTTCGCGTGGGCGGCCCGCCTTCCGCGCCATTCATCATCATCAGGCCCGAATAGCCCTGCAGGATCGGCTCATAGCCCGGATGCAGCGCCTTCGGCCCCACCGCACCAAAGGCGCCGAGTGACGCATAAATCAGCCGCGGAAAACGCGCGGTGAGCGCCGCGGCACCCAGCCCCAAATCCTCCAAGGCGCCGGGGCGCATGTTTTGCACCACCACATCCGCTTCGCCCACCAACTCCATCAGCAAAGCGCGATCGGCATCATTGCGCAGATCAAGGCTGAGTGATCTTTTGCCGCGATTGACGGCGATGAAGGTTGTCGCGGTGCCTTCATGCATCGGTGGCCCCCAGCCGCGCGCATCATCACCGCCTTCGGGACGTTCAAGCTTGATCACCTCCGCCCCCAGCATGGCGAGGATCTGGCCCGCAAAAGGCCCCGCGAGATTCTGCGCGATTTCGACAACCCGGATACCGGCCAAAGGTGACATGCGAAAACCCTTTTCAAGCGGGCGAAGGGTAGGGCGTGGCCGGGTGGGCGGGCAAGTTGGCCTATGGACCAAGTGGCGCTGCCGGTGAAAGCTTGTAGCATGACCCCAAGCCCTTCCGACATCCTCGCTGCCCTTTGGCGCCAAGCCGCGCTTGATCCTGCCGCGCTTACGCGCATCAGCCTGACCGGCGCGGAACCCATCCAGCCTTCCAGCTTTCGCGTGGATGCGGCAGCGCAAAGCAGCATCGCGGCGTCAGGCTTGGTGGCGGCACTGATCCATCAGCGGCGCGGTGGTGGCGCGCAGAATGTCGCGGTTGCACTGCGCGATGGGGCGATAGAGTTTCGCTCCGAACATTGGCTCAGCATTGCGGGCCGACCCGCCGGGGCGCGCTGGGATGCGATTGCGGGCCTTTATCAATGCGGCGATGGGCGCTGGGTGCGGCTGCACACCAACTTCCCGCATCATCGCGATGGTGTGCTGCGTCTGCTCGGGAACATCGCGCATGACCGCGCGGCGGTTGCCAAGGCGCTGGCGAATTGGAGCGCCGCGGATTTCGAAGCAGCCGCAGCGGAAGCCGGCCTGGTGGTGACGATGACGCGGAGCCTGGCCGAATGGGAAGCCTCACCCCAGGGACAGGCTGCGGCCAGCTTGCCGCCTGTGCTGATCGAGAAAATCGGCGATACGCCGCCGGTGCCGCTGCCGCCTGCCGCCGCGCGCCCGCTTGCAGGCATGCGCGTGCTTGACCTGACGCGTGTCATTGCCGGCCCGGTGGCAGGCCGCACCCTCGCCGCGCATGGCGCCGATGTTTTGCACATGAGCGCTGCGCATTTGCCGAGCTTTGATGAATTGGTGATGGATACCGGGCGCGGCAAAAGAACCGCCGCGCTTGATTTGCGCGCGCCCGCTGATCGCGCGCGTCTGCGTGATCTGGCCACCAGTGCCGATATCTTTCTGCAAGGTTATCGGCCGGGTGGCATTGCCGCGCATGGCTTTGCGCCGGAAGCCCTCGCCGCGCTTAATCCAGGCATCATCTGCGTCTCGCTTTCCGCCTATGGCCATCTTGGTCCTTGGGCGGCGCGGCGCGGATTTGATTCACTCGTGCAAAATGCCAATGGCATGAATAACGCCGAGGCACTTGCGGCCGAGGAAGCCAAGCCGCGCCCCTTGCCGTGCCAGGCCTTGGATCACGCTTCGGGCTATCTGCTGGCCTTTGGTGCCATGGCCGCACTGCTGCGGCGTGCGGAAGAAGGCGGTTCCTGGCTGGTGCGCGTTTCCCTCGCGGGCACGGGCGAATGGATCAAGCGCCTGGGCCGGCTGGAAGCGGGGCTCACCGCGCCGGGGCTGACGCCTGCGGAAATTGAGGCAGCGCTGGAAGAAAGTGACAGCGGCTTCGGCCGAATGCGCGCCACACGCCATGCCGCGCAGCTTGCCGCCACACCGCCGCGCTGGGATGTGCCGGCCATGCCGCTTGGCAGCCATGCGCCGGCATGGCGCGACGCTTAACGCAGCGTCACTTCAAACAGCGCAGAAACAGCGTTGAAGGATGCGCCACTTCGCCCACCGCATCGGCAGCGCGCGGCGCGTCATTGGCCGCACCTTGCGTCACCTGCACATTCTGCTCGAGCAGAAACGCCAAGGCCTCCGTATGCTTCACCGCGAAATTCACATTCTGCGGAATATCGCCCGTCTGCCGCGCCACCTGGCCGGCATTGAGCTTGGAAACCACAACACCAATCACCTGCCCACGCATATCCAAAAGCGGCCCACCGGAATTGCCCGACTGCACTGGCGCGCTGATCTGGATATGGCGCGGGTTATCGGCAAGGCCAGACAGCGCGGAGACCTCTCCGGTCGTTAGCGTCGGGCCTGAAGACAGCAATCCCGCCAAGGGAAAGCCATAAGTGACCACACCTTCACCGCGGCGATAGGCGTCCGCACTGCGGAAGGGCAGGCTGGGACCGGCATCAGCCTCGGTGCTGAGCAGGGCCAGATCACGCGTCGCATCACTCGCCAAGACGCGCGTCGGCACTTCCCGCCCATCGGGCAGGCGCGCCGCAACTTCGGCGCAGCCTTCAATCACATGATGATTGGTCATGATCCGCCGCGCCGCCACGACAAAGCCCGTGCCGGAAGAAACCGCGCGGCGTGCGGCACGCTCCCCAGGGGCAAGCGGCGGAGGCTTTTCGCGCGGCAGCTCGGCCTCCGCACCCTGGCGGGGCAAAGGCGGGGGCTTTTCCGTCGGCAGCGCAACGCGCGGAATTTGGCCAGGCGCCCCGGGCAGCGGTTGCGCCCAGGCCGCCGCGCCCAAACCGAGCCCGAACAAAGCCATCAGACCTATGCGCTGCACCATCCTGTTATTGTGCCGCGCCGCCGCAAGCGAGGTCAATGCAAAAGCGCTGCCTCACCCGCGCCGGATGTTGTAGAACAGCGCCACACCTTGCAGCATCCCGGTCAGGTCTGCCCGCATGGCGGTGGGCGAGAAGAATTGCCCGAGCGGAATATAGGGCACCTGGTCAAAGCTCACGCGCTGCATCTGCCGGCCAATGGCCGCGCGCGCCGCATCATCCGGCGCGGCGAACCAGGCATTACGGAGCGTTTCCAGTTCCGGAATATTGGGCCAGCCGAAAATGGCACTCCGCCCATGGCCACGGATCAGGTTATTCGCCGCCGGGTTCACCTGCGCGCTGCCCGCGGTCCAGCTCACCATGAAATTCCAGCCGCCCTGATCCACCGGGTTCTGGTTCAGAATGCGCGAGGTCACCGTGCCCCAATCGGTTGCGACATAATCCAGATTGATGCCGATGCGGCGGAGATAATCCCCCGCCACCTCACTCATGGCATTGATGACGGGGAAATCCGTCGCCGCCAGCAGATTGATCCTCTCCCCCCGATAGCCCGCTTCCTGAAGCGCGCGGCGCGTATCGGCAATGCTGGTCGGGTTGCGGAAGGCATCCATCCCCTCATCGCTTGCCATGATGGAACTTGGCACGAAGAAACCATAAGGCACGCGCCAGAGCGTTTCATCCGTGCTGCCGGCGGCGGTCATGAAATCACGCTGCACAATGCCGCGCAGAATGGCGCGCCGGATTGCGGGATTATCAAGCGGCGGATTGAGGTGATTGGGCCTGAGGAAGCCGATTGACCCATTCGGATCCAGGATTTCGACCTTCAGGCCGCGCGCGCGGCGAAGCTGCGGCACCAGATCAATCGCCGGCAATTCCCACCAATCAACCTCACCGCGCTGCAGGGCTGCGGAAGCGGTGGCGCCATCCGGAATGGTCAGCCATTCCACGCGATCGAAATGCACCACTTTGCCGCCAGCCATATAGGAAGCTGGTTCCTGGCGCGGCACGTAATTCTCATTCCTGGCGTAGACATTGCGGCTGCCAGGCAGGCGTTCACTCGCCACAAAGCGGAAGGGGCCGGACCCGATCATCTCCGGCACGGATTGCGATGATGGTAAATTGGCATGGCGTTCGGGCATCATCACGCAAAGATGCGTGCCAACCTTCGCCAGCGCATCCGCCAAAAGCGGGAAGGGCTGCTTCAGGCGGATCAGAATGGTGCGATCATCGGCAGCGCCGCATTCATCGGTCACCGCCCAAAGCGCCTGGCCGAAGGCATCACGCGTCGCCCAGCGGCGGATGGAAGCGGCACAATCCTGCGCGCGCACAGCTTCGCCATCATGAAAGCGCAGCCCTTCCCGCAGGCGGATGCGCCATTCGCGCCCGTCATTGCTGATGGTGTGACCTTCGGCCATTTGCGGGCGCGCGCGCAGCTCCGCGTCCCAGCCATAAAGCGTGTCATAGACCATCATCGCATGGTTGCGGCTGACGAAAGCGACCGAGTGGATCGGGTCCAGTAGGGTCAGATCGGCCTGGGGCACAAAGCGCAGGACACGCCGCCCCGGCTGGCCTTGCGCTGCACCAAGCCGCGGCGCGGCCATAACGGCAGCCGAGGCCGCCAAAAGATTTCGACGGAGCATCTTTTTGGTCCCTCCCCAGGGTTCACAAAAGGCTATGGCGCGCTGCCCTTCAGCGTCAAGGCAAATTACCATTGCCCGAGACGCAGCCTCGTTGCAGTCTTCACCCACAAGCAAATGGCCGGAAGCGCGGAGGCAAAAGCATGAACCCGGATGATATCGGCTTTCTTGGTGTGCGCGATCTGACAGCGCTTTACCGCAGCCGCAAGCTTTCCCCGGTTGAGGTCGTCAAGGCCATTCTGGCGCGCATCGAACGCATTGAACCGCGCGTGAATGCGATGATGCGGCTCACGCCAGAAATCGCGCTGGCCGCTGCCAAGCATTCCGAAACCGTCTTCATGCAGCGCGAGAAGCCGCGCCTTCTGGAAGGCATTCCCTTCACCATCAAGGACCTGCAACACACCAAGGGCGTGCAGACGGATTTCGCCAGCGCCGTCACGCAAGGCACTATTCCGGATGTGGATGCGCCCTGCGTCAGCCGACTTTACGCTGCCGGCGGCATGATGCTCGGCAAGACAACTTCCGCCGCCGAATGGGGCTGGAAGGGTGTCAGTGAGGCACCGATTTCCGGCATCACGCACAACCCTTGGGGGCATGGGTTGAATGCCGGCGCGTCATCATCTGGCGCTGGTGTCGGCGCGGCTTGCGGCTATGGCCCCTTGCATCAGGGCGGCGATGGCGCGGGGTCCATCCGCATGCCGGCGCATTTTTCCGGCGTTTATGGCTTCAAGCCAACCCATGGGCGTGTCGCAAGCTGGCCCATGTCCAATAATGAACTCGCAACCCATATCGGGCCGCTGACGCGGAGTGTCGCAGATGCCGCGCTGATGACGGAAGCCATGGCCGGCCCGCATCCATGGGATTACACATCGCTGGAAGCGCCGCCGCAGCATTATGCGGGGCAATTGAAGGCGGCTTCCATGCGCGGCAAGCGCATTGCCTATTCGCCCGATCTTGGCCATGCGCGTGTTGATCCGGAAGTGGCCGAAGCCGTTGCCCGCGCCATCCGCGCCTTTGAAGAAATGGGCGCGATCATCGAAGAAGTCTCGCCCCCCTGGGGGAAGCTGGGGCCGGAATTGATCCGCTTCTTCTGGCCTGCGGTTTTTGCCGGGCGCAGCGAACATCTTCCGCAATACGCGAACCGCATGGATCCCGGCTTTGTCGCCATGCTGCGCGCCAACGCCAATGTCACCACGGCGCAGTACATGCAAATGCGCACGCGGCGCTTTGATTACGTGCAGCAGATCCATGATTTCATGGAAGGCTATGATTTCCTGCTGACGCCCGCCGTCAGCGTCGCCGCCTTCCCCGCCAATCGCCTGCAACCGCCGCATTGGCCGCAGCATGATTGGGATTGGCTGATGTGGGCGGAATTCTCCTACCCCTTCAATTGGTCCGGCAGCCCAGCCGCAAGCCTGCCTTGCGGCTTCACCCCGGCCGGACTGCCCGTTGGGCTACAAATCGTCGGGCGACGCTTTGATGATCTGGGCGTGCTGCAAGCAAGCGCCGCCTTTGAAGAAGCCCGGCCCTGGGCGCATCTGCGGCCACCCTTGGCCCAATAGCTATAAGGCACGCCTCGGGTGTTTTCATCGGCTGCCATCATGGTCTAGCCTTTCACCAATAATCTTTGAGGAACCCGCGCCATGACCAGCATCGCCCCTTCCGCCGAAGAACAGGAATTGCTTGCGCTTGCGAAGCGCACGCTACCGGGCGGGCATTTCGGCAATTTCCCGGCCGAGATCATCTTGCGGGAAGGCCGTGGCGCCCATGTCTGGGATGTTTCGGGGCGCGAATATATTGATTATCTGCTGGGCAGCGGCCCCATGTATATCGGCCATAATCACCCCAAGGTGACGGAAGCAGTGCTGGCGCAGGTGCCGAAAGGGACCACCTTCTTCACCAATAACGAACACGGCATTCGCCTCGCCGCCGCCATTGCCGATGCCATGCTTTGTGTGGAGCAGGTGCGCTTTGTCTCCTCAGGCTCTGAGGCTGATCTTTACGCCATGCGGCTCGCGCGCGCCTATCGCCAACGCCCGAAGATCGTGAAATTCGAAGGCGGCTATCACGGCATGAGCGATTGGGGGTTGATGAGCCTCGCCCCCAAGAAGCTCGCGAATTTCCCCGAAGCCGTGCCGGATACGCCCGGCATTCCGGATAGCGTGCGCGCCGAAGTGCTGGTCGCCCCCTTCAATGACACGGAAGCGGCAGTGCGGCTGATTGAAGCGCGCCATGATGAAATTGGCGGCGTGATCCTGGAACCCTTCCAGCGCCTGATCCCACCCAAGCCCGGCTTCCTGCAAGCGATCCGCGAGGTCACTGCGCGGCTTGGCATTCCGCTGATTTTCGATGAGGTCGTGACGGGTTTTCGCTTCGCCTATGGCGGCGCGCAGGAATATTACGGCGTGACACCCGATATCTGCACCATGGGCAAGATCATCGGCGGTGGTTTTCCGCTGGCTGCCTTGGGAGGGCGCGCCGATATCATGGCGCAATTCGACAAGGCGCAGGTGGGGGAAGACCGCTTCCTGACGCAAATTGGGACGCTGTCGGGCAACCCTGTCGCCTCGGTCGCGGGGCTCGCCACCATGGAAGTGCTGCGCGAACCGGGCACCTATGACCAGATTTTCGCGACCGGCCGCAGCCTGATGGAAGGCCTGACAGGGCTGATCCATGAAGCCGGCATCCCCGCCCAGGTGGTGGGTGAGCCGCCCTTGTTCGATGTGGTCTATGCCACTGGCGATGTTCGGGATTATCGCAGCGTCATCCGCCAGGATGCGGCGATGCAGAAGCATGTGAATGGCGTGCTGCGCGGCCGCGGCATTCTCAAGGGGGAGAGCAAATTCTACATGTCGCTGGCACACACCGCCGCCGATGTGGCGCAAACCCTGGATGCCTTCCGTGCGGCGATGAAATCCCTTCCGGCCAAGGCGGCTTGAGGGGAAAAACCGCCAAAATATTAGGCACTACTTGTTTTTTACGCTTTTGTGATCCAGTTAGCGCGCCGTAGGGAGCCTCATCAGCCGGGGATGTCCCTTTCATAACCAGGAGGCTACGCTCAACATGGATCGTCGTTCCCTATTGCTCGGTGCCAGCGGCCTGACCGCCGCGCTAGCCGCGCCCGCCATTGTCCAGGCCCAAGGTGCCTACCCCTCTCGCCCGGTGCGGCTGGTTGTCCCCTGGCCGCCCGGCCAGGCGACGGACCTGATGGCGCGCGTGACCGCGACCAAGATCGCTGAGACCTGGGGTCAGCCGATTGTGCCGGAAAACCGCGCCGGTGCGGGCGGCATGATCGGTACCGATCTGGTCGCGAAGGCCGCGCCTGATGGCTATACCGTTCTGGCTGCTTCCACCGGTCCCTTCACGACGGCACCGCTGGTGCAGCGTACGCCTTACGATGTGAACAGGGATTTCGCCCCGGTCGCGCAAATCGGCATTTCCCCTTACGTGCTGATTGTCCGCAAGGACTTCCCGGCGCAGACCGCCGCGGAATTCGTGGCGCGCGTCCGTGCCGAGCCCGGCAAATACAGCTATGCCACGTCCGGCATTGGGGCGGCGGCGCATCTGATTACGCTGATGTTCCTGTCCAAGGCCAAGCTGGATGCCTTGCATGTGCCCTTCCAGGGCAGTGGTCCGGGCCTGACGGCCGTGACGGCCGGTCAGGTGGATTTCGCCATTGAAACCCTGGTTGCGACCTCGGCCCTGTTCCGCCAGGGCGCGGTGCGGGCGCTTGGCGTCACGCTGAAGGATGGCACGGAATTGCAGCCGGACCTTATGCCGCTGGCCCGCCTGCCGGGGGTTGAGGGCTACGATGCCGGCGCTTTCGGTGGCTATATGTTCCCCGCCGCGACCCCGCGCCCCATCATTGAGCGTCTGGCGGCCGAGACGCAAAAGGCGCTCGCGACTGAGGAAGTGCGCTCTCGCCTCGCGCAGATCGGCTTCCAGCCGCAATTCCGCAATACGGCTGATTTCACCACCTTCCTCGCCCGCCATCGCGATGAATTCCGTGAGGTTATTCAGGCCAATAATATCCGCGTGGATGGCTAATCCGGCCTGTTCCTCGCGGCATCGGGGCGGCTTTCGGGCCGCCCTTTTTTGTTTGCGGGGCGCCCCCTGGAATGGCGCCGCAGCCCGAAATCTGAGAAAACAAGCGCCCATGAGAGGGACCCCATGACCGAAGATACCCGCCTTGATCCGCCGAGCCTCGAAATCGCCGGCACCCGCGCGACCATTCGCCTGCATCGCTCCCGCCACCGCAACCGGGTTGAGCCTGGCGACATCATCCGCATCATGGAGCATCTGGATCAGGTGGATGCCAACCCGACGCTCCGCGTTTTGGTGATCGCCGCGAGCGGGCCGGCCTTCAGCGCGGGCTTTCATTTGGGCGGCTTCGCGGAAGACAAGGAAGCCGCCGCCCGCGCGCCGAGTTTTGAGGCCATGGTGGACCGTTTCGAAGCTGTCCGCGTGCCGACCATTTGCCGGCTGCAAGGTGGTGTTTATGGCGGTTCAACCGATTTGGCGCTGACAGCCGATTTCCGCATTGGTGTGACGGGGATGGAAATGTTCATGCCCGCCGCCCGGCTTGGCGTGCATTACTACCCGACCGGGCTTTCGCGCTATGTCTCCCGCCTTGGGCTTAATACCGCGAAGCGCCTGTTCCTGACGGCGGAAAAGCTGGGGGCGGAGGAATTGCTCCGCATCGGTTACCTCACGCATTTGGTGCAGCCATCCGAACTGGATGCGGCGGTGGATCAGCTTGCGACTACGCTCGCCAATGGTGCGCCGCTCGCGGTTCAGGGCATGAAGAAGGCGCTGAACGAAATCGGCCATGGCCGACTGGATGCCGAGGCCTGTGCCGAACGCGCGCGGCTGTGCAAGGAAAGTGAGGATATCCAGGAAGGCCTTGCCGCCTTCCGCGAAAAAAGAGCGCCCGTCTTTCGCGGGCGCTGATCGAAGCGGGGGCGCTACGCCGTAACGCAGCGCCCTTTTTGATTCACGCCTCCCCGTAATGAATGCGGCGATAGGGCCGGGACACCACCGTATCATCGGTATGCACATCCCAAAGGCTGGCGCTATTGCCGCTTTGGTGGGCTTCGAACATCGCGCCCATTTGGCCAAGTGCGCTGACCGTCTGGCCGCGCACGCCAAAGCCATTGGCGACACCGGCCAAATCGCCGCGGCCATGAATGACGATGCCGGGATCAATATTGCCGGCACGGAATTTATGGATTTCCGCGCCATAGCCGCCATCATTGATGATCGCCATCAGGAATTTCACGCCATGCCGGCGCGCGGTTTCCAATTCCTGGATATGCATGAGCAAGCTGCCATCGCCTTCAATCAACAGCACCTTGCCGTCCTTGCGTGCCGCCGCGACGCCAATCGCTGCCGGCAGGCCATTGCCGATGGCGCCGAAATCACTCACCACATGATAGCGTTCGGCAGCGCGGCCCTTCAGATAGGTCATGGCAAAGCCAAGGTAATGCCCGCCGCCAATCACCACATCCCAATCCTTCGGCACCACCGCATCCAATTCCATGATCGCCTTGCGCGGATCAACCGTGCCTGGGGCGATAGTGAATTCCTTGCGGTCTGGCACATCGGCAGCAATCAAGGCAGCCATTTCATCACTGCGGAAGCGCTTGCCGGAAGCCCCATGGCGCTTGATCGCCGCAGTCACGGCTTCCGCCCCTGCCTTGGCATCGGCGCGGATATGCAAATCCGCCGTGCGCAGCCCCTGCCATAGCCCACGCGGGCCGATATCAATCTGCACCGTCTGCGCGCCGGGATAGAGGTAGCCGCTTTCCGTCGTATAGGCGCCAAGCCCGACGCCAATGCCGATCACCAGATCAGCCTCGGCAAAGCGTTCGCGGGCGAAATCGCTGGCATAGGCGCCAGAGATATCCATGGCGAAGCGATTGCCGGTGAATAGCCCCTTGGCTTGCAAGGATGTCGCCAGCAGCGCGCCCATGGCTTCCGCCATTTCCTCAATCGCTTCGCGCGCCTTGGAAAGCTTGGCGCCACGGCCGGCGATGATGATGGGCTTTTCGGATGCCGCGATCATCTCCACCAGCTTTTCAACCATCAGCGGATCAGGCTGCGGGCGCTGCGGCGCGGGCAGGTAATCAGCCGATGGAATGTAATCCACCATATGCGGATAGGCCTGTTTTTGCAGGTCCATCGGGATGCTGATCACGACCGGGCGGCGTTCCAATGCGGCGAAGTGAAAGGCTTCGCGCACATTGTCCAAAGCGCGATCCATGGTTTTGACAGAGATATGATGCGCGCCCGTTGCTTGCGTGAGCGGCGCCATATCAATCTGCTGGATGTAATAGGGTGCGGCGATGGGTGAATCGCCCGCGAACACCACCATCGGCGTATTGGCCCGCGCGGCAATGGCAAGCCCGGTCATGATTTGCGTAAAGCCTGGCCCGCAGGTGGTGGAGGCAACGCCGACCTTGCCGGTGGCGCGCGCGTAAGCGTCCGCCATCGCAACGGCGCAATGTTCATGCCTTGCATGGATGATGTTCATCCCCGGCTGGCGCTGCATTGCCTCGGTCCAATACATATTCGCATCACCCATCAGGGTGAAAAGCGTATCGCAGCCTTCCTGCGCGAAGACGGTTGCCAGAACATCAGAAAGCTTGGGCGCTGCCATGATTATTTATTCCCTTTACCGAAAAGACTGCTGATCCAGGATAGAAAGGCCCGCCAGAGCAGACCGAAAGCATTAAGCTCCGCCGCCGGCGCCGGGGGTGGTGATGGTGGCGGAGGTGCTGGTGCGGCAGGTGCCACCGCTGCGGGTGCCTCGGGCGCAGACTGTTCCACAACGGGTGCCGCAGCGGGTGCTGCGGCCATGGCGCGG
>JADCEV010000052.1 GCA_020249865.1 Roseomonas sp. | reverse complement strand
CGCGCACCGAAAGCAGCGCCATCAGCTCTGCCCCCCGGGGAGTTTGCGCGGATCAAAGGCATCACGCACGGCTTCACCGACAAAAATCAGCAGCGTCAGCATGCCGCCCAGCACAAAGAAGCTGGTGAGCGCCAGCCAGGGCGCGGTCAGGTTATTCTTCCCCTGATTGACCAATTCCCCAAGTGAGGGCGAACCCGGCGGCAGACCAAACCCCAGAAAATCGAGCGAGGCCAGTACCGTCACGCTGCCCGAGAGGATGAAGGGCAAAAAGGTGAGCGTCGCAACCATGGCATTCGGCAGGATATGGCGTTGCATGATGCGCGCATCGGAAACGCCCAAGGCTTTGGCGGCGCGCACATAATCGAAATTCCGCCCGCGGAGGAATTCGGCGCGCACCACGCCAGTCAGATTCATCCAGGAAAACAGCAACAGGAAAATCAGCAGCACCCAGAAGCTCGGTTCAATCACACTCGCCAGGATGATCAGCAGGAAAAGCTGCGGCATGCCGGACCAGATTTCGATGAAGCGCTGGAACAGCAAATCCGTGGTGCCACCATAGAATCCCTGCACCGCGCCGGCGGCGATCCCAATGACGGAGCTGATGATGGTCAGCGCAAAACCGAAAAGCACGGAAATGCGAAAGCCATAAATCACCCGTGCGAGCACATCCCGCGCCTGATCATCCGTGCCGAGCCAATTGCGCGCCGAAGGAGGTGCCGGCGCCGGCCGGCCCAAATCACGCACCACGGTGCGGTAGGAATAGGGGATCAGCGGCCAGATCAGCGTAGCACCCTTGGCCTCAATTTCTTCGCGAAAGCCGCGATCATGCCAATCGGCGAGTGTCGGCAGCCCATCTTCAATAATGTCGCTTTCCGCGTAATCCACCAGCACCGGCGCATACCAGCGCCCATCAATGCGCGCCACGATGGGCCGGTCATTGGCCAGGAATTCAGCAAAAAGTGTGATGAAAAACAGCACACCGAAAATGATCAGCGACCAATAGCCGCGCTTATTGGCGCGGAAATTCGCTAGTCGGCGCTGCGTCAGCGGCGAAAGCGTCATCGCCGCGCCTCAAAATCAATGCGCGGGTCCACCAGCGTATAGGTGAAATCACCGATGATCTGCATCACCAGCCCCATCAGGGTGAAGATGTAAAGGGTTGCGAACATCACCGGATAGTCGCGGCGAATGGCGCTTTCAAAGCCAAGCAGGCCAAGCCCATCGAGTGAGAACACAATCTCCACCAACAACGCGCCGGTGAACAGAATGCCGATGAAGGCTGCCGGGAAGCCCGCGATGATCAGCATCATGGCATTGCGGAAGATATGGCCATAAAGCACGCGGCTTTCGGACCCGCCCTTGGCGCGCGCGGTCAGCACATATTGCTTGCCGATCTCATCCAGAAAGGCGTTTTTCGTGAGCATGGTCAGCGTGGCAAAGCCGCCAATCACCAGCGCAATGGTGGGCAGTACCATGTGCCAGGCATAATCAATGATGCGCGCGCCAAGTGACCAGGTCTCCGACCCTGGGCTATTCAGCCCGCGCAGCGGAAACCACTGGAAGAATGAACCACCGGCGAAGAACACCACCAGCACAATGGCGAACAGGAAGCCCGGTATGGCATAGCCAATCAGCACCACCGCCGATGTCGCGACATCAAAGCGCGACCCATCGCGCACTGCCTTCCGGATGCCAAGCGGGATGGAGATCAGGTAAATCAGCAGCGTTGACCAAAGACCCAGCGAAATGGAGACCGGCATTTTTTCGATAATCAGATCAACCACTGGCCTATCGCGAAATAGTGAACGTCCGAAATCGAAAGTCAGGTAGCCCAGGATCATTTCCTTGAAGCGCGTGGTGGCCGGCTTGTCGAAGCCGAAGGCGCGTTCGATTTCAGCCACAATCGCGGGATCAAGGCCGCGCGCCCCACGATAAGTGCCAACCGGGCCTTCGCCGCCACCACCACCCAGGCTGCGCTGTTCCAGGGCATTGGGCGTGCGGATTTCACCGCCGCCTTCGCCGGTGATGCGCCCCATGGTCTGGCCTTCGCCGCGCAGCTCCGCCAGCATTTGTTCAACCGGCCCGCCGGGGGCGAATTGCACCACGGCAAAATTGATCAGGATGATCCCGAACAGGGTCGGAATCACCAGCAACAAGCGGCGAAGAAGGTAAGCTGCCATCGCTACAGGTTGCGCCGGGCTTCCGCCAGCGCAGCGTCCCGCGCCGGGTCTATCCACCAGCCGCCGGGGAAGCCCAAGCCAAAGCGCGGCATGCTCGGCGGTAGGCCGAAGCGTTCCCAGAAGGCGATGCGGAAGCTGCGGCTATGCCAATGCGGGATCATGTAATTATGGTGCAGCAGCACGCGATCCAAGGCGCGGGTGCGCGCGATAAGCTCCGCCTGATTGGGTGCGGCGATCACCATTTCCACGAGTTCGTCAATCACCGGGTCGCAAATGCCGGCGACGTTCTGGCTGCCATTTTCGCGCGCCTTGGCGCAGGTCCAGTAATCGCGCTGCTCATTGCCGGGGTGAAAGCCCTGGCCGATGCTGTCAATCGTCATGTCATAATCAAAGGCATCCACGCGCACCTGATATTGCGCCGGGTCCACGGTGCGCACACGCGCTGAAATGCCAAGCCGTTCCAGCCATTGCACATAGGGCAGGGCCACGCGTTCAAATGTCGCCCCTTGCAGCAGGATTTCGAATTCAAAGCGCCGGCCTTCGGCATTCACCAGGCGACGGTCGCGCACAATCCAACCCGCTTCACGCAGCAGCGCCAGCGCGCGGCGCAGCCCTTCGCGATTATTGCCGGAACCATCGGTCCGCGGCAGACGATATTCTTCGGTAAACACAGCCTCCGGCACGCGGCCGCGATATTGGCTCAGGATTTCCAATTCGCGCCCTTCCGGCAGCCCGCGTGAGGCAAAATCAGAATTGGAGAAATAGCTCTCCGTCCGCGTATAGGCGCCATAGAACAGGTTGATGTTCATCCATTCATAGTCGAATACTTCAATCAAGGCGCGCCGCACCCGCGCATCCTGAAACAGGGGCCGGCGTAGATTGACGGCAAAGGCCTGCATGCCGGTTGGGATTTCGTGGCGAATCTCGCGCTTGGTCGCAAGACCACGGCGCGCGGCGGGGAAGTCATAACCCGTGGCCCAATCGCGCGCGACATTTTCCGTGCGGAAATCGATCTGCCCGGCCTTGAAGGCTTCAAAGGCGACCGTCGTATCGCGGAAATATTCGTAGCGAATGGCATCGAAATTTGACATGCCGCGCGTGGTCGGCAGATCGCGCCCCCAGTAATCGGCAACGCGGCGCAGCACCACGGTGCGGTTCGGCTCAAAACGGTCAATGCGATAGGCGCCAGACCCCAGCGGCAGATCAAGGCTCGGCCGCGTGAAATCGCGCCCTTCCCAGAAATGCCGCGGCAGGATGGACATTTCACCCATGATCATCGGCAATTCGCGATTTTCATTGGTGCGGAAACGATAGGTCACGCGGCGCGCATCTTCCGCCACCACTTCCGTCACATCCGCCCAATAGGAACGGAAGAAGGGCCGGCCATTGGCGCGGAGTGTATTGAAGGTGAAGACCACATCTTCGGCGGTGATCGGCCTGCCATCATGCCAGCGCGCCCCTTCGCGCAATTCAAACGTCACACCGCGGCGATCCGCCGGCAATTCGATGATGCGCGCCAGATGGCCGTATTGCGACAAGGGCTCATCCAGATTGCGCGCCAGCAGCGTGTCATAAATCAGGTTGCTGCCAACGGCCGGTGTGCCACGCAGGATGAAGGGGTTGAAACTGTCAAAGGACCCGATGGCGGTGAGCGTGATCTCACCGCCCTTGGGCGCATTCGGGTTCACCCAGGGCCAATGGGTGAAATCCGCGGGCAAAGCGGGTTCACCCAGCAGCGCCATGGCATGGGTGCGCACCACCTCGCCAGGCCGATCACCCCCGGCAGGCATGGCGGCGCGGGCCGCTTGGGGCAGGCTGGCAAGGGCGGCGCCAAGCGCCAGAAGGTCACGACGTTGCATGGGCTTCAGGATGGGGTTTCGCGGCGCCCGCGGCAATGGCGCAGCGTTTCAGCTTTGCAAAAGCTGAACCGCTTCTGGCAGCAGCCTGGGGTCACCCAGTGCCATGACGCGGCCATCGCTGCCCGGATGCAGCGCCTGGCCTGCCCAATCGGTCACGCGGCCGCCCGCCCCTTCAATCACCGGCACCAGGGCGGCCCAATCCCAGATTTTCAGATCGCTTTCCGCCACCACATCAATCAGGCCAAGCGCCACCAGGCCATAGGCGTAGCAATCGCCGCCCCAGGTCACGCGCCGCGCGCCCTGGCGCAGCCGGTCAAACCCTGGGCGATTGGTGGCGGAGAACATATCGGGGCTGGTGCAGGAAAGCTCGGCCTCGGCCAGGGTGGGGCAGGGGCGGCAGCGGGCCGTGCCGGCAAAGGGGCCGGAAAACCGCGTGGGCTGGCCCGCCACGCCCAACCAGCGTTCGCCGGTGATGGGCTGATCAATCAGGCCAAGCACCGGCTTGCCGCGATGCAGTAGCCCAAGCAGGCTGCCAAAAATTGGCCTGCCGGTGACAAAGGCGCGGGTGCCATCAATCGGGTCCAGCACCCAAACCCATTCGGCATCCGGGCGTTCTTCGCCATGTTCTTCGCCGATAACGCCATGATCGGGCAGGGTTTCGGCCAAAAGGGCACGAATCGCTTCCTCGGCCTCACGGTCCGCGCGGGTCACGGGGCTGGCATCGCCCTTGGCTTCCACCAGCAGGGCGGAACGAAACAGCGGCCGGATCACGGTCGCTGCCCGATCAGCGGCGGCTTCCGCCACCGCGATGAAGTCTTGCGGGATCAGGGCGCAGGCGCGTTCGGCGAAATCGAACGCAGATAGGCGATCAAATCCGCACGGTTCTGCACGCTGGCAAGCCCGGCATAGGACATGCGATTGCCCGGCGCATAGGCGCGCGGATTGGCGAGCCAGGCGTTCATATCCTCATAGGTCCAGACCTTATTGGCCATGGCGCGGAGCGCTGCGGAGTAGTTGAAGCCATCAATATGCGCGTGCTTGGCGCCAATAATGCCATAGAGGTTCGGGCCAACGCCGGAACGCCCGCCTTCATTGAAGCTATGGCAGGAAGCGCATTGGCGCTGCGCGATTTGCTGTCCGGACTGCACATTGGCGGCCGCAAGCAGTGGTGAGATGGGATCAAGAGCCGGGGCGGCCGGGGCCGCGGCCACCGGGGCGGCGGCAGGCTCACCGATTTGAATGGCGGCTTGCTTCGGCGTTGTCGGGTGCACGACCAGGCGGCCAACAAGGCCCGCCATGCCGAAGGTCACACCTGCCGTCAGGATGGCAGCGAAAATCTTGTTCAGTTCAAGACTGTTACTCATGGCCAAGCTCTTCCTCACACCGGGCGCTGCCCGCCGGTTTGCACCCAGGGTCACGCTTCTTTAGAACGCCGGGAACATATAGATCACCCACCCCGCCGACAAGGCGGCCGGAGCCCTTTTCCTTGCGTCCTATCCTTGTCATCCCTGCCCGCATGGCCGCGACCCGCCTGCCCGGCAAGCCGCTGGCCGATATTCATGGCCGCCCCATGATCGCCCATGTGCTGGACCGCGCCCGGGAAGCCGGGATCGGCCCCCTGGCCGTTGCCTGTGCTGAGGCGGAAATCGCCGAAGCCGCCCGCGCTGCCGGGGCGCGCGCCGTGGTGGTGGCCGATGATGTGCCTTCCGGCACGGATCGGGTGCAGCGCGCCATGAAGGCTTTGGACCCCGCCGGCGAGTTTGACGTGGTGGTCAATCTTCAAGGCGATTTCCCGACCATCCGGCCTGAGACGCTGCGCGCCGTGCTGGCACCACTCGAAGACCCTTCGGTGGATATCGGCACGCTGGTTTGCCCCATCGCGGATGAGGTTGAAGCGCGCACCGATTCCTTCGTGAAATGCGCCTGCGCCTTCACCGGCGATGCCATGGTGGCGCCGGCGCTCTATTTCTCCCGCCTGCCGATCCCCTGGGGGGAGGGGCCGCGCTGGCATCATATTGGTGTCTATGCCTATCGCCGCGCTGCGCTCGACCGCTTCGTGACCCTGCCGGCCAGCCCCTTGGAGCTGCGCGAAAAGCTGGAACAGCTCCGCGCCCTGGAAGCGGGCATGAAAATCAGCGCCGCACGGGTGGAACACGGCCCCTTTGGCGTGGATACGCCCGAAGACCTTGAACGCGCCCGCGCCCTTTTGGCCCCCTGAAGGAACACCCCATGTCAAAGATTCGCATCGCCTTCCAGGGCGTCCTTGGCGCCTATTCCGATCTTGCCTGCCGCGCTGCCTATCCGGGCGCGCAAACCCTGCCCTGCCCATCCTTTGAAGCCGCCATGGCGGCTTTGCGCGATGGGCAATGCGATCTGGCCATGCTGCCGTGTGAGAACTCCCTGGCTGGCCGCGTGCCGGATATTCATCGCATGTTGCCCGATTCCGGGCTTTTCGTGGTGGGCGAGCATTTCCAGCGCGTGGAACATTGCCTGCTGGCGCCCAAGGGCGCGAGCCTTGCCACGCTGAAGCGCGCCCATAGCCACCCGGTTGCGCTTGGCCAGGTGCTGCGCCTGCTGAAGGACATGAAGCTGACCCCGGTGATTGAGGCCGATACGGCGGGTGCGGCGGCGCTGATCGCCGAACGCGGCGGCGTGGAAGATGCCGCGATTGCCAGCGAATTGGCCGCCGAAATCTACGGGCTGGAAGTGCTGAAGCGGAATGTGGAGGATGAGGCGCATAACACCACGCGCTTTTATGTCATGTCCCGCGACAGGGCCGATGCGCCGGTGGATGCGCCCAATGTGGTGACCACCTTTGTCTTTCAGGTGCGCTCCATCCCGGCCGCGCTCTATAAGGCGCTGGGGGGCTTTGCCACCAATGGGATCAATATGACCAAGCTGGAAAGCTATATGGTCGGCGGGCGCTTCGCCGCGACACAATTCCTGTGTGATGTGGATGGGCATCCGGATCAACCGGGCCTGCGCCGCGCTTTTGAGGAGTTGGCATTTTTCTCCTCCTCCATGAAAATCCTGGGCGCCTATCGCGCGCATCCCTATCGGCTGGAGCAATCCATTCCGGCGGAATGAGGGTGGCTGCCTTGCGAAAGCCCTTCCCCCGGGGCCTTGGCCGGGCTAGAAGCGTTGTTGGGGACCCGTAGCTCAGCTGGATAGAGCGTTGCCCTCCGAAGGCAAAGGTCGTACGTTCGAATCGTATCGGGTCCGCCAGATTTTCTGCTTTACTATCTGATTTCATGCGAAAAATAGAGATGTTGCTTTGCGGCGTCCTAACAATTCTCATTATACCTCCGGCGCGTTTGGGGAAGGGTCGCCAACTTGTGAGGCGCGGCCGTAATGGTTTTCCTATGTTACGCAGCTAAAGAATCGGTGTGAGCTTGCAGCATGATCCAGGACATAAAGACCGCCCTTCCCGATGCCAAAGTTCTTCTTTCGCTCGCACCTCAGGAACTTGCCCGCGTGCTACTTCCGATTTTCAAGCGACATCGTGGCGAGATCCATCTATTCAACATCGTCAATCACCTCCATCAGATGCAGGAAGTTTATCCGCGCCAATTTTCTGAAGCCATTGGACTCGCAATTTCAGAGGCTTGGACATGGCTCGCCGTACAGGGATTGATAGTGCCAAAGCCGCGGGATATGGGCGCTTGGTACGCCATTTCACGTGCGGGCGAGAAGATTGAGACCGACGAAGCGTTCAATGATTTTGCAAAGGCCGCACTGCTTCCGCGCAACTTGCTGCATCCCAAGATCGCGTCCGATGCCTGGGCAAATTTCCTACGCGGCGCACATGACCTCGCGGTATTCGCGGCCTTTAAGCAAGTTGAGGTTGCGGTGCGCGAGGCCGCTGGCGCCGATGCACGCATGATCGGCGCAGAGCTTATGCGGACAGCGTTCCATCCTGACACAGGGCCGCTTTCAGATTACACGTTGCTGAGGGCCGAACGTGAAGCATTGGGACACCTTTTTGCGGGAGCTATCGGCTCCTACAAGAACCCGACCAGCCATCGCACAGTGACGATTGCCGACGCGTCAGAGGCAGGCGAGATGCTCATTCTCACCAGTCATCTTCTTCGTATCGTGGAAGATCGTGCACGACGCCGACGCGGCGAAGGGCCGCCCCTCCATCATGACGCTTCGCCCACCCCCTGCGACACCACTAACAAGCGTGCATAGGCGCGACGTGGACCCGGACGATACGCTATTTGGCAAGACAGATTTAGACCGCGCAATGCGGTTGCAGGAAGGGCTTATCGCGGAAGCGACAGGGTGCTCTTTCGACGGCGGCGATAAAGTCTACAAGGAACTTCGCCGCTATTTTGCGCAGCGTGCCGACACAAAGACCAAACTGCCGGAATTCATCAAACGATGCAGCGATCTCGCGCAGTTCTGGGGTTGGGTCAAATACGAGAAGCCAACCTACGCAGAACGCAGGCAACTCATATGGGGCGGGTTCCGGCCACTGTTGGATTACCTGGAAGGCCTTGACCGCACGCCGGGCGTCACGCCGATCACGGAGGCCTTGGAAGCCTTCGACGCTGATAACGTGCACGCCGCGTGGCAGAAGGCGCTCGATCGCCGTGCCGCCGATCCCGAAGGCGCCATCACGGCCGCACGCACTTTGCTCGAAACTGTGTGTAAGCACGTCCTTGACGATGCGAGCGCAGCATACCCGGAAGACGCCGATCTTCCCAAGCTTTGGAGTATGGCGTCAGAACGGTTGAACCTCGCGCCAAGCCAACATCACGAAGAGAGCTTCAAGGCCATCCTCGGAAGCTGCCAGCAAATTGTGAACCGGCTCGGCACGCTGCGGAACAAGATCAGCGATTCGCACGGGCAGGGACGAAGGCCAGTGCGCCCGAAGACACGACACGCGGAGCTTGCGGTCAACCTCGCGGGCACCATGGCCGCGTTCTTAGTTGCCACGTGGAAGGACCGCGAAGGGCAAAAGGACAGCGGAAGTTAGGACGCGCTGGTGCTGTAACCCGAAAATCAAATCGGTTATAATGACGGATTTTGAGAGCACGTCCAGAGTAGCCTGCCCGTGCGGGAGCGTATTTCCCGCTATCATTCCCTTGCGCGGCAAGTACCAAAATCCTGTCTTATCGCTTTCTCGGAAATGCTCGAGGATACTCTTTGTCTGGATACACCTTCAATGCAAAGTGTGCTTCGCTTCTGCCGTTGCGACATTAGCGAAACGGTACTAAGGCTTGGGGAGAAAAGTGTCCACGCGGTGATGCCGCAGACAATGACGAGTGGCTGACGCATGCTTTGTACTGACATCTCTTGCGGGCTAATTCATGGCTTCGGATGGCTATATGGCGACCCGGTTTCAGCAGGTGGCCGATCTGCGCCAAGGCCATGGTTCAGAAAGACAGGTGCGCCATGACAGGGCTTGATACCAGCGCGCGCTTCGCCGATCCCGATGCGGCCTATCGCGCCATTATTGAAGCGCATCGCGGCCTGACGGAAAACGAAAGTGCTGATCTGAACGCGGCCTTGGTGCTGATTCTCGCCAATCAAATTGGTGATATGCCCGTATTGCGCGAAGCCCTGGCGCTGGCACGCGCGACAATTTCCCAAAGCCCAAAGGCATAAGGCGCCGCGCTGGAAAGACCGCGCTTGCTTCTTTACCTTTCGGGCCATTCAGGCCAGCCTTGGCCCATGACCCTTGCCGCCGCCATCATCCCCGTGACGCCCTTTCAGCAAAACTGCGCCCTGATCTGGGATCAGGATACCAAGCGCGGCGTGGTGATAGACCCGGGCGGCGATGTCGCGCAGATCGAAGGCGCGATTACCGAAGCCGGCATCACCATTGACCGCATACTGCTGACGCATGGCCATATGGATCATGCCGGTGGCGCTGCAGAATTGGCCGAGGTGCTCGGCAATATCCCCATTGAAGGCCCGCATCGCGCCGATGCCTTCCTGCTGGAAGGCCTGGTGGAACAGGGCGCCAAATACGGGCTGCAATGCCGCGCCGTTACGCCCAATCGTTGGCTTGACGAAGGTGAGACGGTGGAGATCGCCGGCATCGCTTTTGCTGTACTGCACTGCCCGGGCCATACGCCAGGGCATGTGGTTTTCGTGAATGCGGAGATGGGTATCGCCATTGTGGGCGATGTGCTGTTTCAGGGTTCCATCGGGCGCACTGATTTTCCCTATGGCGATACGGCGGCCCTGCTGCATGCCATTCGCACAAAGCTTTTTCCGCTGGGTGATCATATCCAATTCCTTTGCGGCCATGGCCCGGCTTCCAGCTTTGGCGCGGAACGCCGCAGCAATCCCTTCGTCGGAGAGAACGCCCCATGAGCCCGGTGATTGAAACCGATGCGCCGCCTTTGCCGGTCACGCGGCCGGAAATGGTTGGCATGTCACCCGCGAGGCTCGCGCGTATTCGCCCGGCGATGGAACGCGAAATGGCCGCCGGCAGGCTGCCGGGCTGCGTTGTCGCCATCGCACGCGATGGCAAGCTGGTGCATCTGGAAGCGATTGGCCATCGTGATCCCGAAAGCCACGCGCCGATGCAGGCGGATGCGATTTTCTCCATTGCCTCCATGACGAAACCCGTCACCGGCGTGGTGGCGCTTTCGCTGATCGAGGAAGGCCGCCTGCTGGTGACTGACCCGGTTGGTGCCTGGTTGCCGCCGCTGATGCAGATGCAGGTGGCGAAGCCAACGCCTGAAATGCTTTCTGGGAAAGGCCCGATTGAAAGCGAAGCGGCGATCCGCCCCATGACGGTGCAGGATGCCATGCGCCACACAACGGGCCTGGTTTATGGCGGGCGCGATGGCACGGCCGTGCATGCCGTGGCACCTCCCGGTTCCTTCTGGGTTGCCGAGAATATGGATACGGAGGGCTTTGCGCAGACCCTTTCTGGCCTGCCGCTCCGCCACCATCCCGGCACGGTTTGGGAATATGGGCTTTCGACGGATGTGCTGGGCGGGGTTGCGGAACGCGCGGGTGGTGCCTCGCTTGGCGCGCTGATGCGGGAGCGTGTTTTTGCGCCGCTTGGCATGGAAGAAACCGGCTATGTGCTGCCCCAAGAAAAACTGGCGCGCTTTGCCCGGCCTTTTGCGAAGGACTCGATCACGGGTGCGCCGCAATCCGTGGAAGCGCCGCTGCGCGCGCCGAAGATGGAAACCGGCGGCGCGGGTTTGGTTTCCACCGCGGCGGATTATCTGCGCTTTGTTGAAATGCTGCGCGCCGGTGGCGTGCTGAATGGCGTGCGCGTATTGGCGCCGCAAACGGTTGCCTGGATGGCATCGGATCATTTGCAGGGCATCGATAATCGCGTGGCTTCCATGGACCCGGCCTTGGCTGGTTATGGCTTCGGCCTGACTGTTGCGGTGCGGCTGGCGCGTGGTGGCTCTGGCCTCATGGGTGCGCCCGGTGCCTTTGGCTGGTCCGGCGTTTGGGGCACGTATTTCTGGGCCGATCCGGCGGAGCGGCTGAGTGTTGTCTTCATGGCCCATGCGCCGGGCGAATTGCGCCAGCGCTATCGCCGCCTGATCAATATGCTGACCTATCAGGCGATTGAGGCATAGCGCGCCAAAGCATCACGGCGCCGCTGCCCCGAAAAGCCATTTGAGCGAGGCGAAAACCAGAAAGCGCGGTGAATCATCGCCAATCCCCGCGCCCGCGCCCGCGGCCATGATGGGGCCGGCGCGCCCAAGCCGATGCCAAAGCCCGGCCGCGATGATGTTCTGATCCTTTTCGCCGCGATCCTGCTGATGGCGCAAATAGCTGACGCCAAGTGACGTATTTTGGGCAAGGTTCTGCGTGAGGCCAGCGGCGAATTCATAGCGCCCCGCCCTTTCCCCAGGTTCCGCATTGAACAATTCGGACCAGCCGGCATTGAATGAAAACGCCAGCGGGCGCGGGCCTTCAATCAGGGTCTTGCTCAGCAGGCCAACAATCTGCCCGCTTTGCGATGGCACGCTCGTCTCCCCATAGGCGGTGCGCACAGCACCAAAAACACCAAGCGCCGGGCGCCAGCCATCTTCTTCCAGGAATTGCCAACGCAACCCAAGCTGGGACAGCCCGCCCCATACGCGCTTTGCATCATCCGCGGGGTAGGGCGCTGCGGGACCGAATTCGATCGCCTGGGCAAGGCGCAGATCAAGCCCGCGCACCAGCCCCGCTTCAGCTTCCAGCGCGCCGCCGTAAAGATTGCGGTTCGCGCCATCCCGCGCGCGCGAATACCCAAGGCCGAGGCTCAAGGTTTGGCCGCCCGCGGCGGTCGGTGCGACGCCGATGATGCCAAAGGGGTCTTCCATCAGCGCTTCGGCCTCCCCGCGCGCCGGCAGGATCGGCAGAGCGAGCATGAAAAGGATCAGCGCCTTGTATAGCTTGCGACACGGGGGAAGCTTCATGCGCAGGATTCCACTGGAAGATACGGTTGACCCATGAGTGGCCGACTCCGAAACAATCCATGCAGGTTAGCGCAAAAGAATCAGTCGGCCATCAGTGCCAGGAAACGCTCGGCCAGTTTCAGATCATCAAGGCGGCTCTGGCGCCGCGTAGCGGCTTCTGCATCCGTGCCCCAGAATTCTTCCTGAAATACCTCATCAACTATCGCCAGCCGATGCGCTTCTTCGGCATTGAGCCGCCCAAGGCTGATGGCAAGGCCAAGCACCAGGCTGCCCAAGGCCGGCACCGCCACGCCAAGCGCGGCGAGGCCGCCGGCATCATGCCGCGCGACGGCGGCCTGCAGCGCAGCCAGGCTTTCGGGGGCCTGGGGCACGGGCATGAGCCCCTGCGTGATGTTGAGCGGCGCATCCAGCGCCAGCGCCGCCCATTCAATCATGGGCTGCCAGGCTTCTGCCTGCCGCGCAGCGAGGCGATGATCCTCAGCCCGGTAGCAGAGCAGGTCCGTTTCTCCATATTTCGTGATGCCCTCCACAACGGGTTTCGGGTCTGGCGCGATGCGTTCTTGGGCAGAAGCCACAATCCGGGTGAGGGGCACATCTTCCTGGGTCATCTCACCGCCCTTGGTTCCGCCAGCCCTGTGCCATTCATCGGCAATGGCCTCAGCCAGGCGGCGCTTTTCGGTGGCAAGGATACTGCCGCCGGGCAGGCGCAAGGGGCGACCATCCAGCACGACGCCGTAGCCGCCTTCAAGCCTTGGTACGGCCAGGGCCGCTTCCCAGAAACGCTTCATGGATTGGCAATTTAACGCGTCAATCGGATAAGAAAAGCCGTACGCCATGGCCTTGGAGGTAACCCAAACGGCCCGGCTTGACGCAGCCCAGGCTCCGGCGCTAGTTACCCGCCCTCCCAGGCGGCCAAGCGCCGCTTCCTTTCCAGGTTTGAACAGACAGCCCATGGCCAATAACGCTTCCGCGCGCAAGCGCATTCGTCAGACTGAAAAGCGCACCGCGCGCAACAAGGCGCGCAAGTCGCGTGTGCGGAGCTTTTTGCGCAAGGTCGAAGAAGCGGTGAAGTCTGGCGACAAGGCTGCGGCCCAGGAAGCGTTTCGCGCGGCCCAGCCTGAAATGCAGCGCGCTGCGACCAAGGGTGTGGTGCATGCCAATACTGTCGCGCGCAAATTGTCGCGACTTTCCGCGCGGGTGAAATCCGTCGGCGCCTGACGGCGTTATCTTTTTTCTTCGCGATCTTCCGGGAATATTCCGCATTTTACGCCGCGTAGCTTTGTCTGCGCGGCTCAAATGCCCTGCTCGTAATGCGCGCGTTATCACTGATGGTGCGCGAGGATTTCACTGCATATGTCAAGCTATGATGACGCGGCTTTTCGGTTCTGCGAAAATTTTTTGGTCAGCTTCTTTTGCTATTGAATTTTGGTCGCGCTCCGAAGCATGATGATGGCAACGGGGTTGGTGATATAAGCGTTTGAAGGGGGCAGCGCCTTGCGAAGCACGGAAAAGCTAAGCGATAGCATGTCTCCACAAGGTCCCGCTGCCTGGGCCGAAGCATGGGCCCGTATCCGCGCCAAGCTGCGCGAAGAAGTGGGCGATGTCGAATTTCGCAGCTGGCTTCGCCAAATGACCCTTGCGGCCGTTGATGGCGATGAAGCCACGATCACACTCCCCACACGTTTCCTGCGCGATTGGGTCAGCAGCCATTACGGTGACCGGCTTCGTTCCTTATGGCAGCTGGAAAATCCTGCCATTCGCCGGGTTGATCTGCGCGTCGCAGCCGGCAGCCGCGCGGCTGCGGGAGAGGCTTCGGCGAATGGCCCGAAGCCCTTGGCCGAAAGCCTGACAAGTGTCGCGCCCCGCGTCGCTGATCCGCGCGGCGATTGGTCCGCGCCGCTTGATCCGCGCTTCACCTTCGATAGCTTCATCGTCGGCAAGCCGAATGAATTCGCCCATGCCTGCGCGCGCCGCGTGGCAGAAAAGCCTGCAACACCTGGCTTCAATCCACTGTTCCTTTATGGCGGCGTTGGGCTTGGCAAGACGCATTTGATGCACGCCATTGCCTGGGCCATTCGCGAACAACATCCCGAACGCCATGTTGCTTACATGAGCGCCGAGAAATTCATGTATCGCTTTATCGCCGCGCTGCGCAGCCAATCCACCATGGAATTCAAGGAAACGCTGCGTTCGGTTGATGTGCTGATGGTGGATGACCTGCAATTCCTGATCGGCAAGGACAATACGCAGGAAGAATTCTTCCACACCTTCAATGCGCTGGTGGATGCCGGCAAGCAGATTGTGATTTCCGCGGATAAATCCCCATCCGACCTGTCCGGCATTGAAGACCGGCTGCGCACGCGGCTTGGCTGCGGCATGGTGGCTGATCTGCACGCGACCACCTATGAACTCCGCATCTCCATCCTGGAAGCCAAGGCAGCGTCATCCGGCGTTGCGGTGCCGGCGCGCGTCATGGAATTCCTCGCGCACAAGATCACGTCCAATGTGCGGGAATTGGAAGGCGCGCTTAATCGCCTGATCGCCTGGGCCAATCTGTTTGGCCGGCCCATCACGCTGGAAGGCGCGCAGGAGGTTTTGCATGATATCCTCCGCGCCCATGACCGGCGCGTCACGATTGAGGAAATCCAGCGCAAGGTTGCCGAGCATTATAATATCCGCCTGACCGACATGTCCTCTGCCCGGCGTGCCCGCAATGTCGCGCGGCCCCGGCAGGTGGCGATGTATCTGGCGAAGCAGCTGACATCGCGTTCACTCCCCGAAATCGGGCGGCGCTTTGGCAATCGGGACCATACGACGGTCATGCATGCCGTCTCTCGTGTGGCGGAGCTGATGAAGGGCGATGGGTCCTTCGCGGAGGATGTGGAGCTGCTCCGGCGCATGCTGGAAACCTGAGGGGCTGGGTCCGGCCCGCCAAGGCGCTTTTCCAGGGACTAGCCCGCTTTTCTGGCTCCCTACAGGCTGGTATGGGGTACGAACCTGGGCGTTGCATCGCGCCGATTCGGCAGTTTTGTCGCCCGGGCAGGATTTCACTGGCGGTTCATCCCCGTGGCCTATCTGGCCGCGGATGAGATCGCCACAACAGGATCGGGGCGTCGGAACGATGAAATTCTCGGTTGACAGGGCGGTATTGCTCAAGGCGCTGACCCATGTGCAAAGCGTGGTGGAACGGCGCAACACCATCCCCATCCTTGCCAATGTCATGATCGAAGCGAGTTCCGGCGGCGCGCTGAAACTGACCGCGACGGATATGGAAATCGCGGTGGTGGAAGATATCGCGGGGGTCACGGTGGCACGCGCGGGACGCACCACGGCGCCGGCGGCAACGCTTTATGAAATCATTCGCAACCTGCCCGAAGGGGCGCGCGTTGAATTCGACCATGGCGGTGGTGATGGGCCGCTTGCGCTGCGTTCGGGCCGCTTCAATACCAGCCTGGCCGTGCTGGCCGTGGATGATTTCCCTTCCATGACCGAAGGGCGCATGCCGGTGCAATTCAGCATCAAGGCTGGAGTGCTGCGGGATTTGATTGACCGGACGCGTTTTGCGATTTCCACCGAAGAAACGCGCTACTACCTGAACGGCATTTATATCCACGCGACCGAAAGCGAAGGTCAGCCGGTGCTGCGTGCGGTTGCGACCGATGGGCATCGTCTGGCGCGCGTGGAAGAACCGCTGCCGGAAGGGGCGAAGGCCATGCCGGGCGTGATCATCCCGCGCAAGACCGTGAATGAAATCCGCAAGCTTGCCGAAGAAACCCAGGATGAGATCGTGGTGCGGCTTTCGGATACCAAGGTGCAATTCGCGCTTGGAACCGTGACGCTCACCAGCAAGCTGATTGATGGCACCTTCCCGGAATATGAACGCGTGATCCCGCGCGGCAATGACAAGAAGCTTGTCGTGCCACGCAAGGATTTCGCCGATGCGGTGAAGCGCGTCGCTGCGATCAGCAACGAAAGATCGCGCCCGGTCAAGCTTAGCCTTGGTACCAATCATTTGCGGGTGTCGGCGGCCAGCCCCGAACAGGGCGAAGCGCAGGAGGATCTGGAAGGTGATGATGTCGCCTATACCAGCGGCGCGTTGGAGATTGGGTTTCAGGCGCGGTATCTGTCCGACATCACCGACCTGGTCGAAGACAAGCTGGAATTCATGTTCGCCGATGGTGCGGCGCCCACCATTGTGCGTGACGCATCCCGGCCGGAAGCGCTGTTTGTCCTGATGCCGATGCGGGTGTGACGGCACCAGGGCTTTTCCTTGCGCGCCTCAGGCTCACGGATTTCCGATCCTGGCGGGTTTTGGATGCGCGTTTTGACGCATCCCTGATTTGCATCGCGGGCGAAAACGGCGCGGGCAAGACCAATCTGTTGGAAGCCATATCGCTGCTCGCCCCCGGCCGCGGCCTGCGCGGCGCGCGCATGGGTGAAGTTGGACGGCAGGAAGCCGGGGCGGGCCTGCCCTGGGCGGCGGCGGGGCGGTTTGAAACCCGCGCCGGCCCCATGGAAATCGGCACCGGCACGGACCCGGAAGGGGCAACGGAACGGCGCATCTATCGGCTCGATGGGCAGGCATTGCGCAGCCAGGCGATGCTGGCCGAACGCATGGCCGCCGTTTGGATCACGCCGCAAATGGACCGGCTGTTTCAGGAAGGGGCAAGCGGGCGGCGGCGCTTTCTGGATCGGCTGGTTTGGGCCTTGGAGCCTGGCCATGCGCGCGAAGTGGCCGCCCATGACAATGCGATGGCCGAGCGTAACCGTCTGCTGGCGGAAGGCCGCGCTGATCCTGCCTGGCTGGCTGGGCTGGAAGATGCCATGGCGCGGCACGCGGTGGCGGTGGCGGCGGCAAGGCGCGCCCTGATGCTGCGCCTGAATGCCGAGCTTGCCGCGGGCCGAGCCACTGGCGCCTTTCCCGCCGCGCGGCTGGATATCACCTGCCCCATCACGGCGGCTTTGGCAGAAACCCCGGCGCTGGCCGCGGAAGATGCTCTGCGCCAGGGCCTGGCCGCCGATCGGCGACGCGATGCGGCAGCTGGCGGTGCGGCGCGCGGGGCGCATAAGGCGGATTTGAGCTTGATCCATATGCCAAAGGGCATCAGCGCCGAATTCTGTTCAACCGGAGAGCAAAAGGCGCTGCTGGTTTCCGTGGTGCTGGCCCATGCAACGCTGATCGCCGAGGCCCGCGGCTTCGCGCCCTTGCTCCTGCTGGATGAAGTGGCCGCGCATCTTGATCCAACGCGGCGGGAGGCGCTTTTCGCTGCCCTTGCCGCGCTGCCGGCGCAGGTTTTCATGACCGGCACGGATGCCGAGGTTTTCGCCCCGCTGGCCGGGATTGGGCAATTGTTCGGCGCGGGTGAGGGCCGGCTTTTTGCGTTTGGCTGAGGTGGGTCTTTTTGACTTTGGGGCACCGCCAGAAGTCGCTTGAAAATAAAGGGTTTTTGCGGCGCGCGCCTGGGCGGAAAAACGCCCCCTCGGGGTCGCGTTTTGCGGCAAAAAAAGCTATAAGGTTTTCGTGATTCCGCATCCCCAAAACAGGAGCCCGTTACCGGCATGAGCGATGAGCCGCGCGCCGAAACTGAAGCCTATGACAGCGCTTCCATCACCGTCTTGCGCGGGTTGGAAGCGGTGCGCAAACGGCCGGGCATGTATATTGGCGATACCGATGATGGTTCCGGCCTGCATCACATGGCCTTTGAGATTGTTGATAATGCCGTGGATGAAGCGCAGGCGGGTTTCGCGACGAGTGTTTCCGTCACGCTGAATGGCGATGGCAGCGTTACCGTGCGCGATGATGGCCGCGGCATTCCGGTGGATATCCATGCGGAAGAAGGCATCAGCGCTGCCGAAGTGGTGCTGACGCGGCTGCATGCGGGCGGCAAGTTCAACCAGAATTCCTACAAGGTCTCCGGAGGCTTGCATGGCGTTGGTGCGGCCGTTGTCAATGCGCTATCGGAATGGATGGAAGTGCGCATTTGGCGCGGCGGGCAGGAATATCGGCTGCGGTTTGAGCATGGTGACACGGTAGTGCCCTGCACCGCGCTTGGCCCTTCGGACCATCCGAATGGCACGGAAGTGACCTTCAAGCCATCAGCGCTGACCTTCACGCGGACGGAATTTGATTTCGCCATATTGGAACGCCGTTTGCGTGAATTGGCCTTCCTCAATTCCGGTTTGCGCGTTGTGCTGCGTGATGAACGCCATGCGGAAGTGCAGGAAACCAAGTTTCATTTTGATGGTGGCCTGACTGCCTTTGTCGAATGGCTGGACAAGGGCAAGACACCGCTTTTCGCAACGCCCATCAGCCTCGCGGCGCGGGAACAGGATGGCATCAAGGTTGAGCTCTCACTCCGCTGGAATGACAGCTACCATGAGACGATGTTGTGCTTCACCAACAACATCCCGCAGCGTGACGGCGGCACGCATCTGGCCGGCTTCCGCCAGGCGCTGACGCGTGTGGTGGCGAAGGTTGCGGAAGGTATCGCCAAGAAGGAAAAGGTGGCGCTGACCGGTGAGGATATGCGCGAGGGCCTGACTGCGGTGCTTTCGGTGAAGGTACCCGATCCCAAATTCAGCAGTCAGACCAAGGAAAAACTCGTATCTTCCGAAGTGCAGCCGGTGGTGCAGGTGGCCTGTGCTGATGCGCTTTCCCATTGGTTCGAAACCCACCCCAAGGAAACCAAGGATCTGGTGGGCAAGATCCTGGATGCGGCGACAGCGCGTGAAGCGGCGCGCAAGGCGCGTGAACTCACCCGGCGCAAGGGCGTGCTGGATGTGTCATCGCTCCCCGGCAAGCTCGCCGATTGTCAGGAACGTGATCCGGCGAAAAGCGAGCTATTCATCGTTGAGGGTGACAGCGCCGGCGGTTCCGCCAAGCAAGGGCGCGACCGCGCCTTCCAGGCGATCCTGCCGCTCAAAGGCAAGATCCTGAATGTGGAACGCGCGCGCTTCGACAAGATGCTCTCCAGCGCTGAAATCGGCACGCTGATCACGGCACTTGGCACGGGGATCGGGCGCGGTGAGCCATCGGAAGGCGGCTTTGATATCGGCAAGCTTCGCTATCATCGTATTGTCATCATGACCGATGCCGATGTGGATGGCAGCCATATCCGCACATTGTTGTTGACTTTCTTCTTCCGGCAGATGCCGGAATTGATCACCCGCGGGCATCTTTATATCGCGCAGCCGCCGCTCTATCGCGCCAAGCGCGGGCAGGAAGAACGCTATTTGAAGGATGATCGTGCGCTTGAAGATTACTTGCTGGAAAAGGCACAAAGCGCGGCCAGCCTGCGCCTGCCCGATGGGCGCGACCTGACCGGCGATGCCTTCCAGGCGGAGCTTGATTTCCATCGCCAGGCGACCGCGCGCATTCGCCGCCTTTCCGGCGCGGTGCCGGCAGATATCGTGGAACAGGCGGCAATCACCGGCGCTTTGACCATGGAAAACGATCGTGCGCTGGCCGCCGCGCAAGCCTTGGCCGCGCGGTTGGATGTGCTGGCGCCGGCTTCCGAACGCGGCTGGGTGGCGACGGCGGGCGATAACGGGCTGACCCTTGCCCGCACCGTGCGCGGCGTGGGTGAGCGCCATGTGCTGGATGCGACGGCGCTCCGCAGTGCCGAGGCACGTTGGTTGGATGAACGGCGCGACAGGCTGGCGGCGGATTTCCTGGGTGGTGCGGTACTGTCCTTGGATGGCGCGGAAACGCAGGTGGTCGGGCCGCTCGCGCTATTCGAAAAACTCATTGCGCAGGGCCGCAAGGGGCTTTCCTTCCAGCGCTTCAAGGGCCTGGGAGAAATGAACCCCGATCAGCTTTGGAAGACCACGCTCGATCCCGCGATCCGCACGTTGCTCCGCGTGCGGGTTGAGGATGTGGAGGATGCCGAGCAGGTCTTCTCCACCCTGATGGGCGATCTGGTGGAACCGCGCCGCGACTTTATTGTCGGCAATGCCTTGAAGGTTGCCAATCTGGACGTTTGATCGGAACCCTCGCGCGGTTCACGCCATCCCACCGCGCGCGGAGACCGGCCACAGGCATTCCACGCGCCCTTTGCGCACGCCGACATACCAATCATAGCGATCCACTGTCGGGTCGCAGTGGCCTGGCACCAGGCGCAGCTTTTCACCAAGCGCGGGCGCGCTGCCATCTTCGATCACCAGCTTGCCATGCTCATCCGATGCGCCGGCATAGCGCAGCCCCGGGCGTTGCCAGACTTGTGGCATGCCGGAATCCACCGAAACGCCCTTATGCCCGCAATCCAGCACGGCAATGCCAGGCCCCGCCGTGCTCATGACCTGTGAGAGCACAAAAAGCGATTGGCGGAAGGGCGGCGCATCCTCATTCGCGGCATAATCGGCATCCATGAAGCAATAGGATCCGGCCTGGATTTCGGTATAGACGCCGCTCGCGGCCTCATGCCGGAAGGTGCCGGTGCCCGCGCCGCCCACAATCGGGCAGGCGAGGCCGCGCTGGCGCAATTGTTCCACCGTGCGGCGCGAACGCGCGACAGCCTCCCCAATCGCAGCGGCGCGTTCCTCAGGGGCGCGCTTGTGCTGCGCTGAACCGTGATAGGCTTGCAGGCCGCCGAACCGCAGATGCCGGCTGGCAGCGATGCGTTCCGCGAGTGCCACCGCCGGCGGGCCGTGTTCGACGCCGCCGCGCGCCATGCCGACATTAATTTCCACCAGCACCGGCAGGCGCACCCCGGCCGCTTCAGCGGCGGCTTCGATCAGCGCGATTTGCGCCGCGTCATCCACACAAACCGCGACTTCGGCGATGCGCGCCAGTGCCGCAAGGCGGGCCAATTTGCGCGGGCTCACCACCTGGTTGCTCACCAGAATATCGGGAATGCCGCCCCAGGCGAGTGCCTCGGCTTCCGCGACTTTTTGCACGCATTGGCCCACCGCGCCGCGCGCCATTTGCAGCTTGGCGATGACGCTGGATTTATGGGTTTTGGCATGCGCGCGAAGCTTCGCACCCGTCGGCGCCAGCAGCGCCGCCATGGTGTCAAGGTTATGTTCGAAAGCGTCCAGATCAATCACCAGCGCGGGGGTATCAATATCTTCTTCGCGCATGCCGGGTTCGGCGGGCGGGTTTTGCAGCATGGGGCATCTCCTTAGTGGCTTGATGCATCATAGCCATGGCGATGCGTTCCGCGCCAATCGCGCAAGGCACGGGGCCAAGCGATAGGCACAAAAAAAGCGGCAGGGTTTCCCCTGCCGCCCTTTTGCCGACTGATCCGAAGATCAGAAGGCGACGCGCACGCCGGCCATCAGCACGTCAATATCGCGTGTGAAGCTGCCATTCTTGAAGGTCGCCAGCGAACCAAAGGACGTCACACCCGTACCAGCAACTGCGGGAGCAGCAGTGAGAATGTTGTCATCCTTGATCTGGTTGTAGTTGGCAAACAGCACCAAACCCGGCGCCATGGTGTATTGCAGGCCAAGGCCCCAATAGGTCTGTTCACGATCCTTGAAGTCGATACCAGCCGAATTGGTGCCGTTATCCTGCTTGGCAACGCCGTACTGGCCGCCGAATTGCCAAGCACCAAAGGTGTAGGTAGCGCCCAGGATCCAATGATCACTGCCATCAAGCTTCGGGTTGATGGTGGAGGTCATTTGGTCGCGATAATTACCCCAGGCGTATTCGCCGCCAACCTGGAAGCCGTAAGCAGCCACCAGCAAGCCAGCGCTATACATGGTCAGGTTCTGGGTACGAACCGCCGAGCGCTCTGGCACGGTAGCAGTTGCGCCAACCGAAGTCTGGGCAGAGTCAGCTTGCAATGCACCAAAGCTCGCGCGCACACCAAAATCACCGAAGGTGCCGCGATAGCGGATGATGCCCGCCATGGCGTTCATCACGCCAGTGCGGTCACGCTGGAAAACCGCATTGGACGTCGGAACGTCAGTGCGTTCACCCTCGCCGGCGTTAGGCGCATACGAGAAGCCGACATCAAAGCCGAAGAATTGAGGCGACAGGTAGATAATCTTGGTCGCGTCACCGCCGTCCTGGAACTCAGTCATCAGGTACGGGGCGGTACCACCAAGGCCAGACTGCGGCTGCGCGACGAACTCATCCCAGCCGGAGCTGACGCCAAGCCACAGCGTTCCAGGCGGGGCAACGCGCATGAGGCCTTGGGCGTTGTCTTCCTGACCGAAACGCAGTTCACCCCACGAACCCTTCACGAAGCCATAAAGCTCATCCAGGTCCACCCCAGTGCCCGAACCATTGGACCCGCGGGGGTTGTACTGGGTCGCGGGACTACCGACCGGTGCTGTGCCGGTATCCATGCCGCCCATGTTATCCATTTGGAATTCCATCATGGCGCCGTACCGCATGCCGTTGGCGGCCACGCCGTCAACATACACGTTGAGTTCAGCTTCCGTGCGGAAGTCGTTACGCTGACGACCGAGCCGATTGTTGACTCCCGCCGCAGCCCCACGAGAACTCGCAACCGCAGAATCAGCGCTGTCAGAGACATTGCCAACGGAGAAGTCAAAGAAACCACCCAGACGCACCACGATACCGCTGGTCATCGGGGTCTCGGGACGGTTCGGCACGCCATCCGCGCCATGCGGACCCGCGCCGGTAATGCCGACCGGGGTCTGGAAGATGGCGGCGGCGGTGCCGGCGGGCGCCACGGAAGTGGCGGGCAGCGGCGGCGGGGCAGCCGGAGCAGCAGCCGGGCGGGCAGCCGGGCGGGCCTGCTGGGCGTTGGCAACCGGCGCGAGCAGCGCGAGGCCGACAACAGCCGTTGTCCCCAGAAGAATTTTACGCATTCAAGTCCTCCTCATTGCCGGAACATCCGGCGTTGATCCTCAGCCCCTGCCCCCGGCAGGACGGAAACCCGAAACACCCAATAAGGGCGCCCAAAGCCTCCAGGCCTTCCCTGACTATGATCATTTCAACGCGGCTGTCGCAACCTCTGATCAAGCCATGACGCGACTTGGCCACATCACTGTGGCGCGAATGCCACAATGCCCTCAAGGGCCAAACCGCCAATCGCCGCCACGCCCGCTGCGCCGCGTGGCACGGCGCCAAGCCGCGCCAGGGTAATACCCCCAAGCGCCATGCAGGGCGCCGGCAGTCCACGCGCCAGCCTGGCCCAGCGCAAAGCGCCCAAGACCGGCGCGCCGGGGTGGCTCCTGGTCGGGAAAAGGGGCGAAAGGAACAGGCAATCGGGCTTAAGGCGCTTGGCCCGCGCCGCGCCGCGCTGGCCGCCATGGGCGGCCATGGATAAGGCAAGGCGGCCCGGTGCTGCGCGGCGCGCCAGCAGAAAGGGCAGCAAGCCCGCGCTTTCCCGCCGATCCGGCGCATGCAGCCCCGCCCGCAAGGCCAAAGCCGCCCGGCCATCGCCGGCGACCATTAAAGTCAGGCCGCGCTGCCTTGCGAGTCGCGCCACCTCCCCCAAAAGCACGGGCGTCAGCCCCCGCGCCACCACCCCCGCCCCCCGTGGCAGGCGCTGCATGGCCGCGCGCGGGTCCGGCAGCCGGGCGGGGTCGCTGAACAGCCAAAGCCGGGGCAGGCCACCCGGCGCTGGGCGCGCGAATCGGCCCCATGTGGCGCGCGGCCCTGGAACCGGGACCGATTCCCTGCCATTTGGCCTTGCCATGACCGATGCCCTTGCCATTGCCCAAAACCTTTCCCGCATTCGGGTGCTGATCGGGGAAGCCTGCGCCCGCGCCGGCCGCCCGGCAAATGCCGTGACCCTGGTCGCGGTTTCCAAGACCAACCCGGTGGAGGCAGTGGAAGCCGCCCTTGCCGCCGGCCAGATGGTATTCGGCGAAAACCGGGTCCAGGAAGCGGCGCAGAAATTTCCGGCGCTGCGCGCCGCCCATCCTGGCCTCAGGCTTCATATCATCGGCGGCTTGCAGACCAATAAGGCGCGGGATGCCGTGCGGATCGCCGATGTGATCGAAACGCTGGATAGGCCCAAACTGGCCCAAGCCATTGCGGAAGCCATGGTGAAGGAAGCCCGCCGGCCTGATCTGCTGATACAGGTGAATACGGGGGATGAGGCGCAGAAATCCGGCTGCCCTCGGGCGGAAGCCGATGCCTTCATTCGCGCCGCGCGGGATGATTTCGGCCTGCCCGTGAAGGGCCTGATGTGCATCCCTCCGGTAGAGGGCGACCCCAGGCCGCATTTCGCCTACCTCGCCAATCTCGCGGCCAAACACGGCCTGCCGATCCTTTCCATGGGCATGAGCGGGGATTTTGAGGCCGCGATTGCGGAAGGGGCGACCCATGTGCGCATCGGCAGCGCCATTTTCGGGGCGCGCGGCTGATCTAGGCTTTGGGGGCGCCGCTTGACGCGGCTTGCATGGCGCGGGATCAGGCGGCGGTGTTTTTTCAACGGTGATGAAGCCCATGACGCGCGTCTTTTCCGGCATTCAGCCCTCCGGTGTGCCAACCCTTGGCAATTATCTCGGCGCCATTCGCAATTGGGTGCCGATGCAGGATGCCCATGAAAGCATCTTCTGCATTGTGGATTTGCACGCCATCACCGTCTGGCAAGACACGAAGGAGCTGTCGCGCCAAACCCGTGAAATGGCGGCAGCACTGATTGCCTGCGGGCTTGATCCGAAGCGCTGCACCTTGTTCGTGCAATCCCATGTGCCGGCGCATGCGGAGCTTGGCTGGATCTTCAATTGCGTTGCGCGCATCGGTTGGCTCAATCGCATGACGCAATTCAAGGACAAGGCGGGGAAGGATCGCGAAGCGGCCTCGGCCGGGCTTTATGTTTATCCCAATCTGATGGCGGCGGATATTCTGGCCTATCACGCAACCAAGGTACCGGTGGGTGATGACCAGAAGCAGCATCTGGAATTGGCCAATGATATCGCGCAGAAATTCAACCATGATTATGGCGTGGAATTCTTCCCCAATATCGAACCGCTGATCCAAGGCGTGGCTGCGCGCGTCATGTCGCTCCGCGATGGCACCAAGAAGATGTCGAAGTCGGATCCTTCCGATCAGTCACGCATCAACCTGACGGATGACGCGGATGCGATTGCGTTGAAAATCCGCCGCGCCAAGACGGATGCGGAACCGATCCCCGACCACATGGCGGGGCTGGAAGGCAGGCCGGAAGCGCGCAACCTGGTGGGCATCATGGCGGCGATTACGGACACGCTGCCGGAAAATGTGCTGCGCGAACATTCGGGCCAGGGCTTTGGCGCCTTCAAGGGCACGCTGACGGAAGCGCTGGTTGCGCATCTTTCGCCCATCGCCGCTGAAATGCGCCGCCTGCTGACCGATCCCGCCGCGCTTGACGCCGCGCTGCATCTGGGCGCCGCGCGCGCGCATGCCGTTTCTGAGCCCATCATGAAGCAGGCGCGGGAGATCATCGGGTTGCTCCCGGCGCGCTGATGTTGGGAATGCCTTGCAGGGCGTCCTGACCACTCGTTAAACTTTTCTTGGCATGACTGCGCCATGGAAAGGGGGCAGCCGGCATGATCGGGCTGGATTGGGGCACCACATCTCTGCGCGCCTATCGGCTGGATCAGGCCGGGGCCGTGCTGGAAAAGCGCGAAAGCAAATCGGGCATCCTGTCCGTGAAGCCGGGCGGCTTTGCCGATGAGCTCAGCAAAATCGCCGGGGATTGGCTGGACGCCGGCGAAAAGCTGGTGGTGATTGCTGGCATGGCGGGCAGCAAGCAGGGCTGGGCGGAAGCGCCCTATCTGGCCTGCCCCGCAACAGTGACCGATATTGCCCGCGCGACACTGCCCGTGCCTTTCCCGGCCACACGGGTGCGCCTGGTGCCGGGGCTGAAGGCGCGTGATGCGGATGGCGTGCCGGAAGTGATGCGCGGTGAGGAAACGCAAATCCTCGGCATCCTGGACCGCCTGCCCGAACAGGAAACAACGCTTTGCCTGCCCGGCAGCCATTCCAAATGGGTGCGGGTGCGCGCTGGGCAAATCCTCGATTTCTCCACGCATATGACCGGTGAGGTCTTCGCCGCACTTTCCGCCCATACGATCTTGGCGCGCAGCCTGCATCGCGGTGCGGCGCATCATCCGGGCGCCTTCGCGCGGGGCCTGGATCGGGCGCGACAGGGCGGCGGCTTGCTGCATCAGCTTTTCGGCCTGCGCAGCCTTTCGCTATTTGATGCCATGCCGCAGATGGAAGCGGCTTCCTATCTCTCCGGCCTGCTGATCGGCCACGAAGTGGCGGCTGCGCTCGAAGCCGGTGTTGCGCCGCCGGTGCATATCATCGGTGCCGCTGCACTGACGTTGCGCTATAGCGCGGCCCTCGCGACTTTTGGCATACCAAGTGTTGCGGAAGAAGAAGACGCGGCAGCGGCAGGGTTGTTTCGCATAGGTGTGGCGATTGAAGCTGCGTGATTCACGCCGCGCTGATGATGCGCTTCATTTCAGCCGCTGTTTTCGCCCAGGTCAGACCCGATAATAACTCCGCCCCCGCCGCCCCCAACGCCGCAGCGCGTGCGCGATCCGTGTAGAGTGTTTCCAGCGCGGCGACGATTTCCTCGATATTGCTTTCACGCCAACCGGGCACGCTTGGGATCGGGCGTTGATCGGTCAGCGCGAGTGCGGCGTCATGCTTGAGCAGATCAAAATGGCCGGTATTGGCGCTCAGGATGGTTGGCACACCGCAGGCCATGGCTTCCATCGCGACAAGATTGGTGCCGCCTTCGCAGCGATTGGGAAACAGTGCAGCATCGGCTTCACGCAATATCGCCGGCAGCAAGGCATTCGGTACGATACCAAGATCGAGGAATTGCTCGGCCCTGATGCCATTGGCCGCAACCCAAGCCGCGATATCCGGCGCGCCATCCGCGCGAAAAGGAAGCGGCGCGGCACGGCGAGAAGCATCAATACTGCGCGCGCCTTCGGGCCAGTGATTATGCCAGGCGGATATCAGCAGCGCATCAGGATGGCGTGCGGCAAAAATCCGCCAGGCCGCGATCACATTATCCTGCCCCTTGCGCGCTTCCAGCTTGCCACCGCTGAACACCACAAAGCGTCCCGGAAAAAGCCCGCGCCGCGGTGCGGGGTGAAACAGCGCGGGATCAATCCCTTGCAGCACCAGTTCCACTGCGGGTACGCCATGTGCCTTGAGCACTTCAGCATTCCAGCTTGACCCGGCGATGATCACCGCATGAGGCGCCAAGGTTTCGCGTGCCTTGGGGCCAAGCGCTTCGCGTTCGAAGAAGATGGTGCCGAAGCCTGGGCGGCCCCGTAATTCGCCGCCATGCGGCCCGGGCTGAGGCTGCAGATCATTGCCGAGTGCCGCAAGCAGCACAGCATTCACCGTGATGGGCTCTGCCTTTTGGCGCAGCAATTGCGCGCGCAGATTGGCCGAACGCGTCCGAAACCTGGCCAGCGCATGCCATTGTAGCGGATCAAGCGTGATGTGCTGCCGGTTCACCTCATAATCTGTCACCGCTTCCAGCGCCTCATCGCCGGCCCAGGCCAAAGCTAGGTTCAGCCCATAAACCCCCCAGCCATGCAGGGATGAAAGCCCCCAATGGATCACGACGCGCTGTGTCATGTCGGCCATGCTGCGCCGGAAAATCCGGAAAGACGAGAGGCGCAAAACCCATGGACAGCGCCCCGCCCCGCCGCTTATGAGGCGCCCAACGACAAAGGAAATACGCCATGCCGATGAACAGCACCCTGCCGATGTCCCGCCGCGCCCTGATTGGTGCCGCTGCCGCGCTGCCTTTCGCCGCCAGTGGCCAGGCTGCCTGGAAGCCATCGCGCCCCGTGACGCTGATTGTCCCCTTCGCTGCCGGGTCGGGGACTGATTCCGTTTCCCGCCTGTTGGCCACGCTGTTGGAACAGGAATGGGGATCGCAAGTGGTGGTGGATAACCGCCCGGGCGCCAATGGCGCGATTGCCGCAGTCGCGACCGCACGCGCCACGCCGGATGGGCACACGGTGATGATCACCACCAATAGCCCGCATGGCGCGACACCGGCCCTGATGAAGCGCCCAACCTATGACGCCATCAATGATTTCACGCCGATCGGGCGCATGGGCACTTACATCTTTGTGCTTGCCGTTAATGACCAGGTGCCGGCGCGCAATCTGCAGGAATTCCTTGCCCTGGCGCGCGCCCAACCCGGCAAGCTGACCTATGCTTCGGGCAATACGACAGGCGTTGTGGGCGGCGCGATGCTGACCGCACTCGGCAATATCCAGATGGAACATGTGCCCTATCGCTCCACGCCGCCGGCCATGACGGATGTGATTTCCGGGCGTGTCACCGCGATTATCGTGGATGTCGCGGCATCACGCGGGTTTTTGCAGGAAGGCAGGCTGCGCTCGCTTGGCATCACCTCGGCCACGCGCACCCCGCTTTTGCCAAATGAACCGACCCTGGCCGAGGCCGGGCTGCCCGGGTTTGAGCTGCTTTCCTGGATGGGGGCAGTCGGCCCCGCGCGCCTGCCGGCAGAGGTCGTAACAGGCTGGAATGCAGCGCTGCGCAAGGTTTGGGAAAGGCCGGAAACGGCCGAAAGGCTGGCGACGCTCGGCATTGAGCGTGTCACCTCCACGCCTGAGGAATTCGGCGCCTTCATCCGGAGCCAGATCGAAACCTGGGCACGGCAGATCAAGGCGGCGGGGATCGAGCCGGAGTGAGCATTTTCAAGCCAAGTGGTACCACTTGGCGGCTCGGAAAATGCGATCAAGCAACAGCTTGGGGAAGCGCCGCGCCGCCCACTGCTGGCACTTTGAGGGCACTGATGTGCTGCGGGGTCAAATTTTGGCCATTTGCGGCAGCGCAAGCCTTGATATCGCCACCTTTGCTTACCATTTAAGCACCAAGCGCTCCGGGGAGGGCAGCGCAAAGCGATTCAAGAAGGGGATCATCATGACCATTTCCAGTAATGCTACTGCCCAAGGGCTTGAGCGTATTCTCGCGGAACTGGCCGATTCCTGCCCGGTCGAACGTGCGCGGCTTGAAGCGGCTGCACGCATCCTGAATGCCGCGCGCCGCGCCACCGGGCTGCATGTGCCCTCATCCGAGGCGACTCGCGCGGTGGCTGAAATCCTGCGCCATTGGGATACTGAGGCTGTTACGGCCCTGGAATATGCCGAAGCCTTGCCTGAAGCCGCTTTGGACCGCCTGCTGCGCGCGGCGCCCGCTTGGGCTGCCGCGGCCAGCCGCGCGCTCACCAAGCCCGATCGGCACGCGGCCTGATCCAATACCATTCCCATTTTGCGGCCCGGCTGCCCTTCGGTAGCCGGGCCGTTTGCGTTTGGGGTCGGTTTCCCAAAAGCCCGCGCTCGCCTATAACCCTTCCTCCTTGGCCAATGGCCGGAGTTGCAGTGCCATGATGGAAAAACGAAACAAGCCCAATGGACCGCGCCGGGTGCTGCTGCTGACTGGCGCCTCCCGCGGGATTGGCCACGCCACGGTGAAGCGCTTTTCGGCGGCAGGCTGGCGCGTGATTACCGTGTCCCGCCAACCTTTTCCGGAACAATGCCCCTGGGAAATGGGGCCTGAGGATCACATTCAGCTCGATCTGGGCGATCCAGTGGCGACGGAGGCAATGATCCCCGAAATCCGCGCGCGTTTGGCGCCAGATGGCGGCATGCTGCATGCGCTGGTGAATAACGCCGCGATTTCGCCAAAGGGCGAGGGTGGCGCGCGGCTCGGCACGCTCACCATGCCGGCGGATGGGTGGCTGCGCGTTTTTCAGGTGAATTTCTTCGCCCCCATCCTGCTCGCGCGCGGCCTGGTGGATGAACTGGCGCGCGCCAACGGGTCAGTGGTGAATGTCACCTCCATCGCCGGCGGGCGGGTGCATCCCTTCGCCGGCGCGGCCTATTCCACTTCCAAGGCAGCGCTCGCCGCACTCACGCGCGAAATGGCGGCGGATTTCGCCCCGCGCGGTGTGCGGGTGAATGCGATTTCGCCCGGTGAGATTGATACCTCCATCCTGTCCCCAGGCACGGAGAAGATCGTGCAGGAACAAATCCCGATGCGGCGGTTGGGCCGGCCCGAGGAAGTGGCGCAGGCGATCTATTTCCTCTGCACCGAGGCGTCTTCCTATGTGAATGGCGCGGAAATCCATATCAATGGCGGGCAGCACGTCTAGGGTGCATTGACGCGTGACGACTGCACCGCGCGCCAGCCTCGCGGCCCTTGGCCTGCTGCTGCCGCTGCTGAAGCCCTATTGGCCGCGCGTGATTGCGGCGATTGCGGCGTTGTTGCTGGCGGCGGGGCTGACGCTGGCGCTTGGCCAGGGTCTCAAGCATCTGATTGATGACGGCTTTGCCGGCGGGCCAGGCGCCCTGGATCGCGCGGCGCTGGTGATGGGTGCCTTGGTCAGTGCCTTGGCCATCACCACCACCACGCGGTTTTATCTGGTGTCCTGGTTGGGCGAACGCGTCGCTGCCGATTTGCGCCAGCGCTTTTTCGATCATGTCACCGGGCTTTCGCCGAGCTACTTTGAAACCGCGCGCATCGGCGATGTCATGTCGCGGCTGACGGCGGATGTCGGGCTGTTGCAATCGCTCATTGGTTCGGCGATTTCCATGGGCGTGCGCCAAGCCATTACGGGCATTGGTGCCTTTGTAATGCTGGTGCTGACCAGCCCGAAGCTTGCGGCGCTGATTGCGCTGATCCTGCCCGTGGTGGTGCTGCCGCTGATATTTTTTGGCCGGCGCGAAAGGCGACTTTCCAAGGCCGCGCAGGAGCGGATTGGTGATCTTGCTGCACAAGCAGAGGAAACGCTGGGCGGCATTCGCGCCATTCAGGCCTTCACCCAGGAAGATCGCGCACGCGCGCGTTTTGCTGCCGGGTCTGAAGCTGCCGTGCGCGCCGCACTCAGGCGCGTTTTCTCCCGCAGTTTGCTGATCCTGGCGGTGATCCTGCTCGGCTTCGGCGCCATCACCTTCAGCCTTTGGGTCGGTGGGCGCGACGTGATCGAGGGGCGGATTTCGGGCGGGGAGCTGACCGCCTTTGTCTTTTATGCCGTACTCATGGCCTCCTCCGGCGCCACGGTCAGCGAATTATGGGGCGAGATCCAGCGCGCCGCAGCGGCGGCTGACAGGCTTGGCGAAGTGCTGGCCATCCCGCCCGCCATCGCAGCCCCGGCAAAGCCTTTGCCCCTGCCGCCCGCGCAAGGCCGCGTGGTGTTTGAAGCCGTCACGCTGCGCTACCCAACGCGGCCCGATAGCCCGGCACTGATGGATTTCAGCCTGGCGGTGGAACCTGGGGAGGCGATTGCGCTGGTTGGTCCCTCGGGCGCCGGCAAGACATCGGTGCTGTCCCTGCTGCTGCGCTTCTATGACCCAAGCGCGGGGCGCATTCTGCTGGATGGGGTTGAGATCACGCGGCTTGACCCGCGCGCGCTGCGTTCCCGGCTTGGTTTGGTGCCGCAGGAGCCGGTGATTTTCAGCGCCAGCATTGCTGAAAATATTCGCCTCGGCCGGCCCGACGCCACTGATGCGGAAGTGGCGGCAGCCGCCGAGGCCGCAGCGGCTGCGGAATTCATCGCCGCCCTGCCGCAGGGTTACGCGACCGAGCTTGGCACGCGGGGCGTGACACTTTCCGGCGGCCAGCGCCAACGCATTGCCATTGCGCGCGCCATCCTGCGCGACCCGGCGGTATTGCTGTTGGATGAGGCGACCAGCGCGCTCGACGCCGAAAGCGAATTCGCCGTGCAGCAAGCATTGGCGCGGCTATGTGAGGGGCGCACGAGCATTACGGTTGCGCATCGGTTGGCGACGGTGCGGCGCGCGGACCGCATTGTGGTGATGGATCAGGGCCGCATCGTTGCGACCGGCACGCATGAGGCGCTGCTCGCGGAAGGCGGGCTTTATGCGCGCTTGGCGGCGCTGCAATTCACGGATGGGGAAGGGTGGGGTTCTGCGCCAGTTTTGTCATTCCTGACGCAAGGGGCAAGGCACGACAATTGAAGATTACGTAAAATTCATTTTTCCAGAGAATATCTTTCATGATGGTATCATTTCAAAGAGCAGCATTTGGTGCCGGTATGCCCCTGGATGACGACCACGACCATGAAGATGATCATGACCACGTCCACCCCCCGCCCCCAATAGAGCCGCTGGAAGCTGAGACGAATGGCTTTGGTGTGCCAAGCACTACCAATGGCAATCAAGGCTCCGCGAGTTTCCAGAGCCTATCAAACGGCAATTTCGTCATTTCCTTCCTATCAAGCGGCAGTGCCGATGATGGGCAGGACATCAGGGCGCGCTTCTTTCGTCTGGATGGGTCAGCGATAGGGCCTGACATCAGGGTCAATGAGACAACCGCAGGCACGCAGACCGGCATCAGTTCACTCGCGCTCAATGATGGGTCTGTTCTGATCACCTGGCGCTCACCTGATCAGTCCAATCCAAGCAATTCGCATCTCTTTGGCCGCCGCTTCAGCGCCGATGGTGTGGCCCTGACCGGAGAGGTACAACTCAGCGCCAGTGGTGCGGATGGGTCCTATACCTTCATTCAGCGCAGTGGGAGTACCGGACGTCTGATTTTCGCCTATGAGAATGATGGCGAGATTCAAGGCCGGAGCTTCAATTCGGCCACACTCGCCGCGCAGAACAATGAAGCGCTGCTCAATACAACTCTTCCCGGCACGCCAGCCTCAATCGGGTTTCAGAATCTTTCCAACAACAATGTTTTGCTACGCTTTGAATCGCCGGAAGGCGGCACAAACGGTACTGAAATCCGCAATCGGGTGTTTTCGGTTGACAGCAGCGGCAATTTTAATGCGGTCAGCATCGGTGGATCGAGTAATGATTATCTGGTCAATACGACGACTGCCGGGGACCAGACCGGTGTTCGAAGCAGCCGGCTTGCCGACAGCCGGATACTGGAGGTTTGGCAATCTACCGACACCGGCGACGGGTCAGGCAGAACGATACGCGCCCGGTTGATGGCTTCCGATGGAACCCCCTCGGGTTCGGATTTCGTCCTCAATACCACGACAGAAGACGATCAGCGCTCCCCGAGTATTCTTGGTTTCAATGACGGGCGGCGCCTTGTCTGGTGGCATTCCTTTGAAAATGGCACGACCGATACCATCCGCGGTCGCTGGGTGGACCATAATGGCGCGCTCGGGGCCAGTGATTTCGTCATCACGACCTTGCCGGATACTTCGGTCCCCGGCTTTACCCTGGCGCTATTGGCGGACCAAAGTGTCATAGCGGTTTACGGCGGCACGGATGCTTCGGATGGCAGCGGTTCTGGCATACAGGCGACGCGTGTCACCAGTCTTGGTACGCCGCTTTTCCCCTCCCCTGGTACGCCGAGTGAACTCGGCCTGCCGCCGGTATTGGGAAGCCCCTTCGATGATCCGCTGCCGGAATATGATTGGGCGACGGCTGCCGCGCAGATTTCACGCAATATCACGAGCACTAACGCGCGCTTTACCAATGGTCTTGGCAATCCGCTTGAAATCACTTTTGCATTTCGCGACTCGAATGCGAATTTGCCGACGACCATGGTCACCGGTGCATCCGGCTTTGACCGGTTGAATGAGGCGCAAATTACCGCCGCGCTTTACGCCATGCAGCAATGGCAGGATGTGGCCAATATAACTTTGACCCGCGTTCAGAATCCTGGCAGCCAATACAGCAACGACGCGCAATTCACCCTTTGGAATTATACAAGCGCGACTTCAGGCACCGGCCCGGCCAATGCTTCTGGCTATGGAGGTTGGAGCAATGCCACAGGGCCATGGCGAAACTACGTCTATTTCAATGCGCAGCAGCAAGCTGCCATTGCGCCTACCGATGCCAATGGTGGATTTGAGCTTTACATCCATGAAGTTGGGCACGCGCTCGGTCTCGAACATCCAGGAAACTACAATATTAGCGGTACTGGCTATACTGCCTATGCGCGCAATGCGATTTTCTTCGAAGATTCCGAACAATACACGGCAATGAGCTATTTCAACGGAAATGCAACTCACGCATTTTTGGGCTCTGCCAGCTCAGCCACGCCCCTGCTTTACGATATCGCGGCCATCCAGCGCCTTTACGGGGCCAATATGAGTACACGTACAGGCGATAACATCTATGGCTTCAACGCAAATGCAGGGCAGGCTTTTTCCATTACCGGCGCTGATCATCAGGTCAATTTCTCGATATGGGATGCCGGCGGCCGTGATGTGCTTGATTTTTCCGGCTATGATGAGACGCAATGGATCAACCTGAATGAAGAAGCCTTCTCCTCAGTCGGTGGATTGCGCAACAATGTCTCCATTGCCCGTGATGTGACGATTGAAGATGCTTATGGTGGCTCAGGTGCCGACAGCATCATGGGTTCTGCCGCTGCCAATCTGCTGCGTGGCAATGCCGGGGCCGATTCGCTTGACGGTGGTGCGGGCAGCGATGTGCTGGAAGGCGGCGCGGGCAATGATCTTTACCTGAACGTTACCGGCGCCGATCAGATCAATGAAGACGCCAATGGCGGCGCGGACACGCTGATTGCCACAGCAAGCCTTTTCCTTCCAACGAATGTAGAGTTTGCCGTGATCGCCCAAGGTGTGGCGCGTATCAGCATCACTGGCAGTGCGGCCGATGACATGATCATGGGCAATCAAGGCGCAAATACCCTGTCGGGTGATGCGGGAAATGATACCCTGAATGGCTTCGGAGAGGGCGATCAGATGTTTGGCGGCCTGGGCAATGATCTTCTGATCGCTGGCCTTGGCGTGGCGAGCCTTGATGGTGGCGCGGGGGATGACGTTATTCTGGTCGGCAATACCAGTCTTGCCGACATCATGGCGTTGTTTGCGCTGACCTGAGCTGAAAGGGGCTACTTCGTCCGGCTGATCCGCCCGCGGTTTGGTCTGCTTACCTTCACGCCAGGGCGCGGCGCAGGAATAGCCCAACCGGCACCATGCCGGGGATGACCTCATGCACAAAAACCTCAAGCCGCGTCAGGAATACGGGCAAGGCAGCAGGGGGTGCCGGCGCTGCGCCAAGATCTGCGATCAGCCCCGGCGCGGCCCGGCGTGCCGCTGCCACGGCGGCATCGCGCGCGCCGTGCAGGCGCTGTTCGGCATGCAGCGGTGCCAGCAATTCGGGCAGGCGCGCCAGATATTCCGGCCATAACGCCAGATGCAGATAAAGGCTTGGCACCACCGCCGCATCGGAAAGCCCATGCGCGGCGGTCAGCGCGCGTATCTGCGCCTGTTGCGCGGGCGGCAAACCGGCCAAGCGCGGCAGGGGCGGCGGCGCCGGCAACATCGCGCCACGCGTTGCGGCGGGCAGTGGTGCGCCTGGCGCCATGCCTTGCGCGCGCAGCAAAATGGCCGAAAGCAAAGCGAGATTTGTCAGATTGCCGCGATTATAGATCTCCACCACCGCCGTGATTGCCGCGTGCTCCTGCGGCTTCTGTAATGCGGCAGGCATGGGAAGCGTGATGGCGGCCGCAATTTCATCCCGCGCTGCCGCCGCCGCACCGCAGCCAAGTGCCGGCGCGGCCTGCGCCCAAAGCCAATCCAAGACCCCAGGCAGCGTCGCCGCATGGCGCCAGATGAGGTTCACCTGGCCAATGCCAATCCCCTCATTCAGCGCCGCATAAATCGCGGCAATCGCGGGGGGCGCTTCAGTTTCGCGGATTTCGGCAAGCGCAGCACCAGACATGGATCAATGCTCCTCAAAAATCCGGCCACAACCTTCGCGCTTTTCCGCAATCCCATTGGCACGCAGCGCATGCCAATAAGTCGCAGTATTGATCGCGAGCACCGGCTTGCCCAACCAAAGCTCGGCCGCTGCTGCCACACGGATCATGGAAAGATTGGTGCCCACCTGCACAATTGCATCCACATCATCGCCATCAAGCCGCTTCAACGCCGCCACGCATTCCGCTGGCGTCACCTGCGCAATACCAGTCCAACTCCGGCATTGCAGCGCGATATCGCGCACCACGCTGAAACCCATATCGCCGAAATAGCGCGCCACTTCCGCATTCATCACCGGCCAATACGGCGTCAGCACCGCAATGCGCCTGATGCCACCAAAGGCATTCAAGGCGGCCGTGCAGGAATGCCTGCCAATGCTGATCCCAAGGCCGGAAACATCCCTGACCTGCGCCACAAAATCATCGGCGCCCTTCCGCCCACCGAAAAACGTGATCGCCGACATGCCCATCACCAGGTAATCCGGATGGCAGGTCATGACACTGCGCACCGCATCCATCGTATTGCCACTGATCACGGCAATACCGGCCCGAAAACTTTCATTGGAAACCGCATCGGAATCAGGCGTGAAAATGCGGCTATAGTGATTGGTGACACCCGCCGGGCGCAGCATGTCATAATCAGGCTGCACCACCGTATTGGTTGAAGGCCCCATCACGCCAAAAAGCTTCCGCCAGCCGAGGATATCGCGCGACATGGGCACACTCCTGATAAAGAATCATGATAACAGAAGCGGGAGGGCTCTGCTCTCCCGCACCCACCCGCCAAGGGCCGAAAGGCCCTTGGAACCCAAGGATCGCTCGGTTTCGGAATAATTGACATGTGCGATATGGGAATGGGAGACTTTACAGAAGAATGAGAGAGCGGAAGCTTGACATGCGGGTCTTGATCGTCGTGCTGGCACTATCCTTGGCGGGTTGCGCTCAGCAGCATTCCTTACCGACCACAACAGCTACAGGCAATAATGCCCAGATGGCTGCCGTGCTTGCGATGCGCGGTTCTATCCATCGGCAAACCGGTAACCTTACTGCTGCCTTGGCGGATTTTGATGCGGCGCTCAACTTGCGGCCCGAATTTCCCGAGGTTTTGTCCGAAAGATGCATTGTGAAAGGTCGCATGAATGCATCCGAAAGTGCCGCTGCCGATTGTGATGCTGCCCTACGCATAAACCCACGCTTTGTCGGGGGCTATGCCGCCCGCGCCGAACTTCGGATGCGGCAGGGCAATATGGTCGGTGCCCAGGAGGACCTGAACGAGATCATTCGCCTTGCCCCAGATCGCGCAAATGCACGTTCTCTAAGGGCGGCCATCCGAATCACGCAACGTGATTTCACAGGCGCGCTCGATGACGCGAATGCGGTCATCCGCCTTGAGCCCAATAATGCCAATGCCTATGATCTCAGGGGAATGGTCAAGCGTCTTTTGAATGACAATGCGGGCGCCATGGCGGATTCCAACCGCGCCATACAACTCAAGCCGGATGTCGCTTCCTTCTACGTCAATCGTGGTTCCCTTCGCCTCGCGCAAGGCAATAGCGCCGCCGCCATTGACGATTTCACTAAGGCCATTCAGCTTGATCCCAGTAATGCTGAAGCCTATCAAAATCGTGGGCGTGCCCATGCTTTGCGGGGAGACCAGGCGAATGCGGTCGCGGATTTAGACAAGGCCGTGTCGCTAGGGCGACGAACCTGAACCCCACCCTGTCCAAGCCAGGCGCCTCAGGCTAAAGCCGCCCGATGCGCTTCGAACCCACCCCCCGCCCCGCCCTTGCTGAAATCCCCGGCTCGCTGATCCGGGAAGTCTCCGAAGTCGGGCGCTACATGCCCGATGTCATTCCACTTTGGTTCGGGGAGCCGGATACGGTCACACCGGATTTCGTGCGGGAAGCGGCGAAGCTGGCGCTGGATGAGGGCAAAACCTTCTACGCGCCCAATCCTGGTATCCCACCGCTGCGTGAAGCCATCGCATCCTACCTTCAGCGCAATCATCGCAACGTCGGCACAGCGCGGGTCGCCGTCACCGCATCGGGCGTCAATGCGCTCATGCTGGTGGCGCAAGCACTCCTTTCGCCGGGTGATCGCGTGGTCATCCCCACCCCCGCCTGGCCCAATATGGATGGCATTGCGCGCGTGATGGGCGCGGAAGTGGCGGATTTGCCGCTTCGCCTCATGAACGGTATCTGGCGCGCGGATTTGGATGAGGTGCTGGCGGCCATCACGCCCGAGACCAAGCTGCTTTTCCTGAACAGCCCCGGCAATCCCACCGGCTGGACGCTGACCGCCGATGAACAGCGCGCCATCCTTGCCAAATGCCGCCAGACCGGCACCTGGATTCTTGCCGATGATGTCTATGAAAGGCTCTATTTCGCCGGCGATGCCGCGCCGTCCTTTCTGGAAATTGCGGATGAGCAGGATCGTGTTGTTTCGGTCAATTCCTTTTCCAAATCCTGGGCCATGACGGGCTGGCGCCTTGGCTGGATTGTGGCACCCCCGGCCTTGATGGAGGCCATCGGCAAGCTCAATGAATTCAACATGTCATCCGCGCCCACCTTCATCCAGCATGCGGGCGTGGTGGCACTCGATCAGGGGGATGCCTTCATCGCGGAAACCCGCGCGCGCTATCTGAAGGCGCGTGATATTGCCCATGCGGCGCTTTCCGCCGTGCCGGGTGTCACCGCACCGCGCCCGGATGGGGCGATGTACCTGTTTCTGAAGGTGGAAGGCTGCACGGATAGCCTGGCGCTGGCGAAATCCCTGCTGCATTCGGCGCGGGTTGGTATAGCACCGGGGGCCGCCTTTGGCGCGGGCGGGGAAGGTCATTTGCGCCTGTGTTTCGCGCAAAGTGAGGCTCGCATCCGCGAAGCCAGCGGGCGTCTGGCTGAAGCCTTGTCCAAGCGCTGATCAGCCGGGGCGCCGCGCCTCCCCGGCGAATTCCAGGATTTCGCGGGACCGTGTGACCCGGCTGCCCCAAACGCGGTCAAACTCCTTGATCATGCTGGCCAGCGCGGGGGAACCCGGCAGCGCCTCGGCCGCGGCCAGGCTCGGGAACTCATAGAAGGCGAAATGGAGCGAGGGGTCCGTCTTGCTCCAGCAGCGCCAGGCATGGGCGACGCCAAAGGCCGCCAGCGCATCGGGCAGGTGTTCCTTTTCATACCAGGTGTCGAAAGCGGGGCGGTCGGCGGGGTCGGCGACCACGGCGCGCACCATGAAGAAGGCCTTGGACATGGGTGTTTCCTGTGTGGATGGGTTCAGGCGCCATTGGGCCATATCGCCAGGGCCACATCAATGCCGGCGCCCCAAGGTTCCGCCCGGCACGGGACGCGAACGCGCTTGTGGTAGGGGTTCAGGCCCTGCCACAATATCTTGGGATAACAGTGGCGTAGGTTGAGCCGAGTCGCGCGTTGTGGTTTTGTTCTTTTGTGGTGATTTATACCATTGAAAAATATGGATAAAATACTTAATGCTTTTTGTTAATAGTTGCCACTTTGTTCACTTGGCCTGAATGGGGGGCTTTCGCGGGCTGCGAATCGGGCGCCCCGAAGCCGCTTCAGCGCCGCGCCAAAAGCAGCGCCAGCACCATGATCGCGGCGCCCGCCAGCGCCAGGGTGATGGGCAGGCCAAAGACCATCGCCCCCAGCCCATAAAAGATCGGGCCAAGCGATTGGCCGCCGAAAAAGGCGAAGGCATGCAGGGACATCGCACTGCCGCGGGCCTGGGGGGCAAGCTCGGTCGCGCGGGTCTGGATGGCGTTATGGATCATGTAAAAGCCAAGCCCGAGCCCGAGGCCCGCCAGCGTCGCCACCACCAGGGATGGCGCCAGCGCAAAGCCAATCAGCGCCAGGGCAGCGGTGGCGCCACCAATGCGGATCACGCCGGCCTGGCCAAAGCGGGCCAGCAGCGGCGCGACCAGGGCGGCAAACAACAGCCCGCCCAGGCCAAAGGCGCCAATGGCAAAACCCGCTTCCATGGTGCTGCCAATGGCGCGTTCGATCAGCAGCGGCGCGATGAAGGGGAAAACGCCAAAAACCAGGCCGCCTTCCACCGCAACGGCGGCGAATAACGGCAGCGCGGCGGGGTTGGCGATGATGCCGCGATAGCGTTGCAGCGCGACCATGGGGTCATAGCGCGTCATGACCTCTCGCGCGGCGCCGCGGGCGGCCAGGATCAGGGCGATAAGGCCAATGAAGGCAGCGATGGCGCAAACCACCAGCACGCCGCGCCAGCCGGCAATGGCGGCGATGGGGCCGGCCACCACGCCGCCCGCGATCTGCCCGCTAATGCCGAAGACCAGAATGCGCGATAGCGCCACCTGCCGGTATTTCAGCGATACCGCATCGCCCATGATGGCGAGGGTGAGCGGCATCATGCCCCCCGCCGCCATGCCGGAAGCCGCACGAAACGCCATCAGCCAGCCAAAGCTCGCCGAAACCGCGGCGGCCAGCAGCATGATGCCAAGTAGCGCAACACAGATCATGACAATCCGACGCTTGCCGATGGAATCCGCAACCGGCCCCAGGATTGGCTGCACCAGGGCGAAGGGCAGGGTATAGGCGGTGCCGAGCAAGGCGGCCTCGGCCGCCGTCACGCTGAATTCGCCGGCGATTTCGGCCACCGTTGGGTCTGTGACGCGGGTGGCAAAGGCGCCGGCAAAGACCGCCGGGCCGAAAATCGCCAGCACGCGCCGCATCTTTGCCTTTTCGGCGGCCTCGTCTTCCCCTGGCGCAGTCACGCGCGCACAGATTTGGCGGCGGCGATAAAGGCCGTAATGGCGGCGGGGTCCTTGATGCCACGCGCCCGCTCAACGCCTGAGGACACATCCACCCCCGGCGCGCCGGAGGCCGCGATGGCCTCAACCACATTGGCAGGCGTCAAGCCGCCCGCGAGCAGCCAGGGGCGCGGCGGGCGTTCGCCCTTCATCAGCGCCCAATCGAAAGCCTGCGCATTGCCACCGGGCAGGGCACTGCCGGCCGGCGGGGGGGCATCGAGCAGGAAGTAATCCACCTGATCGGCATAATAGGGCAGGCGCGCCAGATCGGCCTTGCTGCCAATGCCGAGCGCCTTCATCACCGGCTTGCCGAAACGGGCACGGATTTCGCCCGCCCGCGCCGGGGTTTCCTCCCCTTGCAATTGCAGAATATCGAGCGGCACTTCGGCAAGTATCGCGGCGAGCATGGCGTCATCCGGGTCCACAAACAGCCCGACGCGTTTCGGGCCATCCGCGTAGGACCGCGCGAGCAGACCAGCCTGATTGGCCGTCACGGCGCGCGGAGAGGGCGGGAAGAAGACAAACCCCACCATATCCGCGCCTGCCTGCCGGGCCGCGTCCAGCGCGGCCGTATCCTTGATGCCGCAAATCTTGACCAGCACGCCTAAAGCCCTGCCGCGATGGCTGCCGCTGCTGCTGCCGGGTCCGCAGCGCCGGTGATGGGGCGGCCCACCACAATCCAATCTGCCCCGGCGGTAACGGCCTCGGCCGGTGTGGCGGTGCGTGCCTGATCTCCCGTCGCGCTGCCGGCGGGCCGCACGCCCGGCACCACCAGGAAGGGGGCAGGGCCAAGCGCGGCGCGGAGCACCCCGGCTTCCTGCGGGCTGCATACCAGGCCATCCGCCCCGGCATTGAGCGCAAGCCGCGCCAAGCGCAGCACCTGGTCGGCGGGGCTGGCGGCGACACCCGTGCTCGCCAGGGTTTCGGCGTCAATGCTGGTGAGCACGGTCACCGCCAGTAGCATCGGGCGCTCGGCGCCGGCCTTCTCGGCCTCGGCGCGCGCGGCGGCGATCATGGCGGCACCGCCCGCGGCATGCAGCGTCATCATGGCGGGGCGGAGCGGCAGCAAAGACCGCACGGCGCCGGCGACGGTGTTTGGGATGTCGTGCAGCTTCAAATCAAGAAACACCGGGCGATGCCGCGCCATGGCGCTGACAATGGCCGGGCCGGCTGAGGTGAAAAGCTCCAACCCCACCTTCAGCACACCGCAATGGGGTGCCAGGGTTTCGGCAAGGGTTTGGGCACGCGCCGCATCGCCAGAATCAAGCGCTGGGATGATGCGGGCGGTGCCGCTTTGGGGGCGGGCGATCATGCTTTGGTCAGGGCCTTTTCTTCGCTGGCTTGCTTGGCGGCGTTGAGCGCCTTCAGCTCCGCTTCCAGGGCAGTGACGCGGCGTTCGGCAGCGCGGCCCCGGTGCCGCGCCGGCAGGCCAGCCGCCCAAGCGATCAGCGCACCCAGCAGGAAGGCGACAGCGGCAATGGAAAGCACGGCGATGGAGGCCGAGGCCGTCCAGGCAACATCAAAGGGCCAGAGACGCAATTCGATGCTCTGCGGGTTCGAGAGCATGAAGAGCACCACGAGAATGGCGAGGGGCAGAAAGATGAACCAGCGCATTGCGGGGCCTTTGGGGATAAGCTTGGTCACACAATCCCCGCTGGCGCCTTCGCGTCAAGGCATAATCGCGCAAGGCGCGCCATGGGCCCAGAGCAGCAAACGAAAAATCTACTGCGGTTGGTAATCAGAAAACGGCAGACATCCTTAGCGCATCACGCCTTGCGCGCCGCGCGCTTAGCGGGGGCTGGCGCCTTCTTCGCATTGATGCGTTCGCGCAATTCCTTGCCAGGTTTGAAATAGGGCACGGATTTCGGCTCCACCGGCACGGATTCCCCGGTGCGCGGATTGCGCCCGGTGCGGCCTTCACGCGATTTTGTTGAAAAGGCGCCAAAGCCGCGCAATTCCACGCGATCACCACGCGCCAGGGCCGCAGTGATTTCGCCAAAAATCGT
>JADCEV010000051.1 GCA_020249865.1 Roseomonas sp. | reverse complement strand
GGCTTTGATCGGCCCATGCGGAACAGCCTGGATGCGGTGGCGTCGCGCGATTTCGCCGCCGAATTCCTGTTCTGCTGTGCCATGTGCAGCGTACATCTTTCGCGGCTGGCGGAAGAGATTGTGATCTGGACGAACCCCTATTTCGGCTTTGTGAAACTATCCGATGCCTTCACCACCGGCAGTTCCATCATGCCGCAAAAGCGCAACCCTGATGCGGCGGAGCTGGTGCGTGGCAAGACGGGGCGCGTGATGGGCGCGCTGATGGGTATGCTGACGGTAATGAAGGGCCTGGCGCTGACCTATTTCAAGGATATGCAGGAAGACAAGGAAGGCATTTTTGACGCAGCCGAAAACCTGACCCTGACGCTGGCCGCCACCGCCGGCATGGTGCGGGATATGAAGCCGCAAACCGAAAGGCTTGCCGCCTCGGCCGGGGCAGGGTTTTCCACCGCGACCGATCTGGCGGATTGGCTGGTGCGCAGCCTGAAAATGCCCTTCCGCGATGCGCATCACGTGACCGGCACGCTGGTGGCCAAGGCGGAAGCACGCGGTGTTGATCTTTCCGGCCTGACCTTGGCTGAGATGCAGGCTGTGGAACCGCGTATCACCCAGGGTGTGTTTGATGTGCTGACGGTCGAAGCCTCGGTCCGGTCACGCACGTCTTACGGTGGCACGGCGCCGGCCAATGTCGCCGCCATGGCCGCCGAATGGAAGGCCAAATTGGCATGAGGTTCAGCGCGCGGTCCCTGTTGCTTCTGCTGGCGGTGGCTTTCCTGGCCTCGGCTTGCGGCCGCATGGGACCGGTCCGCCCGCCCGGCCCGGCAGAGGAAGTCACCCATCCTCGGCAATATCCAAATCGCTGAGCACCTGTTTTACCGCTTGCGATAATCCGCGCGCATCACGACAATAGGGGGATGGCCGCCCCCGCACCCGCCCTTGATCCGGGCTCTGACCCCAGCTTTGCCGAATTGCTCGCGCAGCGCCCGCACCTCACGCGCCATGCCCATGATGGGCTGGTGCTGGAAGATGTGCCGCTGGCGCGGATTGCCGAGGTGGTGGGCACGCCGACCTGGGTCTATTCCGCCGGTACCTTGCGTCGCCGTGCGCGGGCGCTGCGTGATGCCCTGGCCGAGGCCGGGCTGACCGCGACTGTACATTTCGCCACCAAGGCGAATGATAATCTTTCGGTGCTGGCGCTGCTTGGGCGCGAGGGGCTTGGCGCTGATGTGGTCAGTGAGGGCGAATTGCGCGGCGCACGTGCCGCCGGCATTCCCGCAAGCGCGATTGTCTTTTCTGGTGTGGGCAAATCGGAACGCGAGATTCGCCTGGCGCTTGCTGAGAACATCATGCAGATCAATGCCGAAAGCATTGAAGAAATTGATATGATTTCCGCCATCGCCGCCGGCATGGGGCGCACGGCGCCGGTGGCCATTCGCGTCAATCCCGATGTGGATGCGAAAACCCACGCCAAGATCACCACGGGCCTCAGCGAAAACAAATTCGGTGTGGCTTATGATGATGCGCTGGCGCTTTACGCCCGCATGGCAAAGCTGCCCGGCATTCGCCCGATTGGTATCGCAACCCATATCGGCAGTCAGATCACGGTCGGCATGGGTGCCTATCGCGCCGCCTATGCGCGGCTTGCGTCGCTCATCCGCGCTATCCGCGCGCAGGGCTTGCCGATTGAACGTGTGGATTGCGGCGGTGGGCTTGGCATTGCCTATCGCGATGAAATTGCGCCCGCGCCGGCGGCCCTGGCTGGGGCGATCAAGGCAGAGCTTGGCGCGCTGGGTCTGCCCGTGATGCTGGAACCGGGGCGCTGGATTGCCGGGCCGGCGGGGGTATTGCTGTCCCGGGTCATCCTGCAAAAGCGGGGCGCGGCGCGGCGCTTTGTGGTGCTGGATGCCGCGATGAATGATCTGCTGCGCCCGGCCATGTATGATTCCTGGCATGGCATTTTGCCGGTCTCGCCCGCTGCTTTGGTCGCGCCTCTCGCGCCTGCCGATGTGGTTGGTCCGGTTTGCGAAAGCAGCGATTGCTTCACGCGGGATCGCGCCTTGCCGGATTTGCCGCCCGGCGCCCTGGTCGCGCTGCTTGATGCCGGCGCTTATGGCGCCACCATGTCTTCCACCTACAACGCGCGGCCCTTGGCGGCCGAGGTGATGGTGGATGGCGCACGCTTCGCCGTGGTGCGCGACCGCCAATCCTATGAGGCGTTGCACGCCGGCCAACGCGTGCCGGAATGGCTGATGGAATGACCCAGTCGCCCGAGAAAGCGCCGCCTGAAGGCCAAGGGCTTGGCGCCCTGGGTTTGAAGCTCGGCCTTTCTCGTTTGGCGTTGTGGTGGGAAGGCGCCTGGCGGGCGCTTTGGCCGCCGCTTGGCATACTGGGCGCCTTTCTGGCTTTGGCCTTTACCGGCTTGCTGCCGACACTGCCGCCCGCGCTGCATCTGCTGATCCTGATCGGCTTTGCTGCGGCGCTTGGATATCTTGGCTATCGCGCCGCGCTTGGGTTGCGGGCTCCGGCAACGGAGGCAGCGGCGCGTCGGCTGGAACGTGATTCCGGCCTGGCGCATCGCCCGCTTGCGGTGCTGGCGGATCGCCCCGCCGGCGATGACCCCATGGCGCAGGCGCTATGGCAGGCGCATCGGGAACGCGCGGCGGCACAGCTTGGGCAGTTGCGCGTGGCGCGACCTTCTCCAGGATTGGCAGCACGAGACCCGCGCGCCTTGCGCGCCGCGGTGCTGGTGGCGCTGGTGGCGGGGCTTGGCATGGCGGGGCGGGAAGCGCCGGAACGCCTGCTCGCTGCCCTTGCGCCATCCTTCGCGGAACCGGCTGCCGCGCCTACGGCCTTGGCCGCGCGGTTTGAAGCCTGGGTGACGCCGCCCGCCTATACCGGCGCGCCGCCGCAATTCCTGAATGCCGCAGGTGGTGCGGTGGCGGTGCCGACGGGCAGCCGGTTGCATATGGTGTTCTCGGGCAGCGCCAGCCCGCCGGAATTGCGCCTGGGCGGCACTGCCCATGCTTTTGCCCGCATGGATGCGCAAAGCCATGGCTTGGAACTGCCTTTGACCGAGGGCGGCACCTTGGTGCTCAAGCGCGATGGGCGCGATGTGGCGCAATGGGCGTTGACGCTGACGCCCGATGCACCGCCGGTGGTTGCCTGGGATCCCTCTCCCGCGCGCGCGGGCCGCGGGCTTGGGCTCCGCCTGCCCTGGAAGGCCGAGGATGATTGGGGGCTCGTTGCGCTGCGTGTGGAATTGCGGCTGAAGCAAAGGCCCTCCGCCCCGCCGGTGACGCAGGATATTCCGCTGCCAAGCGGCGCACCGCGCCAGGCGCAGGGGGCGGCGCAGCATGATTTTTCCGCGCATCCCTGGGCCGGGCTGGAAGTGGAAGCGCGGCTATTCGCGCGCGATGGCGCGGAACAGGAAGGCAAATCCGAAGGCGCGTTTCTGGTGCTGCCGGAACGGCGCTTTTCGCACCCTGTCGCGCAGCAATTGATCGCACTCCGTCGCGCGCTCTCGCTCGACCCCAATGCACGCGAACCGGCGCGGCGCGAATTGGACCGTATCACCAATGCGCCGGAAGCCTTCGAACATGACACGGGCATGTTCCTGACTTTGCGCGCGGCGCGGCATCGGCTGGGGCGCGACAGGCGTGATGAAGCCGTGCCGGAAGTGCAGCAGATTTTGTGGGATGTGGCAGTGGCTTTGGAAGAAGGCCGCACGGACCGCACGGCGCGCGCCCTCACCCAGGCACGTGAGGCATTGCGTGAGGCTTTGGAAGAAGCCCGCCGCGACAATCCCGAACGCAGCCCCGAACAGCGCGCCGAATTGCAGCGCCGCATTCAGGAATTGCGCGAAGCCATCCGCCGCCATCTGGAAGCGCTGGCGGAGCGTATGCAGCGCGAAAACAATGAAGCGCTTTCCTATGACCCGCAGCAGCGCGTGTTTGATCGCCGGGAATTGGAACGCCGTACCCGCCGCCTGGAAGACGCCGCGCGCGATGGCCGCCAGGAAGATGCCGAACGCGAAATGGCCGAGCTTGAGGAAATGCTGCAAGCCCTGGAAGAAGGCCGCACCAGCCGGGCTGAGGATCGCCAGCGCCAGCAGCGCCAACGCGGCCAGCAGCAAATGGGCGCTTTGCAGGATATGGTGCGTCGGGAAGCTGAGATGCTGGACCGTGCGCATCGGCGCAGCGGTGAACAGGAAAACACGCGCGGTGATCAGCGCCGCCCGCAGCAACAACAACGCCCGCAAACCCCCGAAGCGCGTGAAGAAGCCGCACGCGATGCGCGCACGCAACGCGCGCTACGCCGCGCGCTTGGTGAATTGATGCAGCAATTCGGCGAATTGACCGGCGATGTGCCAGCGCCGCTCGCTGAGGCGGATCGCGCCATGCGTGATGCGGCGGAGGCTTTGGCCGAGGGCCGAGACCCGCGCGCCGCGCAGCAGCAAGCCATCCGCGCACTGACCGAAGGCGGGCGGCAAATGTCGCAACGCATGCAGCGCCAATTCGGCCCGCCTCAGCCTGGAGAAGGTGAGGGCGAGGGTGAGGGCGAAGGCGAAGAAATGGCCGGCGGCCAGCAGGGCAGTGAGGGTCAGGAAAACCAGCTTGGCGAAGGCCGCGATCCGTTGGGCCGCGACCGGCGCGAAACCGGCGGGTCAGCGCAGGATAATGCGGGCGATACGCTGGTGCCGGGTGAAGCAGAACGCCTGCGGTCGCATCAATTGCAGCAGGAGCTCCGCCGCCGTGGCGCGGAACGCGAACGCCCACCGGTGGAGTTGGACTATATCGATCGGCTGCTCAGGCGGTTTTAGAGCGTCCGCTTTCTACGCTGTGGGGGCGCATTGCGAGGATCATCATCTTTCGCGTGCAAGCGGTGCTGGCCTGTTTAGGGCCTGTCGCCAGTTTTTGCGCGATGGCGGTTTCATTCTCTGCCCGACCAAATGGACGAAAACCCTGGCAGCTTTATCGCCGCCTGATGCGATATCCATCCCCATAACGGATGGGTAAGGCGCATTCACATGAAGCGCCGCTTCGTACCTATTCGCCATGGGCAGGTGGGTAAGCGGCGGGGGTGGGCGAAAAATATGCCCGGAGGGTCTTTCGAGATGGGGCCTAACCCATTGAAAACTGGTGCCGACTCGGGGAATCGAACCCCGGACCTACTGATTACGAATCAGTTGCTCTACCCCTGAGCTAAGTCGGCCCAAAAACCACGCAACTTAGGAACTGGCGCGTCATACCCCCTGCCAAGCCTTCGCACAACCATCCCCATGTCGCCCCCGCTTCCGTGCCCCTTGTCCCGATGGGGAAGCCAAGGAACGAGTGTCATGCTAGGCTGACAGCATGCGTGCCCGGATCATCATCCCGATAGTGTTGCTTTTGCTTGGCCTGGCAGGCGCCTGGGTCTGGCGCGGCCTGCCGCCAGCGGTTGCCGTCGCCTCCGCAACCCTCGGCCCCGCCGTGCAGGCGGTCTATGCCACTGGCAATGTGGAACCGGTGCATTGGGCCAAGGTTGGCCCGGCGGTGCGTGCGCGCATCACCGCCGTGCTGGTCGAAGAAGGTGCCCGCGTTGAAGCCGGCCAGCCCATGGCGCAGTTGGATGATCGTGAAGCCCGCCACCGGGTTGAGGAAGCCGAAGCCCGCGCCAATTTCGCCCAGGAAGATTTGACGCGCGTGCGCGCCCTCGTGGCGCGCGATGTCGCATCCCGCGCCGCACTCGACCGCGCCGAGGCTGAAGCCCGCGCCGTGCGCGCCGTAGCCGAAGCCGCGCAGCGGCGGCTGGATGATTACATCGTCCGCGCACCTTCCGCCGGCCTGGTGCTGCGCCGCGATGCCGAAGTGGGGGAGGTGGTGGATACCCCCGCGGCCCTCTTCTGGATTGGTGAACCAAAGCCGCTTCGCATCACCGCCGAGGTGGATGAGGAAGACATCGCGCAAATCCGCGAAGGCCAACGCGCCCTGCTGCGTGCCGATGCCTTTGCCGGGCAGGTGCTGACTGCCACCGTGACGCAAGTCACGCCCAAGGGTGATGCGACCCGTAAGGCCTATCGTGTGCGCCTTTCCCTGCCGGATGACACACCGCTCATGATCGGCATGACGGTGGAAGCGAATATCGTATTGCGTGAGACCGCCAATGCCGTGCTGATCCCTCCCGCAGCACTGCGTGGTGATCACGTGTTTGTCGCGCAGGGTGAAGTGGCACGGCGGCGGCAGGTAAGCGTTGGTGTCCAAGGCCCACGCGCCGTTGAAATCCGTCAGGGTATCGCGGCGGGAGATATCCTTGTGCTTGATCCGCCGCAGGGCCTGAAGGATGGGCAGGCGATACGCCTCAAACCATGAAGCTGATTTTCGACCTTGCGCGCGGCATGCTTTCCCGCCGGCGCCGGCAGACACTGGTATCCGTGATGGGGGTTGCCTTGGGGGTGGCTTTTTTCATCGCCATCGCCTCACTCATGCGGGGTTTTCAGACCTATTTCATCGAACAGGTGATTGATGTGCAGCCACACATCATCGTGAAGGATGAAACGCGCCGCCCGCTGCCGCAGGCGGTGGAAATCGCCCATCCTGATGGTGCGGTGGCGCTTTCCGGCGTGAAACCAACCGAACGCATCCGCGGTATCCGCGCCAGTGCCGAGAAAATGGCGATATTGGAAGCGATACCGGGGGTATTTTCATCGCCGATCCTGACCGGCCAGGCCCTGCTCCGCTACGGGTCGCGCGATGTTTCGGTTTCCATCACGGGGATTGAGCCCGCGCGGTATCGCCGTGTGTCCAACCTTGAAAAGGATTTGATCCAGGGCAGCCTGGAAGATTTGCGCAGCACCGCCAATGGCCTGATCATCGGCATTGGGCTTGCGCAAAAGCTGGGTGTTGCGCTGGGCGATACCATCATCGCGGTTTCGCCCAGGGGCATCAGCCTGCAAATGAAGATTGTGGGGATTTTCCGAACGGGGCTCACCACGCTTGATAATCAGGCAGGCTATACGCTGCTCAAGGTCAATCAAATCCTGCAGGATCGGCCCAATGTGGTGAACCAAATCCTGCTGCGCCTGAATGATGTGACAGCGGCAGAAGCCCTAGCCCGGCAGATCGAAGCGCGCTTCGGCGACAGGTCCGAAAGCTGGGAAGAACAGAACCGCAATGTGCTGACGGTTTTCGTCATTCAGAACGCCATCATGTATAGCGTCACCGGCGCTATTCTGCTCGTCGCGGCCTTTGGCATCTACAATATCATCTCGACCGTGGTGTTCGAGAAAACGCGCGACATCGCCATCCTGAAATCGCTCGGCTTCACCGAAGGCGATATTCAATGGCTGTTCCTGTTGCAAGGCATGATTGCTGGGTTACTCGGCGCCGTGCTCGGCTGCGTGCTCGGCCAGATCATGATCGAAGGCCTGGCGCAAATCCGCTTTCAAACCGAAACACCAGCGGGCAATGACCGCTTTCTGCTGGCCCATGATTGGCGGATTTTCGCTGTCGCTTCCTTCTTTGCGCTGCTATCGGCCAGCGTCGCCGCCGTGGTGCCGGCACGCCGCGCGGCGCGGCTTGACCCCGTGCAGACTATTCGCGGCGCGGCATGAACAACGCGCCGCCGCCGCTTCTGGAAGCGCAGCACATCACCCGCCGCCTCCCGGAAGGGGTGACGCTGGTGGCGGATGCGTCGTTGAAGGTGGAGCACGGCGAGTTCATCGCCATCACCGGGCCATCCGGGTCCGGCAAATCATCCTTGCTCTATCTGCTGGGATTGCTCGATCGTCCCACCCAAGGCCGCGTGCTGCTGGAAGGCCGCGACACGGCAAGCCTGACTGCGGCGGAACTTGCCAATCTACGCCTTGCACGCCTGGGCTTTGTCTTTCAATTCCATTTCCTGCTGCCGGAATTCTCCACACTCGATAATGTGCTGATCCCGATCCGCCGGCTTGGCCGTTTGAAGGATCCGGCGGCGCGGGCGCAGGCGATGAAGCTGCTGGAAGCACTTGGTATGGCGGAAGCGGCAGTGAAATTGCCGGAACAGCTTTCCGGCGGCATGCGCCAACGCGCGGCGATTGCACGGGCGCTGGCCAATGACCCCGCCATCATTCTGGCCGATGAACCAACCGGCAATCTGGATACACGCAATGCCGCGGCGGTGTTTGACATTTTCGCGCGCCTTGCCGCGGAAGAAGGCCGCGCCATTCTGGTAGTGACACATGATGCGGAACTCGCCAAACGCGCCAATCGGCGGATTCATCTGGTGGATGGGCGGATCGTCAGCGATACCCGCGTCGGTTGACGAAAAACCCCACCATGACCAGCGCTGCTACCAATGCTGCGCCAAAGCTGAATATGCTGCCAAAGGCCACGCGAAACGCCTCCATCGCTGCCAAGCCGCGCGCCACGCCAGCGACCTCAAGCGCGGCGAAAACTGTGCTCAGCAGAGACGCGGCCGTCACAACACCAAGCGTGCGCGATACCTGCGAAAGGCTGCCTGCGACACCACGATCCTCACGCGGCATGCGTTCAAGCAATAAATCGGTCACACTCACCTGAAACAGGCCAAGCCCAATGCCTTGCAGCGCCAGCGCGGCCACCAGCAGCATAGGCGCGCCGCCCGCAGCGCCAATCGTCCCGATCAGCCAAAGCCCCAGCGCAGTCATGACAGACCCGATCAGCGCCAGCCTTGCGGCACTGATGCGCGCCAGCAAAAAGCCGGCAAAGGGCGATGCTGCCATCGCCGCCAAATGCCCAATCGCCAACACCAACCCGCCCCAGCCCGCCAGCAAGCCAACGCCGTGCAGCAGCAAATACGGCATGAACAGCAGCACCGCGAAACAGGCAAAATTCACCACGGCGGTGGCGATACAGGCAAAAAGAAAATCCGCATCACGAAAATACTTCAGCGCAATCACCGGCCGCGCGATGCGCCCCGCATGCCGGCCATACCACCAGCCCAACACCAAAAACCCAAAGGCCAGCGCCAGGGAGAGCGGATTGCCTGCCGCAATATCCGGCACGCGATTGATGCCCAACAGCAGGCAACACATCATGCCCGTGATCAGCGCCGCCCCGGTCAGATCAAAACTTTCCCGCACTGCCGCGCGTTTTGGGGCGCGCAAAAATACGCTTAAGGCCAGCGCAAAGGCTGCGAGGGGCGCGCGATACCAATAAACGGCGGACCAGCCGAAATGCTCCACCAGCACGCCGCCAATCAGCGGCCCAAGCCCACCACCCGCGGCAAAGCCAAAGGCGTAAAAGCCCAGAATGCGCGGGCGCAAATCCTCGGTAAAATGGCTGGTGGCCAGCGCAGGCCCGCAGCCAATCACCAGCGCCGCGCCAATCCCCTGCATCACACGTGCGGCCAAAAGCCAGGCGTAGTTTTCCGCCGTGGCGCAAAGGATGAAGGCCAGGATACTCCAGGCCAGACCCAGCCGAAACACGCGCAAATAGCCAAAGATATCGCCAAGCCGCCCAATGCCCATCATCAAGCTGCCATAGGTCAGCACATAGCAGATCACCACCCATTGAATGCCGGTGCGCCCAAGCTCAAACCGCGCCGTGATCGCCGGAAAGGCGATATTCACCGATGTATCCAAGGGCACAATCAGCGTGCCAATCGCGATAATGACCAGCACCAGAATGCCCGGTGCGCCGATGCGCGACAGTATCGCCTCAGCGCGCAAGATACCAAGCTTCAAACGCGCCAAGACCTGCCATGGCGGCAACCCCAACCAGGATCGCCGCTGCCAGGCTGCGCGTGTAATAATGCACCGCAACCACCGCCACTGCCGCCACCCAACCCTTCCAGCCATGCGCCGCAAGGGCCGGCATGGCATAGGCCATGAAAATCGGCCCCGGCAGATGCTGCAAGACCACTTCCACATAACGCGGTGGGCGCAGCGCACGAAACAGCGCATAGCCCCCAGCGCGGCAAAGGTAAGTCGCCACCGCCATGCCGATGATGGCAAGCAGGACATCAGGGCGCAGCGTCATTCGCGGCGCAGCTCCAACCACGCGCCCAGCGCCGCGCCAGCAAAGGCGCCGATCAGCAGCGGCCAGGGCGGCCCAAGCCCAGCCTTCCAGGCCAGCACTGCCAGCGCGCCTGCCAGCAACCAAGGCCAGAAATCACGCCTGACGCCACGCCAAAGCGGCACAAGGATCGCCACAAAAGTCGCGATGGCCGCGAAGTAAAGCGGATGCCCCGCCGGCAGCCGCACCGCCGATCCCAGAATATTTCCCAGGCTGACCGAGATGTTCCAAAAGCACCACAGCGTCACGCCAATGCCCAGCAGATATCCGGCATCACGCCCGCCGCGCCGTTGCTCGGCGGCGGAAAGGGCGAAGGCGTGATCCACCATGAAGGCAAGGCTGCCCCAAAGCTTCACGCCGCGCAGCTTATCCAACCAAGGCGCCAAGGCAGCACCCATCGGCGCCATGCGGATATTCACCACAATGGCAGCAATGATCGCGGCCAAAATCGGTGCCGGTTCGGCCCAAAGCTCAAGCGCCAGCAATTGCGAAGACCCGGCGAAAACAAGCGCCGACATGACAAGGGTTTCCAGCCAAGACAGCCCCTTCTGGTCGGAAATCACCCCCACCACCAACCCAAACGGAAAAGTGCCAATCACCAAGGGCAGCGCCGTGCGGATGCCGCGCGCCACGCCATGCCGGGTGAAGACCACCGGCCCTTTGATCTCAGTCTGGTCGCTCATCCGCGCCGGCCCGCCAGCAGCATTTCCTCAGCCTGATCCGGGTCCATCGCCAAGGCGCGGCGCGCGAGGCCCTGGGCAAAGCCGCCGCGCGCGAGGGCGGCCAAAGCCTTCATCCGCGCCGGCGCATCAGGAGCGACGCGCGCGAAGGGGCCAATCCGCCGACGCCGGCAAAAGGCGATGGCGGCCAAAAGCTCAGCCTCCTCACCCTCCGGCAGGGCAGCGGTGGCGGTCTCAGTCTCAATTCCCTTGGCGGCGAGATGCGCGGCGATGGCGCGGCGGGAATGGCCGGAACGCGCCAGGCGCCGGGCGCGGCTTTCCGCAAAGGCGGCGTCATTCACCGCGCCGGCAGCGACCAGGCTTTGCGCAATGCTGGCGATTTCGGTCGATAGCGCGGCGGTGCTGGCGGCAATGGTTTCCCGGGACTGGCCCTCAGCCTCGGCAGCACGGGCCCAGCGCGCCACACGGCGTTCCAGGACGCGCCGCAGCCCCGCCTCGGTCGCCGCAAAGCGCGCGAGATGGGCCAGCGCCGCTTCGCGCAGCCGCGCCGCATTGGGCGGCGCGCCGACGGCGCGGCGGGGGCGTTTCGGGGCATCGGACATCATCGCTTTCTGGCATGGACAGGCCGCGCCGCACAAACCGCTTCTAAGCGGCGATTTCCGCGCTATGCTCCCCAGCAAAGGCGCCCGTAACGCGCCACAGGAGGAAACGATGACTGTCACCATCACCCCCGCCAATCCGGCGCGGCCCGATTTTGTTGGCGTGGTTGCCGGCATTGATCTGAAGAACCCCGTCAGCGCCGCCGATGCCGCCGCCATTGATGCCGGCATGGACAAGTTTGGCGTGCTGGTCTTTCACGGCCAGGACATCAATGACGAACAGCAATTGGCCTTCAGCCGCCATTTCGGCCCGCTTGAAACGGCCACCGGCGATATCGCCAAGGCCGCCGATCGGCGCCTTTCGATGGAGGTGAATGACATCTCCAACCTCGACAAAAATTCCAATGTGCTGGCGCGCGATGATCGGCGGCGCCTGTTCAGCCTGGGCAATATGCTCTGGCACAGCGATTCATCCTTCAAGGCGACGCCCGCGAAATATTCCCTACTATCGGCGCGCGTGATCCCCGGTGAGGGCGGCAATACGGAATTCGCCGATATGCGCGCCGCCTGGGATGCTCTGGACCCGGCGATGAAGGCGGAAATTCGTGATCTGATTACGGATCATAGCCAGATTTTTTCGCGTGGGATTCTGGGCTTTACCGATTTCACCGAAGAAGAACGCCAAAGATGGGCGCCGGTGCCGCAGCGCCTGGTGCGTCGCCATCCGAAGACCGGGCGGCTTTCGCTGTTTCTTTCAGCCCATGCCGGGCAAATCCATGGCTGGCCGGTGCCCGAAGCGCGCGCCATACTGCGTGATCTGACCGAACACGCAACCCAGCGTGAATTCGTCCATGCCCATGTCTGGCGCGCGCATGATCTGGTGATGTGGGATAATCGCGTTACCATGCATCGCGCACGGCGCTACCCGGCGGATAAGCCACGTGATCTGCATCGGACAACGGTGGCCGATAGCGCGCCGACACTCGCGCAGGCCGCGTGATGGCGTTTTGACGAAATCACTCCACCGCGAAATGCCGTAACGCTGCCGCATCCCATTCAAGGCCGAGCCCAGGCGAATCTGGCACCAACGCCAAGCCATCCCGCACCGGCAAGGGCTGGCGCAACAGGGGTGCGGCGATATCCAGATGTCCCAGATAATGCGCGGTGGGGGTTGCTTGCAGCAAATGCGCGCTGACTTCGACAAAGATATGCGATGACATTGGCACACGATGCGCCGCCGCCATGGAAGCGGCACGCAGCCAGCCCGTAACACCACCAATCTTCATTGCATCCGGCATGCAGAAATCGCAGGCACCAGCGGCCAGGGCGCGCTGCATGCCAGCCGGGCCCCACCAATTCTCGCCACCCTGGATGGGAATGTCGAGCCGCGTAGCAAGTGCGGCCATGCCCGCATCATCCTGCACCGGCAGTGGTTCTTCCAGCCAGCGCACATCAAGCGCTTGCAGGGCGCGTCCACGCCGTTCAGCTTCCGGCAACGTCAGCGCCTGATTGTAGTCCACGAAAATCGCGACATCATCGCCGACCACGCCACGCACCGCGCGCACCGTCGCCAGATCATCTTCAAGCCGCGGATGGCCAAGCTTGAATTTCACCGCCCGCGCGCCAAGCCGTGCCACCACCTGGCCGGCTTCTTCCGACAGCATCGCCGGCCCCCAACCGCGGAGTGAGGCATAAATCGGCATGGGTCGCGCCTCTGCCCCCAGCATGGCGTAAAGCGGCAGGCCAGCACGGCGGGAAAGCGCATCCCACAGCGCCATATCCAGCAGCGAAAGCGCAATCTGCACCAAGCCCTCACTGCCCAGGATACGAAACCCGTCATGCAATTCGCGCCAAAGTGACGTCGGCGCCAAGGGCCGCCCAATCAGCCCCTCGCCAATTGAACGCGCCAGCGATGCCGTTGGTCCAAGTGCGGCGCGCGTATAGGGAAAGACATAGGCCGTGCCGGTGGCGCCATCGCTGGTGGTGACATCCGCAATCACCAAAGGCGCGCGGGGAATGACATTCAGACTGTTACGTAGTGGCGGATCAATCGGCGCATCCACACAGTGAATGGTAATCGCGCTGATGGTGGTTTGGGTCATGCGGAGCCTCCAAGCTGAGTCTGGCCCGGAGCGTCGCTGCTGTCACCACATCCCGGCGCGTGTCGCCAGCGCCACGTTCAATTCAGCGCCCAGCAGCACGACATAAACACTGACATAGAACCACATCAGCAAACCGACCGTGGCACCAAGCGGTCCATACATGGCGTCATAGGTCGCGAAGTCTGAGACATACAGGCTGAAGGCTGCCGACCCCAAAGCCCAAAGCAGAGTCGCCATGACAACGCCGGGCAGGATGCGGCGGATCGGCAGGCGGCGCGATGCCGGCCCCAACCGATACACTGCCATCAGCGAAAGCCCGATCAACAGCAAAAGCGTCAGCAGCGAAAGCCCACGCAAGGAAAGCGCCCGCAGCGCCGGCAGGCCAAACAGCGCCAGAATGCCGGGCAGGGCGACCAGCGCCGCAATCGCGATCACCGCGGCAATGGTTGCCGCCAGCGTCAGCCCAATCGCCAGCGCATGGTAGCGAAAGAAGGGCCGCGTTTCTTCCACATCATGCGCCATATTCAGAGCGCCGATGGTCGCGCGCGTGCCGGCCGAAGCACTCCAGATCGCGATGGCGGCACTCAGGATCGCGCTCCATTCAAGGCGCGGGCGGGGCGCTTCCACCAGATCATGCACGCGGGTCGCGATCATCTCGAATGTGTCTTCGGGGACCAATTCGCGCAGCACTTCAAGCTGCGGTTCCACCGCCGCCGCGTCGAAGACCATGCCATAGAGCGAAATCAGCAGAAAAATGCCGGGAAACAGCGCCAGCATGGCGTAGAAGGCGCAACCTGCGCTGGTCAGGGCAATACGGTCGGAAGCGGAAGCCCGCAGCACGCGCATGATAATGGCGGTAGCGCCGAATTGGGCCGTCTCAGCTTGCGACATGCCCCCTTTATAGGGTCAGGCCGGCGCGCGGCGAAAGCTTCAGGCCCTGGCCCGTTCCGGCACCTGATAGGCGCGTTTCGCGGAAGCCCTCAGCTCCAGCGGAGAGATGCGACCATCTTGGTCCGTATCGATCCGCTGGAGCATGGCAGCGAGCGTGTTGCCCGTGGGTGTCCCCGGACCGGCAGTTCTTGCCGGGTTTTGCCGCAATTCTTGCAGCATGGGCGCGAATTCTTTTCGCCCCCCTGCGACGTCAAGCCGAGCCGCGTCTTGCGTGCTCTGCATGCGGCGGGCCCGGATCTCCTGAGGAGCTGTCAGAGACTTTTCCGGAACCACCAACATCGTCGCAACCCCGTTTTGGTTGGCGCCGACGCTTTGGTCGGCGGCACCATTTTGGTACATCCCGACTATTGCAGAAGCCGTGCCAGCTTTGGCGGAGGGGCACAAAAAATTCAGGGGGCGAGGCGCGCGAAGGTCACTTCATGCTTGTTATGTGCCGCGTGGAACAGGATAGAGCTTTGAATTTGCTGAAATTCTGCGATGATGGCGTGGTCGGTTTCGCCCTGAAATTTGATGGTGCAAAAGATGTTGTCGGCCTTTTCGGCCTCAATCCAGCGCCGCACCAGGCCCAAAAGCCGCGCTGGGTAACAGATGACATCGCTGAACAGCCAGGTGACCGGCGATTCTTGCCGGGGGTCCAGGGCGAAGGCGCTCTCTGGCCGGTAATTAACGCCGGGGTGGGCAGCAATAGCCGGGTCGAGCGGCGCCTTATCCACCGCCGTCACCGCGGCGCCGAGTTCAGCAATCACCCAGGTCCAGCCGCCGGGGGCAGCACCCAGGTCCAGGCAGCGGTCGCCCGGGCCGGGATGGCGGCCAAGCCGGGTCAGCCCTTCCCATAACTTAAGATAGGCGCGGGATGGCGGGCCGGATTTGTCTTCCACAAAGCGCGGTTCGCCATTGACGAAGGGGCTGGTCTTGCTCGGGCTCGCCAGCAGCCGATCCGGCGCCAGCAGCGTCCAGGCACCCAAGGGGGCGGTCGGCGCCGGCTCCGGAAAGACCAAAGGGCGCGCCTTCACGGGCGGCAGGCGTTCGGCAATCAGCGTGCTGCGCCGATGATGCAGCAGGGGCAGATGGGACCAATTGCGTTGGATGGCGCGGAGCGCATCTGCGGCGGCCTTGACCGAAGGGGCCGGCAATTCGCGCGGATCGGTCCAGATATCCAAGGCCCAGATCGCCGGGGCGGGTGGGTCTGGGGAAAGTGCCAGCCGACCATGCCAGCCAGCCACGCGCCGGCCCGAAAGGCGGAGTTCTTCGGCCAATTCTGCCTCAAACCCCTCGGCGGCAAGGTAGGCAGCGCGGATCACCGCCGCGCCGCCGCGAGCGCCAGCAAGGCCCAACCCAACATCAGCAGCATCCCGCCCGAAGGCGCGATGGGGCCGAGCGATTGGCCGGTCAGCGCGCTGAGCCAGACCGCGCCACAAAACAGGATCATGCCGGCCAGGAAGGCCGCTGCGGCGAAGTTGGCAAGGCGGTGGCCCCGTTCCGCCATCAGCCCCGCAATCAGCAAGGCCAGCGCATGCCAGCCCTGCATTGTAAGTGCATTCTGCACCGCCGCCATGCGCGCGGGTTCCAGCCGCGCCGGCAGCCCATGCGCCGCCCAGGCGGAAAGCCCAACCGCAATCAGCCCGGCCATGGCGCCGGTGATAAGCCAAAGACGATGCATGAAAGGCCCTTACGCCGACCCTGCGCGGGTGGCCAGAGCGCCGATTAACCCCGCAGCCGCAACAGATTGGCAAAATGGCGCATCCGCGCCGCCATGCCGGTTTCCATCGCTTCCAGCTTGCCCACCATCTCAGGCCAGCGCCCCGCCACCCAGGCCCAGCGGCGCGCCGCCCAGATATGCTGATTGCGCAGCACAAAAACGCCAAAGGCAAGGAACAGGAAGCCCTGCAAGAAGGGCAGCACCAAGCCAAGCACGCCAAGCACCAACATGGCCCAGCCAAGGATTTTGCGGGGAAAAGATGGACGAAGAATGACCATGCCGTTCATGTGGCGCGGTGATCCGGCTGCGACAAGTCCGGGCAATTTATTGTAACATAACGCGTTTTTGGCGCGCTTGCCTTCCGCTTCCCGTCCTATACAAGCCTTGCATCACTTTTTTGATAGAGCGTTTGATGCCCCCCCTTCGTCAATTCTTGCGCCTGGCCCTGCTGCTTTTGGCGCTATCCAGCCTTACCCCTGCGGCCCTGGCGCAATCTTCCACATCCCAAGGCATGTCCGTGGCTGACCGCGCGCGGGAATTGGCCGATGCGCGCCCTTGGGCCGGCATGGTCTTCGCCGGGTCTTCCGTGGCGGATGGCAAGCTTAGGGACATTGCCGTGGCGCCTTGGACCGGGTCCTGGGGGGATGACACGCTGCTCGGCGGGGCCGCCGGCTATCGCCTGGCCCGCTTCTGGCGCTTCTTCATGCTGGATGCGGAATTGGGCGGAGCTTACCGTTTTGGCGACACGGAAGGCGGGGAATTCTGGGCTGCCGCCTATGTGCGGTATGATGGCTTCCCCTGGACCAACTATGTCTACACCACTTTCGGGCTTTCCATGGGGCCGAATTACGTCACGCGCCTGCCGCAGGTGGAACGCGGCACGGATGCGCAGCCGGAAACAAACACATCGAAATTCCTGAACTTCTTTTCGCCCGAAATCACCTTCGCCCTGCCCAGCCGACCGGACCGCGAAATTGCCATACGCTACATGCATCGCAGCGGGATTTTCGGCACCTTCAACGGTGTCTGGGAAGGTGCCAATTCCCTGATCGTCGGCTTCCGCATGCGCTTCTGAAGCGGATGGTGGGCGCACGTGGGATCGAACCACGGACCTCCTGCGTGTCAAGCAGGCGCTCATACCACTGAGCTATGCGCCCTTACCGACTGACCTTGCCTTTAAACGCCCGGCCTCAGCGGCGCAAGCCTCAGCCGCCATCGCCGCCAGAGAAGTGATGCTGCTGCAGGGCGACATCCAGCAGCCTTTCCAGCACCTCGGGTTCCTGCGCGCCGGCGATGGCCTGCTGCCCGGCAATGATGAAGCAGGGCACGCCATTGATCCCCAGACGATGGGCGCGGAGGTTTTCGGTATGCACCGCCTCGGCCTCTTCAATTGACCTGAGGAATGCCAGTGCCGCCTGTGAGTCGAGCCCAATGCGCCCAGCCAAATGGGCCAGCCGCCCAGGATCGCCAATATCAACACCATTGGTGAAATAGGCGTGGAACAGCGCTTCCACCATCATCTCGCCCAGGCCTTCCCGCACCGCATAGCGCACCAGGCGATGCGCGGTGATGCTGGAGGGCACGCGCCCCATCAGGTCAAAGCGAAAGCTGATCCCCTCAGACCGGCCAAGTTCGGTCAGCGCATTCTGCAGGCGCCGGGCGCGATCCTCACCGCCGAATTTGCGCGCGATGAATTCCGCGCGGGAAACGCCGCCGGGCGGGATATCGGGGTTGAGCAAAAAGGGCCGCCAGACCAGTTCCGGAATGATATCCGGCCTTGCCCGCAAGGCGCGACGCAGCCGCCTGACGCCCAGATAGCACCAGGGGCAGATCAGGTCGAAGGCGACATCAATATCCAGCCGCGGCTGGAGGGGTGCCAGGATATTCACACCTGTAGTTTAGCGCAGCCGCGCGGCGCGGGCAGCCCCCTTTTCGCCGGCGTTGCTATTCGGCGACCAAATTGAGTCGGCGGATCAGCGGCGCCCAGCGTTCGCCGTCACGTTTGGCGCGGGCGGCGAAATCCTCGGGCGAGGCAGGCTCGGCCGGGTCGGCGCCAACGCGCTTATAGGCCGCGCGGACCTTTTCATCGGCCAAGGCCTCACGCAGCGCGGCATTGAGCCTGACGACGATCTCGCGCGGGGTTTGGGCGGGCACGGCAAGGCCGAAATAGCTTGACCCCTCAAAGCCCGGAATGGTCTGGCCCATGGTGGGCACGCCAGGCCATTCAGCGCGCGGTTCAACGGTGGTGACAGCCACGGGGCGCACGCTTTGCACCTGGCGGAGCGGTTCGCCTTCCGGCAGGCCAAGGCAGCGCGCATGCACGCGCCCGGCGATCAGATCGGTCATGGCATTGGTGGTCTGGCGATAGGGAACATGCACCATATCAAGGCCAAGCCGCGCGCCCATATCTTCCATGATCAGATGTGTGATGGCGCCAACGCCAGCGGAAGCAAAAGTGAATTTGCCGGGATTGGCCTTGATCCAGGCCACCACTTCATTGAAGTCCCGCCCGGGGATGGAATTATGCACCACCAGCAGGTTTGACGTTGTGCAGAACATCCCAACCGGCGCGAAATCGCGCTGCGAATCATAGCCCACGGATTTGTAGAGCAGCGCATTCAGCCCGCTATTCGTGCCCATGGTCGCGACCAGCACGGTATAGCCATCGGCCGGGGCGCGGGCGACTGCCTCCGCGGCCAGATTGCCGGCGCCGCCCGGGCGATTATCGGCCAGCACGGTCTGACCAAGCCGCTGCTGCAAGGCTTCCGCCGTGACGCGGGAAACGATGTCGGTTTGCCCGCCGCCGCCAAAGGGAATCACGAGGCGGATCGGACGTTCAGGATAGGTGCTGGCGCGCGCCAGCCGCGGCGTCGCGAGTGCTGCCAGCCCCGTCAAAAGAATCGGACGACGCGTAATGTTGTTTTCCGACATGCTTTCCCCCTGACTGGCGCGGCGCTGCTCGGCCGGCTATGAAGCAAAAGAAAGAACAGCATGATTTGCGCCGGCGTCAAAGCGGCTGATCGGGAAAGGAAGGAAGCGCATGTTGCACCGCCGAAGCCTTTTGGCCGCGCCTGCCCTGCTTGCCGGCGCACCCCTTGCCGCGCAGGGCGTGTGGAATCCGCAGCGCCCGATTCGCATCCTGGTCGGCTTCGCGCCCGGCGGCGGCACGGATATCACCACGCGCACGCTGACCAACAAGCTGCAAGCGCTGTTGGGCCAGCCGATCATTGTGGAAAACCGCCCCGGTGCCGGCGGGAATCTGGCGTCTGAAGCCACGGTGAATTCGCCATCCGATGGGCATACCTTGATGATGGGGACCATCGCATCGCTGGTGCTGAACCCGATCATGGCGCGCCTGCCCTTTGATGTCATGACGGATCTGACACCGATTTCGCGTTCCGTTGAGGTCACCAATATCCTGGTGGTTCCCGTGGATCGCCCCTGGCGCAGCCTGCCGGAATTGATCGCGGCGGCGCGCGCGCGGCCGGATCAATTGACCTATGGGTCATCAGGCGTTGGCAGCGCGGGGCATTTGGGCGGCGCCTTGCTTGATGCCATGGCGAAGATCAGCACGGTGCATGTGCCCTATCGCGGTGGCGGGCAATTGATCACTGATTTGATCTCGGGGAAGGTGGATTTCTCGGTGGCCACTGCGGCGACCGTGCTGCCGCAGATTGAAGCGGGCAAGCTGCGCGCCTTGGCGGTGCCCCTGCCGCAGCGCAGCCGGCTTTTGCCCGATACACCCACCATTGCGGAAGCCGGGCCCTTGCCGGGTTATGAGGTAGCCAATTGGTATGCGCTGATGGGTCCGCGCAACCTGCCCCGGCCCATTGTGACAAGGGTCAATGAAGCGCTGGTCGAATCGCTGCGTGATCCCGAAATCGTCGCGCATCTTGCGCGCCATGGGCTGGAAGCGGCCCCCAGCACGCCTGAGGAATTGGCCGGCTTCATGCGTGCCGAGACCGCGAAATGGACACCTATTGTCAGGGCCTCCGGCGCTTCCATCAATTGATGAAACGCGGGATTTTCCGCGGAATTCAGGGCTTCCTGTGATGCCAGGATGGGGCTTTCGGAGTCTTTCGGCTGGCGCTTTGGAATTTTCTTGTCAAGGACGCAAAAAAATCCTTTGCACCTGCTGACAAGCCCCGAATCCTCGGCTATTCCAAGCCATCCTTAAGGGAGAATCGAACAATGTCGAAGAAGTTCCTCACTGACGTGATCGCCAAGTCCGGTGATATGTCCGCGGTTGCCGCTGGCAAGCTTGCCGCCGATATCATTGACGCGATCAAGACTGAAATTGTCAGCTCCGGCCGTTTCACCATTCCTGATTTCGGTGCTTTCGCCGTGCGCGAAACCCCGAAGCGCACCGGCTTGAACCCCAAGACCGGTGAGAAGGTGCAGATCAAGGCCGGCGCCACCGTTCGCTTCAAGGCGAGCCCGGCGCTGAAAGGCGCTGCGCTGGCCGGCGTGAAGAAAGGCAAGCGTAAGGCGAAAGCCTGAGTTTTCGCTTTTCAGCAAAGGCGGTGTTCCGATGGGACACCGCCTTTTTTTGTGCCGTTTTTCTTGGCTGCCTTATTCGTCAATCGCCCCGCCGCGGAGCCGCTTGACAGCGCTACGGCGTGTTTTCGATTCAAGGCGCCGCGCTTTTGAACCAGCGGTTGGTTTGGTGGCCTTGCGGGGTGGCGGTGGCGGCAGCGCTGCCTTGCGCAGCAGGGCTATCAGCTTCTGGCGGGCATCTTCGCGATTGGCTTCGCGCATACGGTGGCGTTCCGCCGTCATGATCAGCACACCATCCTGAGTCATGCGCCGCCCCGCCAGCGCTACCAGCCTTTGCTTCACGGCTTCCGGCAGATTGGGTGATGCCATGGCCGCGAAGCGGAGCTGCACCGCGGTTTCCAGCTTATTCACATTCTGCCCCCCGGGGCCGGAGGCGCGCAAAAACGCCTCCTTCAGCTCATGCTCGGCAATGGCGATGGCGGGGGTGATGCGGATCATGCGGTTTTCATAGAACATCCCGGCCCCTCCTGTCTTGCCATGAAGGCCCGGGCGCAGGATGTTGGGGCCATCAAGGAACGGGAAACCATGGACGAACATTCAATAGACAAGGCGCCCGACGCTGCGGCCGATTGGCCGGATCAGATCTATTCCCTGCTCAAGACGCACAACATCACGCAAGTGGCCCTGGTGCCGGATGCCGGGCATTCCCGGCTGATCCGCCGCTGCCTTGCGGATAATGAAATGACCGTGGTGACGCTGACCACCGAAGAAGAAGGCATCGCGCTTTTGCAAGGCGCCTGGCTTGGTGGCGCAAAGGGCGTGCTGCTGATGCAATCTTCTGGTGTTGGCAATTGCATCAATATGCTCTCGCTTTCCACCATGCATCGCTGCCCACTGCCGATGCTGGTGACGATGCGCGGCGATTTTGGTGAATTCAACCCGGCGCAAGTGCCGATGGGCAATGCGACGCAAACCGTATTGGAAGCCATGGGCACGCTGGTGCGCCGCGCCGATACGCCGGAAGATATCGCACCCACGGTGAATGCCACCATTCGCCTGGCCTTCAATACCTTCCGCCCCACCGCAACCCTGATTGGCCAGCGCGTGCTTGGCGCCAAGACCTTCGGGAAGGACTAAGAAAATGCTTGCTGCCTCCGGAAAACTCGATCGCCGAGAATTGACCCGCGCGCTGCTTGCGGATCGTGGCGAAATGCTGGTGATTGCCGGGCTTGGTGCGCCGGCCTGGGACATCACGGCCATTGGTGATTGCGCGGAAAACCTGCCGCTTTGGGGCGGCATGGGGGGTGCGGCCATGATCGGGCTTGGCCTCGCTTTGGCGCAGCCCAAGCGCAAGGTATTGGTGATCACGGGCGATGGCGAAATGCTGATGGGCATTGGCGCGCTGGCCACGATCGCGGTGCAGAAACCTGCCAATCTTTCCATCGTGGTGCAGGACAATGAACATTACGGTGAAACCGGCATGCAGGAAACCGCAACACGCCATGGCGTTGATCTGGTGATGATGGCGAAGGGTGCTGGCATTGCCAACACCATGTTCGTCACCAAGCCCGATGAAGTGCCGGCGCTGCATAAGGCGATCCATGCTGGCAAAGGCCCCTTCTTTGCGGTGGCGAAGATTGACGCTGCCAGCAAGCCCTTGGTGCTGCCGCCGCGTGAAGGCGCGTTCTTGCAAGCGCGCATGCGCGAAGCGGTGATGGGTCCGGCTGCGCATCATCAATTGTGAGCGAAACGCGCCAGCCGACGAAGATCGGCGGCGTCTGATCAAAGGGAGGAAATGATGCAGAGACGGCAAATTCTGGCGGGGCTCGCGGCGATGGCAGCAGGCCCCGCACTCGCCCAGGCGCAATGGAGCCCGGATCGCCCCATTCGCGTGATTGTTCCCTTCGCGCCAGGCGGCAGCACGGACATCACCGCGCGCCTAGTCGCTGAGGCGATTTCGCCCCGGCTTGGCCAACCGGTGGTGATTGAAAACCGCCCAGGTGCTGCTGGAAATATCGGTAGCGAGGCTGTCGCCCGCGCCGCGCCCGATGGCTATACGCTGGTGATGGCGACAAGTTCCACGCATGCGACGAATGGCGCGCTCTATCGCAATATGCCCTTTGATGCGCAGCGCGATTTCGCGCCGATCAGCCAAACCACTTTCATTCCGAATTTGCTGGTGGTGCATCCCGATGTGCCGGCGCGCGATTTCGCTGGGCTGGTGGCGGAAGCCAAGGCGAAACCCGGCGTGCTCAATTTCGGCAATGCCGGGTCGGGTACATCGCAGCATCTTTCTGCCGCGTTGATCGCCGCGCGCACCGGGATTGAGGTGACGCATGTTTCCTATCGCGGCGGTACGCCGGCGGTGACTGATCTGATCGGCGGAAAAATCCAGGCCATGGCTGCGCCCTTGGTGGAGGTGATTGCGCATGTGCAGGCGGGGCGGTTGCGCGCCATTGCCGTGACGACCGCGCGGCGTTCCGCATTGCTGCCCGATGTACCGACCATTGCGGAAACCCTGCCTGGCTTCGAAGTGGCACTCTGGAATGGCTATATGGCGCCGGCTGCCACACCGGCGCCGATCGTCAACCGCATATCCGCTGAAATCCGTGCCGTGATGCGCACCGATGATATGCGTGCGAAACTTGCTCAGCAGGGCAGCGAGCCAGTTGGGTCCACGCCCGAAGAATTCCGCGCCTTTCTCGCTTCCGAGATTCCGAAATGGGCCGAATTGGTCCGCATTTCTGGCGCCAAGGTAGAATAGGAAACACCATGCCCCATATCGTTTGCCTGAGACCGCTACACCCCGACGCCATGGCAAGGCTGCATGCGGAACCCGATTTCAAGGTCACGATGTTGACCGAGGTGAATGCAGATACCCTGCGGGAGCCGATGAAAACCGCGGAAGCCATCATCGTCCGCGCAACACCGATCAATCGCGATTTTCTGACCAATGCGCCGATGCTTTCCATCTGCGCGCGCCATGGCGTTGGTTATGACGCGGTAGATGTGAAGGCGCTGACCGAACGCGGCATTCCGCTGACCGTGACGCCCGATGCCAATGCGCTTTCGGTCGCCGAGCATGCGATGATGCTGATGCTGTCCACATCTCGGCGTACGCTGGATTATGATCGGAATCTGCGCGCGCTTGATTGGGGTTCCAAGCCTTCGCTGAAAACCTGGGATTTGTCTGGGCGGAAGGTGCTGATCATCGGCTTCGGGCGCATTGGTGGGCGCGTTGCGCGGCTATGCGCCGCCTTCGGGATGGAGGTGCTGGTGCATGACCCCTATATCCCGCAAAACACCATCAAGGGCGCAGGCTTTCGCCCGGTGAAGGTACTGCATGAAGGCCTGGCGGAGGCCGATATCGTCACCACCCATTGCCCTAGCAATGAGGAAACGCGCGGCATGGTGAATGCCACCTTCCTTGCGGCCATGAAGCCAGGCGGTACCTATATCAATACCGCGCGCGGCACTTTGGTGGATGAAGCGGCACTCACCGCCGCGCTCAAAACCGGGCATCTTGCGACCGCCGGGCTTGATGTATTCTGGGAAGAACCCGTCACCACACGCCTGCCGCTGCTTGATCTGCCGAATGTTGTGGTCTCCCCGCATTCCGCCGCGGCGACGGAACAGGGCATGCGCCGCATGGGGCTTTCCTGTGCGGAGAGCATCATCAGCCATTTCAAGGGTCAGCTCGACCCCGATGTTGTGATCAATAAGGAGGTGCTGCGCGGCAACGCGTAGCAATGCCCGTCATGAAAAACCCCTTACTCATTCTGGCGGATCACGCCGCTTCCTGGCGAAGCCGCGCGGTGGATGCCGAGGTTGCGCATCACGCGCGCCGCGCCCTGGTGGATTGGTTCGCGGCACTTCTGGCCGGCGCATCCCGTGCGCCCGCCACGCTGATGTCTGCCGCACTGGAAGATGAAACGCGCGGCGGCGGTGGTGCTGTGTGTTACGTGAGTGGCCGTCAGGTGCCGCTGCGCCACGCGGCGCTATTGAACGGCACGGCATCCCATACCGTGGAATTCGACGATATCTATCGCTACGCCGTCTATCATCCGGGCTGCCCGACCATTGCGGCAGCGCTTGCGGCGGCGCAGTCACGCGGCGCAGATATGGATTTGCTGTTGCGCGCGATGATTGCGGGCTATGAGGTTTCCTGCCGCATCGGTGTTGCCGTGCAGCCCTCCCATTATGATTTCTGGCACACCACCGGAACGGTTGGCACTTTTGGCGCGGCGGCGGCGGTGGCGGTGGCGCTGAATTGCGATGCGGAACGCACCGCACACGCCATTGCAACCTGCGCCACCATGGCAAGCGGGCTGCAACAAGCCTTCCGCGGGGAAGGCATGTCCAAGCCTTTGCATCCCGGCCATGCGGCCGAAGCCGGCGCCATGGCGGCGATGGCGGCGGCGCGCGGCATGACGGGTGCGCTGGATGTGCTGCATGGCCCGGCAGGCTTTGCAGCTGCCACCAGCGAAGATACCGGCAAATGGGAAAAGTCGCTGGCCAATATCGGCAAGCCCTATGCCATCACGGATATGACCTTCAAGAATCATGGCTGCTGCGGGCATATTTTCGCAGCACTTGATGCGGTGCGCGATTTGCAACGTGAAGCCGGCTTCAGCGCGGGCGATGTGCTTGGCGTGCATGTCGGCGGTTACAAGGCGACCAAGGATGTCTGTGATCGCCCAACCGCCGCGACAGAACAGGATTGCCGCTTCTCCACCCAATTCACTGTCGCGACCATGCTGCTTTATGGCGGCGTGCGTTTGGCGGCTTTCGAGCCAGAACGTCTGACTGATCCCGCGATCCGCGCGCTGATGCCGAAAGTCACGGTCGCGCTTGATCCCGAATGCGCTGCCGCCTTCCCATCCAAGCGTTCAGCCAAGGTGGAAATCAAGCTGCGCGATGGGCGCGTGCTGAACCGCCATCAGCACACGCGCAAGGGTGATCCGGATGCGCCGCTTTCGGATGCAGACCTGTCCGATAAATTTCTTGAACTGACGGCAGATGCGATTGGCGCACAGGAAGCCAAGGCGCTGCTGGAAGCGCTGTGGAAAAGCAATGCCCTTCCCGGCATTGTGAAGCTGCGCAGCCAAACGGCGCTACGCGCGGCAGAGTAACAGCACTGGGCGCGGGTTCATCCCCGCGCCTATTCTCGCCTATCCCGCCAGCACATAGCCCGACAGGAAAAAGAGCTTGGGAGAAATCCCTCCTGGTGCCGCTCGTATTTTTCCGGTCTCTGGCCCAGGGCGAAACTCTTCAGATGATACCACCGGCTTTAATAGGGTGGCATGGGAACGTCACCTTATCCGCTGATGGCACTTACAAAATGCCAAGGGCCAGACAAACAGGCTTGCCTTGCAGCGCTGCGTAACCCTAATGAAAGCGAAAGAAATCCTGAAGGAGGACCCCATGATCTCTCGTCGTCACCTTGCCTTGCTTGCCGCGCCGGCGCTGCTGCCAACCGCTGTGCGCGCGCAGGATGCCTGGCCAAGCCGCCCGGTTACGCTGGTGGTGCCCTGGGCCGCGGGCGGTTCGACGGATGCGGTGGCGCGCATCCTGGCGCAAAAGCTTTCCACCGATACGGGCCGCAGTTTTGTGGTGGATAACCGCACCGGCGCCAATGGCACGATTGGCTTCAATAGCGTCGCGCGCGCGCGGCCCGATGGCTATACCATGCTGGTCAGCACGGTCAGCACTTATGCCATGGCACCGCATCTGATGCCGCTGCCCTATGACAACGAAAAGGATTTTGTCGGCATCGGGCTGATTGCTTCCATGCCGATCATCATGGTGGTGCATCCGAGCTTTCCGGCGCGCACCCTGGCCGAGTTTGTGGAAATTGCGCGCCGCCCGAACAGCAACCTGACCTATGCCAATTCCGGCACGGGGTCTTCGACCCATCTCGCGACCGAGCTCTTTTTGCAGGAAGCGCGGCTTACCATTCAGGATGTCGGTTATCGCGGTGGCGCGCCGGCGGTGCAGGCGGTGCTTGCCAATGAAACACCGATGGTTTTCCAGGCTGCATCAGGCATTTTGCCGCATATCCGCTCCGGTTCCCTGCGCGCGCTCGCCGTGGCGACAAAGGAAAGAAGCCCCCTCACGCCCGAAATCCCGACCTTCGCCGAACATGGCTTCCCAGGCGTGGAAGTGGTGGAACATATCGCCCTGCAAGCGCCAACTGGCGT
>JADCEV010000050.1 GCA_020249865.1 Roseomonas sp. | reverse complement strand
TTCGTGTTTGAGGGTTGTGTCGCAACGCCATCAAACCCGCTTCCACGCGGTCCGGCCACCGCGAACCGGGCGCGCAGACTCTTACGGTCCGCGCCCGGTTCCGTCGGTGGCCTATGTCAGGTGATTACCGTAGGGGGACAGATATATTGCGCAGCTTCCCTTTACCCAACTTGATGAAGATGCCGGTCCACCTTGTTTGCTCTCCGGTAAAGTGCATCCCTACCCCCACCCCACCGCCTCCGCATACCGCACCCCCGTCAGTACCAACCCCTCCGGCGGCGCGGTCTGGCCGGCCTTGGCGCGGTCTCCGCCCAACAACACCGCGCGCGGCCAGGAAGCCGGGCGGCGGCCATAGCCAACCTCTGCCAGCGTGCCGACCATGTTGCGCACCTGGTGGTGCAGAAAGCTCCGCGCCTCGGCGATGATTTCAATCTCCTCCCCCAGCCTGGTCACATCCAGCCGGTCGAGTGTGCGGAGCGGCGATTTCGCCTGGCAGGAAGCGGCGCGATAGGCGGAAAAATCATGCCGGCCCAAAAGCCCCTGCGCGGCTTCATGCATCGCTGCCGCATCCAGGCGCTTCTTCACATGCCACACGCGGCCGAAATCCAGCGCCGGGCGCGCCGGGCGGTTCAGGATGCGGTAGCGATAGGCGCGGCCAATGGCAGAAAACCTGGCGGACCAATCCTCGGGCACTATCGCCGCCCCGGTCACGGAAACGGGGTGCGGGCGGGTGTGGAAGTTCAAGGCCTCTCGCACCCGCTCGGGCGGCAGATCGCTCGGCAAATCCAGATGCGCCACCTGGGCTTCGGCATGCACGCCGGCATCGGTGCGCCCGGCGGCGGTGACCAGTGGCACCTCGCCGCCATTCAAATGCGCAGCGGCTTCTTCCAGCACCAATTGGATGGAAAGCAAGCCATCCTGGCGCTGCCAACCGCAAAAAGGCGCGCCATCATATTCCAACCTCAACGCATAGCGGGGCATGGCGTCATTCCAGGCGGGTGCCGGCGGGGATGGGCAGGCCGCGCAAAAACGCCTCGGCCGGTATGGCGGCGCGGCCAGGGCGTTGCAGGCGCTGCAAGCGCAAAGCGCCCCGCCCGCAGGCAATCAGCCCGGCATCATCCAGGGCCTCACCGGAGGAGCCATTGCCCGCTTCAAGCGCGGCGGCTGAAACCCGGATGGCTTCCCCCTTCAGCAGGAAGAAGGTGCCCGGCCAGGGGTTGAGCGCGCGGATGCGCCGTTCCAGCGCCTCGGCCGGTTGCGCCCAATCCAGGCGGCCATCTTCCTTCGCCAATTTGGGGGCATAAGTGACGCCCTCTGCCGGCTGAGGTGTCGCCGCCGGGTTTTCCGCCAGTGCGCGCAGGATCAGCCGGGCGCCAATCGCGGCCAAGGCATCATGCAGTTCGGGCGTGGTGGTGGCAGGCGTGATCGGCACCGCTTCCGCCAGCAGCATCGGCCCCGTATCCAGCCCTTCTTCCATGCGCATGATGGTGATGCCGGTCTCGGTATCTCCGGCCAAAATCGCCGCCTGGATCGGCCCCGCTCCGCGCCAGCGCGGCAGCAGGGATGCGTGGATATTGAGGCAGCCGCGCCGCGGCGCCTCCAGCATCGCTTTCGGCAAAATCAAGCCATAGGCCGCGACCACCGCCACATCCAGATCAAGCGCGGCGAAGGCAGCATGTTCGGCCTCATCACGCTTCAGCCGCGCGGGGTGGCGCACGGGCAGGCCCAGTTCCAAGGCAGCGCGATGCACCGGGCAGGGCGTTTCCTTCTGCCCGCGCCCGGCGGGTTTGGGCGGCTGGCAATAAACCGCGGCGATCTCATGCCCCGCATCATGTAGCGCCCGCAGCGCCGGCACCGCAAAATCCGGGCTGCCCATGAAGGCCAGGCGCAAAGGGTGCCTGGGGTTGCTCACCCGCGCTGCTGGGATTTCAGATCCTTGGCGAGCTTACGCAGGATCATATTGCGCTTGAGTGCGGAAAGATGGTCCACGAACAAAACGCCGTCCAAATGGTCAATTTCATGTTGCAGGCAGGCGGAAAGCAGGCCGTCGCCCTCAATCTCCCGCTTGGCACCCGTTAGGTCCAAATAGCGCACCTTCACGCGGGCCGGGCGCGTCACATCGGCATATTGGCCGGGGAGGGAGAGGCAGCCTTCTTCGCGCACAGCCAATTCAGCGCTTTCGGCGATGATTTCCGGGTTCACGAGCACCATCGGATCGGGCTTTTCCTTGGGCTGGATATCCAGCACCACCAAGCGCAGCCCTTCGCCGATTTGTGGCGCGGCCAGGCCAATGCCGGGCGCGGCATACATGGTGGCAAGCATTTTTGGGGCGAGGGCACGGATGACATCGCCATCACCATCGCCAAGCGGGCGCGCCTTCAGGCGCAGCCTTTTGTCGGGTACGAATAGGATGGGCAGGGTTTCGGTTTCGGTCATGGCAGGGGCTGGCATGTAGCCCCGCGCGCCCCCCCCTTGCAACGCCAAAGCCGAAAGCCAAAATAGGGGCTCAGCCGGGCGCTTCGGGCCCGGCAACACGCTTCGCTCTCGGATGAGGAGGCCATTACATATGACCAGACCTTCGCTTTTCGGCTCGCCCCTGTTTCTTGGCTTCGATCATCTGGAACAGATGCTCGATCGTGTGGGCAAGAATGCCGATGGCTACCCGCCCTATAACATCGAACAGATCGGCGATAACCGGCTGCGCATTACGCTGGCGGTGGCCGGGTTTTCCATGGATGATCTGCAGATCACCCAGGAAGACAATCAATTGGTCATCCGGGGCCGGCAGAAGGATGATTCGGAAGGCCGGATTTTCCTCCATCGCGGCATCGCCGCCCGCCAATTCCAGCGCGCCTTTGTGCTGGCGGAAGGCATAGATGTGGAAGGTGCCTGGCTGGATAACGGCCTTTTGCATGTGGAATTGAAGCGACCGCTGCCGGAGGTTCGCGTCAAGACTATCCGCATTGACACCAAAACCAACGGCGCCGCCACCATCGTGGAAGGGCGCCCCGAACGGGGCTGAACGCCCCACCCCCGCCGTGCCCATTCCGGGGCGGCAGAAACGCGCGAGCCATGAAGGGCGCGCAAAGGACAAGACCATGAGTGACCAGGAAGAATTCGACAACGAAACCGAAGCCGAACAGGACATCATCCTGACGGCCGAGGATTTGCGCAAACTCTCACCACTGGATTGGGCGCGCTATGGCACCAATCGCATCGCCTATATGCGCCCGGTGGTGGTGAATAATCAGCGCGCCATCGCGATCCACGCGGCAGATGGAACGCAGATTGGCGCAGCACCGGATTACGCGCTTGGCGCGGCGGCGATTTTCCAGCATGGCATGGGTGTTGCGCTGGTGCATTAAGCTCCCGCGTCGTTTGGTTCCAGCACCAGCCAGGGGGTTGGCGCCATGCGCCATTCCCAAATCGCCAAAAGCTGATCCAGATGGCCAAGGCCCTTCATCCATTCCGGTAATTCGGGCTTGCTGAAGGGGTCTTCCAGGCGCGTTACCTGATGCGTTGGCTGAAAGCGCGCGGCAATCTGGTCTGTCATGCCGCGCCGGCGTTCCTCATGGCATTCCACAATCAGCGTCATGTGCTGCAATGCCGGGAAGGCAATCGGGTCAAGCAGGGCTTCCTCACCGCCTTCAATATCTACCAGCGCAAGTGTATCCATGCCGGCGAAGCGCGCGCAATCCTCGCCACGCACCAGCCCGCCGATGGTGATGCGATCCGCAACGCCGTTTGCCTCCGCCAAAATACGACAGGCTTGTTGCGCGCCTTCATTCAGATCATGCGCAAAGATTTTCGTGCCCGGCATGCGCCGCGCGAGGCCAATAGCGTAATAGCCATCTG
>JADCEV010000005.1 GCA_020249865.1 Roseomonas sp. | reverse complement strand
TTTGGCCCGGCAAGCCCTGCCGCAAGGCTTCTTTAATCGGAGCCTGTCACAATGCGTCGCGAAGGAGACATGGATGTCAGGGCAAATTGAGGCCAGTGAGGAAGTGCAGGAAGGCAAGAAGGGCGGGGGGCGCAAAAAGCTTCTGCTCCTTGCCGCGCCTGTGCTGCTGGTCGCGATCGGGGCCGGGCTCTGGTTCGGCGGCATCCTGCCGCCGCTGCTTGGTATGGGTTCCCCCGCCGCTTCGGCGGGAAATGCGGAACCTGGGCCGCGCGTCGTGACTTTCCTGGAAATGCCAGAGATTGTCACTAATCTGAACGCGCCGGGGCGTCGCGCCGTTTTCGTCAAGCTCCGCAGCAAGCTTGAATTGGCCCGGCCTGAGGATGGCGCGGTCGTTCAAGCCGCCATGCCGCGCTTGTTGGACCTGTTCCAGACTTACCTTAGGGAAGTTCGCCCCGAAGAATTGCGCGGCTCCGCCGGCACGCAGCGCCTGCGTGAAGAATTGGTGGCCCGCGCCAATATCGCGGTGGCCCAGTCTGGCCGCGGTGACGCCCAGCAGATCCGCGTCAATGACGTGCTCTTCATGGAGATTTTGGTCCAATGAGCGGCACGGGCGAAGAAGAAGACCTCGCCGCGGCCTGGGGGGCCGCGCTTGACGAGGAAGGCGCAACCGAGGGGCAGGCCGCCCCGGCAGTCGCGGCAGATGCGGCGCGTGTTCTGAATCAGGCGGAAATTGACAGTCTTTTGGGCTTCGGTGTCGGCCCCTCGCGTGAGGCCGAGGAAAGCGGCATCCAAAGGATCATTTCCTCTGGCCTGATTTCCTATGAACGCTTGCCCATGCTGGAGATTGTGTTTGACCGCCTGGTCAGGCTCATGTCCACGACACTGCGCAATTTCACGTCGGATAATGTGGACGTTTCGATTGACGGCATTGTTTCGCTGCGTTTTGGGGATTACCTGAATTCGGTACCGCTGCCGGCCATGCTTGGCGTCACGCGGGCCGATGAATGGGACAATTACGGCCTGGCGGTCGTGGATTCCGCGCTGATCTATTCGGTGGTGGATGTGCTGTTGGGCGGGCGGCGCGGCACGGCCGCCATGCGGATTGAAGGCCGGCCCTATACCACCATTGAACGCACCCTGGTCGAACGCCTGGTTGGCGTGGTGCTGGATGATCTGACAGCGGCCTTTGAACCGCTCTGCCCCGTGCATTTCCGCTTTGAACGGCTTGAGGTGAACCCGCGCTTTGCCGTGATCAGCCGGCCATCCAATGCCTGCGTCCTGGTGCGACTCAGGGTGGATATGGAAGATCGCGGCGGGAAGCTTGAGATCCTACTGCCCTACGCCACTTTGGAACCTGTGCGCGAATTGCTCCTGCAGCAATTCATGGGGGAAAAATTCGGCCGCGACAGCATCTGGGAAACCCATTTGGCCGAGGAATTGCGCCACACCGATATCGGCCTGGATGTGGTGCTGGATGAGCAGATGCTGCCGCTATCCACGGTGCTCAACCTGAAAGTGGGCGATCGGATCACCTTGGGCGTGGCGCCCGGGGCGCCGGTCAGGCTGCGCTGCGGGGAAGTGCCTCTTTTTGAAGGGGAAATGGGTCGCAAGGGCCAGCGCCTGGCGGTCAGGATTGATAACGAGATTGATCGCCGGAAAGGGGTACCGTCCTGATGTCCTTTTCCTGGCTTGAATGGGGTCTGCAGCTGGTGCTCCTTGCGCTTTTGGGTGCGGCCATTCCCTTTGCCATTCGTCTGGAACGCGCCCTGCGTGAAGTCCGCAAGGACCGCTCTGCCCTTGAGGCCAGTGCGAGGGGCCTGTCTGAGGCGGCCGCGGCGGCGGAAGCGGCCATGGTGCGGATGCGCGCGGCTGCTGAGCTTGCCGGGCGCCATGTGCAGGAACGCGTGAGCACGGCAGAACCGCTGCGCGATGATTTGCGCTTCCTGATCGAACGCGCCGAGACCCTGGCCGATAGGCTGGAATCCCTCGTGCGGGCGGGGCGTCCCTTGGCATCACATGAAGCACCGGCCCGCGCCCCGGCTAGGCCTCCACCTACCCCGCCGGCTGGTGATGGCCAACCGCTGCGTAGCCAAGCGGAACGCGATTTGCTCCGCGCCCTTTCTGTCGGATTAGGAAGGGTGGCCCGCTGATGTTCAGACCACGTCTTTTGCCCTTGGCGATTGTCGCGATGGGTGGCTTATTCCTTGTAAAGGCTGAGAATCTTATCCGGCCTCTGATGCGCGGGCAGCCCGCCTCCGCGCCTTCGGTTGCGCCGTTGAGGGCGGCAGAAATTGCCCCTCCCTTGGCGGTGGCGCCCCAACAGCAGCGCCCAACCGGGGGCTTCCAGCGGCTTGGTGAGCGGCCTGAAGGGGCGCTTGCCGATGCGCCGAGCCCGATCTCCCAGGCGGAACGCGCGATATTGGAACAGCTCCGCGCCCGGCGGGCGGAGTTGGAAGCGCGCGAGCAGGCCATTGTCTCGCGTGAATTGGTCCTGCTCGCGGCTGAGCGCCGCCTGGGCCAAAGGATTGAGGAGATTGCGCAACTCCAGCAGCGCCTTGAGGCCATGGAGCGCGCCCGCAATGAGCGTGAGGAGGCCGGCTGGCGCGGCCTGGTTCGCACCTATGAAAATATGCGCCCGCGCGAGGCGGCCGCAATTTTCGAGGAATTGGAATTGCCTGTCGTGATCCAAATTCTGGATCGCATGGGTGAGCGGAAAATGGCACCGGTGATCGGTGCGATGCGGCCCGAAAAGGCCCGGGTTCTCACCGCCGAGCTGGCGAGACACCGGGCCAATCGGCCGGGAAGCGAGTAGGCCGAATGATCCGGTCGGCAAACGGTGGAGAACCATGGATAAGAACATCAATGTCCTGATAGTGGACGATTATCGGACGATGCTGCGCATCATCCGCAACCTTCTGAAGCAGCTTGAATTCAACAATGTTGATGAAGCTGTTGATGGGCAAGAAGCCTTGGCCAAGCTGCGCGCGGGCAATTTTGGGCTCGTGATCAGCGATTGGAATATGGTGCCCATGACCGGGCTTGACCTGCTTAAGGAAGTGCGGGCGGATCAGCGTCTGAAGAACCTGCCCTTCATCATGATTACCGCCGAAAGCAAGACCGAAAATGTGGTGGCCGCCAAGCAGGCGGGCGTTTCCAATTACATCGTGAAGCCCTTCAACGCCGAAACGCTGCGCGAAAAGATCGAAAAGGTGCTAGTCCATGCCTGATGGAACCCCCCAAGGGCCGGAAGGCGACCGGATCGAAACCACGGTGCGTGCGGTGCTCGCGACCATGGCTGGCGATCTGACGGCGAAGGAATCTGCCCTATTGGCCGAGTTAGAAGGTCTTGGGCGCACGATTGCCCGTGCCAAGGCCGAAATCGCCGCCCTGAAGGTGGAAGATATCCGCGACGCGCATATCCCTTCCGCCACCGATGAGCTTGACGCCATTGTGGACCATACCGCGCATGCCACCAATGAAATCCTGGATTGCTGCGAAACGCTTGAGCAGATGCAGGCCGAGCTTTCCGGTGAAGCGGCGGATAAGTTGCAAGGTGCGGTCACTCGGATATACGAAGCCTGTTCCTTTCAGGACATCACAGGTCAGCGAATCGGGAAAGTTGTGACTGCACTCAAGGCGATCGAAGGCAGGATTTCGGCGGTAGTCTCCGCCGCAAGCGGCATGCAGGGACCGGATTCGGCTGCCGTGGCCCCAATTGCCGTGCCCCGTGACGATAAGCGGACCGAGGGTGAAAAGCTTGCGAATGGTCCGCAGCTTCCGGGTTCCGGGGTCTCGCAAAGCGAGATTGACCGGCTTTTGGCGAGCTTCGATTAATGCGCCTTGTGGGTGCCCTGCTGCTGATCTGGATCGCCTTGGGCGTTCCGGGCATGGCGCAGCAGGCGCCCACAGTCGGGTTTCGGGTTGGTACCCACCCAACTTATGGGCGGGTGGTCATGGATTGGCCCGAACCAGTGATTTATCGGGCAGAGGTAGCCGGCAATCGCCTCATTCTCCGTTTCGATACGCCGGCGCAATTCGATCTTTCGGGCGCCTTGCGGCTACCGAAGAATATTGAAAGCCTTTCGGCGATTGATGGCGGGATCGTGCTGCAAGCCGCGCCCGGGGCACAGCTGCGCCATTTCCGCATTGGTAACCGCGTAGTGATTGATGCGCTTGATGGCGCCGAAAGCGCAACGGCCGTGCCGGCCGCCGGGGGTGGCGCAACGCCAGCAGCGGCAGAAGCGCCCAGGACTGCGCCCCGGGCCACCACGACACCACCACCCGCGACAGCCGCGCCGGCCCCGGTGGCGCCAGCTGCTACCCCGCCGCAACCTGCCACACCACCGCGACCCGCGACTGGCCCACCTGCTGCGCCTACTGCAGGGCCCCCTTCCACGGCGCCGCCTGCGGAGCCGGCGCGCCCCACAAGCCAGACTGCCGCCGCATCCGCCACGGCCCCTCCCTCGGCGGATGTTTCGCGTGCCGGGCCCGGACCCAATGTGGGCGCCACCCCACAGGTTGCGCCGGCGCCAGCCCAGGCAGTGCCCGCCGCTTCGCCAGCAGTGCCCCCTGCGTCGCCGCCCCCGGCGCCTGCGTCGGCAGAGTCCTCACCGGCCGCGCGCCCGCTGGTGGTGGTTCCGCCGCGCCGCGCCGTGCCGGTTGGCCTGGTGGCGGAAGGCCGCGCCATTTCGCTTGATCTTGGGGCAGAAACATCCGCCGCTGTCTTCCGCCATGGCGATTGGGTGATCGCGGTCCTGGACCGGCCGGAGGCGCTGGACCTCAGCCAGCTTCAGGACAGCAGTATTTTCCGCAGTATGGAAGCGCGCCAGACTGGCGACGCGACCATCCTGCAAATGCGCCTCGCCCAGCCCGGCACGCTCCGTCCCCGGCGTGAAGGCACTGCCTGGGTGATGGAAGCCTTTCGCGATGCGGTGGATGCCAATCGCGCGTTGACGCCCATCACGCCGGAATTGGAACAGGGACCGCCGACACGATTGGTGTTGCGCGCGGCGCGCCCTGGGCGGAGCGTGACAGTGCTTGATCCCGAATCCGGCAGCCCATTGCTGGTCGGCACATTGCGGGAAGCCGGTCAGGCCGTTGCGATTGGCCGTCGCCAATCTGAGTTTCAGCTTTTGCCCGCCATGCTTGGCGTGGCCGTATTGCCCCGGGGCGATAATATCCAACTCCGCGCCTTGAATGACCGCTTCATCCTGCAAGCATCTGGCACGGATTCGCTCAGGCTTGGCGTGGATGCGGGCAGGGAGCCCTTGGCTGAAGCCGCGACGTTAAGTCGCATCATGGACCTGCCCTCGGCCTCAGCCGCGACGCTGATGGAAAGGCTGCGGACCGCTTCAGCCAATATCGGTGCCGCAGGGCCACTTGGCCGGTCAGAGGCGCGGCGCCATGCAGCCGAAACATTGCTCGCGCTTGGCATGGCACAGGAAGCCCAGGCCATGGCGACCCTTGCCTTGCAGGAGGACCCGCGCGCGGGTGCGGATGCCCGGCTTGTGATGGTGCAAGCCGCCGCAGCGCTGGTCGCCGGGCGTGAGGCTGAGGCGCGGCAGCTTGAAAACCCGCAACTGCCCTCGACCGATGAGACCACCCTTTGGCGCGGTTTCTTGGCGGCTGCGCGGGGTGATCACGCGGTGGCCGGTCCCGCCATTGCCGCCAGCCTGCCCTTATTATTGTCCTATCCCCGCCCCCTGGCCCAGCGGCTGACCCCGATTGCCATGGAAAGCCTTGCCACCGCCGGCGAGCTTACGGCGGCAAACCGCCTTGCGGAGGCCGATCCTGACAATGCCAGCCTGCATCTTGCCCGCGGTATGATGGCTGAAGCCGATGGCCGGATCGAAGATGCTCTGGCAGCTTATCGTGAAGCCATTCAAGGAAGGGACAGGTTGCGCCGCGCGCGCGCCATCCGTCGCAGCGTGGAATTGCGCCTGGCCGTGGGGCGGCTTGATGCCGCCGGCGCCATTGCCGAATTGGAAGCGGCACTTTTCGCCTGGCGCGGCGATACGGATGAAATGAATGCGCGCATTCGCCTCGCTGAATTGCAGCGTGAAGCCGGCAATGGCCGCGCCGCATTTGAATTGTTGCAGGAAACTCAACGCTTCTTCCCAGAGCGCGAGAATGACCTGCGCCCGCATCTGCGCGCTGCCTTCGCTTCAGCGCTGCAGAACGCGCCCCCCTTGAACGCCGCCAGCTTTTATGATGCGCACCCGGAATTCCTGACCGAGGATGAGGCGGGAACACGCTCCGTGGTCTTTCTGGCGGACCGATTGGTCGCCCTTGACCTCGTGGACCGTGCCTCGGCCGTGTTGCGCGATGCCTTGGCGCGGTTGACCGATCCGGCAGCGCGTCGGGCCGTCAGCACAAAACTCGCCGCCATCCGCCTGGCAGAGGGGGATGCGTCCGGCGCCTTGGCTGCCCTGGATATGGCGACGGAAGGCAATGGGCAGGAAGTTGAGCGTGCAATCCTGCGCGGGCGCGCCTTGGCGCGTGCCGGCAATCGCCGCGTTGCGGAAGGGCTGCTTTCCGAATTGGGCGATGATGGCGCTGAGGCCTTGGCCGAAATCCGCGCCGCAGCGCAGGATTGGGAAGGCGCTGCGGCAGCCATGATGAATCATATCAATGCCAAGATACCGCCTGCGTCCGCGCCCCTGGACCCCAGCATCCGGCGCGATCTGGCGCGGGCCGCTGCCTATGCCGCCATGGCCAATGATACGGCCACCCTATCGCAGCTCCGCGACACATATGGTGCGCGCATGCAGGGCGGCCCCTTCGCGGAAGCTTTCACGCTACTCACTGGCGAATCGCTCCGCGGGGTCCAGGATCTGCCGCGCCTCCAGCGCGAAATCAGCCAATTGCGCCTATTGCCGCAAAGATTGGGCGGGCAGAATACATCAGCACCGCCAGCGACGCCCGCAGCCACGACGCCTGGGCGATAAAGATTTTGGCCCCTGCCGGAAGTGGCAGGAAATTTCTTATGCTTCCCCTATCAATTTCCCTTGCGTCACCGCCCCGCTTGCCCCATATGCCGCATCTGTTGACCCCGATCAGAATTCCCTGATCACCCTGGTCATCTGCTGGCTGGAAGGAGCCCTGCTATGGAAGCTCTCGTCCAACCGGGGATGGTCTCGGATTTGCCGAGCGACACCCGGAATACCGACGAAGACGTCTCGGCCCATGCCGAGAAGGATTATTTCGTTCAGCGTAACGGTGTGCGCTACGCCGGGACGCATCTGATCGTGGATTTGTGGGGGGCGACCAATCTGGACGACCCGAACCACATTGACGCGGTGCTGCGGGAAGGCGCGCTCGCCACCGGGGCGACGATCCTGCATGGGCATTTCCATCATTTTTCGCCGAATGGCGGGGTGTCTGGCGTGCTGGTGCTGGCGGAAAGCCATGTGTCCATCCACACTTGGCCGGAACGCGATTATGCCGCGCTCGATATCTTCGTCTGCGGCGATTGCGACCCCTATAAGGCGATCCCGGCGCTGAAGCGTGGCTTTCTGCCGGAACGCGTTCAGCTTGCCGAACACAAGCGCGGCCTGATCGGCTGATTGCCAATCGATATCGTTTTGATGGGGCCGGGTGGCAGCACCCGGCCTTTCATTATGGAAGGGTGCCGCCATGGCGACCGATAGCTGGATCAATGAAACCCTCTATGCCGCCTGGGGCCAGCGCTTTCGTGTGAAGCGCGAATTGGCCCGCGTGCAATCGGCGTTTCAGGATATTGTTGTCTTTGAAAGCGAAACCCATGGCCGGGTGATGCTGTTGGATGGCGTGGTGCAGATCACCGAAGGCGATGAATTCGTCTATCAGGAAATGATCACCCATGTGCCCATCCTGGCCCATGGCGCGGCCAAGCGCGTGCTGATCATCGGCGCGGGCGATGGTGGCGTGTTGAAGCGCGTGTTGCAGCATCGCGGCGTGGAAAAGGCCGTGATGGTGGAAATTGATGGCGAAGTGGTGCGGCTTTCCAAGGAATTCCTGCCCACCATTGGCGGCAATGCCTGGGATGACCCGCGCGCCGAGGTGATTATCGGCGATGGCATTGATTATGTGCGCGTCGCGCCGGCCGAAAGCTTCGATGTGATTATCGTGGACAGCACGGACCCGATCGGCGTGGGTGAAGTGCTGTTCACCGATGAATTCTATGCCAATGCGGCGCGGATCCTTTCGCAGCGCGGCCTGATCGTCAATCAATGCGGCGTGCCCTTCATGCAGGCCGATGAATTGCACGAAACATCACGCCGGAGGGCGAAATCCTTCCCCGATAATTGGGCCTATCTGGCGGCGGTGCCGACCTATGTCGGCGGCTTCATGACGCTTGGCTGGGCGGCGAAGGATGCGTCCTGCCGTGCCGTGGCGACTGATGAGATTCGCCGTCGTGCGCAGGCTTCGGGCATTCTGGGCACCACGCGTTATTGGACGCCGGAAATCCATACCGGCGCCTTCAACCTGCCGCCCTATATCGCGGAAAACCTGCCGGGCGCCTGAACAGCGCCTCACTGCTCAGGAAAAAGCGCGCGGAGGCGCGCGGTGTCTGAAGGCGGATCGTTCGCGATCCGCGCCTCAAAAACAAGGCTTCAATTCAGGTTGAAGCCCTGCACCAGGCTGCCCGAAACGAGGCGCCAGCCATCCACCAGCACGAAAAAGATCAGCTTGAAGGGCAGCGCCACCACGGATGGCGGCAGCATCATCATGCCAAGCGACATAAGGATGCTCGCAATCACCATATCAATCACGAGGAAAGGCAGGAACAGCAGGAAGCCGATTTCAAAGGCGCGCTTCAATTCACCCACAATGAAGGCCGGGATCAGGGCGCGCCAAGGTGTCTGCGCAGGGTCCGCCACGGCCTGAATCCCCCCCAGATCCATGAAAAGGATCAGATCATCCTCGCGGATATTGGCCACCATGAACATGCGGAAGGGCTGCGCCGCCGCCGCCAGCCCGTCCAATTCGGAAATCCGCCCCTCCGTCATTGGCACTATGCCCTGGGTCCAGGAAGCCTCAAACACCGGCTGCATGACGAAGAAGGTCAGAAACAGCGCGAGCCCGATCAGCACGGGGTTGGGCGGAATGCCCGGCGCGCCAATGGCGCTGCGCAGCAGCGACAACACAATCACAATACGCGCAAAGGCGGTTGCCATCACCAGCAGGGAAGGCGCCAGCGACAGCAGCCCGATCAGCGCGGTCAATTGCACCAGCCGTGCGGTGGCGCCCGGCTGCCCAGTCTGCCCAAGGTCAATCGACACGCTCTGCGCCAGAGCCACACCGGCGGGCAGCGCCAATACCGCCAGGATCGTAAGGACCCAAAAACCTGTTTTGCGCATCATGGCGGGGCGGATTCCTCATTCTTGGGCGGCAGCCAACCCAGGCATAAATCCTGGGGTCCGCCTGTCAGCAATAGCACTTCTCGCCCGTCACAGCGCAGGATCATCACGCGCCGGCGGGCATCCAGTGCCAGCACCTCTTGCAATTTCAGGCGCTGCCCGGCGGTTTGCGGGGCCAGGCCTGTGGCGCGCAGCAGGCGTGCCAGCAGCAATATCAGCCCCAGCACGAAAATCAGCGAAATGCCGGCGGTGAGCCAATTCGCAAGGCTAAGGGTCATCGCGCCGCCCCTCCATTGTTTGGCCGTGGCAGGGCCGCTTGCAACCTTTCCACCTGCACGAGCAAGGCTTCCAGATTGCGCCGCAGCGCCGGGGCCATGGCCGCGGGCGCGGCCCCTGCCGCAGCGCAAAGACGGCCGATTTCGGCATCTAGCCCGGTAAGATCAAGCGCATAACCCTCGGCAAGACTTGCCTCTGCCTGGGCCAAGCTTTCCCCCATAGCCTTGATGGCGGCAAGTACCGCCAGGCCATGCTGACTGGCTTCCGCGCCCGTATTGTCTTCGAAATGCGTGTTCACAGGGCTATCCAACAGGTTCGGTGCAAAAAAACCATTAGAAAATGTTGTATCTGGCGCCGTTTTAACGCATTTTGGCCCGCAACGTGCAAGGATGGATTTATGGACCCGACCAAGACCGGACCGATTGCCCTTGCCGAACAGCGGTTGCGCTGGGCGGAGGCGCGTCAACGCGTGCTGGCGCAGAATATCGCCAATGCGGATACGCCGAATTACCGGCCTTCTGATATGCAGCCTTTCGCCAAGGTGCTGTCCGGCAAGCTCAAGGAAAGGCAGATGGTGGCGACGAATGCGAATCATTTGCAGGGAACGCGCCATCAGGATGGCCGGACCTTGAAGGAACGTATTTCGGCCACGCGCGACCCAAGCGGGAATGCTGTTTCGCTTGAGCGGGAAGCGCTGCGGGTTGCCGATACCGATTCGGCCCATGCCACGGCCCTTTCGGTGCGTCGGCGCTATATGAGCATGTTCATGACCGCCCTTGGGCGGAATCAAGGGTAAGAAGGGCGCTGAGCCATGGAACTTGATCGCGCAATACGAATCGCGGCGGCTGGGATGGATACGCAGAGCGCTCGGCTGCGCGTGGTTGCGGAAAACCTGGCGAATCGCGACACAACCTCGGAAGTGCCTGGCGGCGATCCGTTTCGCCGCAAGACCGTGACCTTCGCCAATCGCTTTGATCGTGCCTTGGGCGCGAATACCGTCCGGGTTGCCCGCGTTGGCACCGCCAAGGGGGATTTCCCAACCCGCCATGATCCGACCCATCCGGCTGCCAATGCCCAGGGTTATGTGAAGACGCCGAATGTGAATTCCACCATTGAGGTGATGGATATGCGCGAAGCCCAGCGCAGCTACAGCGCTAATCTTTCGGTACTGGAAGTAAGCCGCGGCATGTTGACCCGCACCATTGAGGCGCTGCGCTGATGCCCCTGCCGCTCACTCCCGGCGGTGCTGCCGCTGCCTATCGTGCCAATATGGCGTCACCCTCCGCCACCCCGGCAGCCGTTGGCGGTGGCGAGACGGCGAGCTTCGGTGAAGCCTTGTCCCGCGCTGTGCAGAACGCAGTCACAACCAGCCGAGAAGCCGAAACCGCTTCCGCGCGTGGTCTGATGGGTGAGGGTAGCGTGACGGATCTGGTGGTCGCCGTAGAGCGCGCCGAACTCACCTTGCAAACGGCGGTCGCGGTGCGCGATCGCGTGGTGGCGGCCTATCAGGAAGTGATGCGCATGCCGATCTGACGCCCCTTCGGCGTCATGTGCATGTGCTGGGAAAGGCAGGGCGATGGGCGGCATCGCTGAGGCAAGCCGGGAAGCGCTCTGGATCAGTCTGCAAATCGGTGGGCCGTTGCTCGTGCTGATGCTGGTGGTTGGACTGGTGGTCGCGATTTTCCAGGCGCTGACCCAGGTGAATGAGGCAAGCCTGTCCTTCCTGCCGAAAATGGCAGCGCTGGCGGTCGCCCTGATCCTGCTGACCCCCTTCTTTACCGGCGTGCTGCGCGGTTATGCGCAAACCCTGTTTGAGATGATCATCCAGGTGGGGTCGAGGCCTTAGTGGTGCGGTTCATGCTGACCTTCACCGACCAAACTATGCCCCCGCGCACCAGTAGTTCTGCATTTGGTGAACCGATTCACGCTGCTGTCGGGAACCGCCAGCAGCGATCGGACCATTCGCCATGACCGAAGTGGAATGGCTCGCCGCGCTGCCTGACATGGTGTTCCATGCGGTGCTGCTATTGGCGCGCATTGGTGCCGTGGTGATGCTGATGCCCGGCTTGGGTGAGCAGGAAGTACCTAGCAATTATCGTCTGGGACTTGGCCTGGCACTGGTGATGGTGCTCTACCCTGTGCTGTCGCCCGCCTTGCCAGGCGCGCCTGATGCGGTTGGCGAAATGCTGCGCCTGGTCCTGATCGAAATCGTGATCGGCATCTGGTACGGCGCGCTGGCGCGGCTGGTTACACTTGCAATGATCATGGCGGGGCAGCTTTTCGCGCTGCTGCTTGGCCTATCGCAATTACTGGTGCCCGATCCGGCAGTGGGCGGGCAGAATGCCATCACGGGTCGGTTTTTTGCCTTGCTCTCTGTGGTGCTGCTGCTCGGCAGCGGGCTTTACGCCCTGCCGCTGCGCGCGCTGGCGGAAAGCTATGCTGTGCTGCCAGTAGGCGAAGGTTTCCTGGCCGGGCAGGGGGCGGAGACCATGGCATTGGCCGTGGGGCAGAGCTTTTTCCTGGCGGTGCAGCTCATGGCACCCTTCCTGCTGCTGTCTGTTGTGCTGAATGTCGCCTTTGGTCTGCTCGCGCGCATTGCGCCGCAGGTGCAGATTTACTTCCTGGTGGTGCCCGGGCAGATCGTGCTTGGCCTTTTGCTGCTGGCCCTGTTATTGCCGGCCATGCTTGGTCTTTATGCCAGTATCGCGCGGGAGACTTTCCTCGCCCTGCCCGGGGTGCGCTGAACCATGTCCGGCAGCAGCGGCGGCAATGAGGAAGGCGGCCAGGACAAGACAGAAGAAGCCACACCAAGGCGGATAGAAAAAGCGCGGGAGGAAGGCCAGATTGCGCTTTCCCGCGAAGTGGTCGGGTTCGTGGCGCTTGGTTTTGCGCTCATCGGCATGACTTTGGGCCTGCCGCCGCTTGGGGCTGAATTGATGCGCGGCATGCGAGGTGTGCTGGAAAATGCGCATCAATTGCAGACTGGCTTTGTGGCAACCGAAATGATTCGCCTCGGCATCCTCGCTGTCCTGCCGGTCATGGCCTTGGGTATGATTGGCGCCATCGCCGGCACCATGCTGCAAAGCCGCGGGTTGATCGCAGGGACGGGACTCAAGCCGCAATTTTCCAAGATTAACCCGGCCTCCGGCATCAAGCGTCTGCTTGGCGTTGAAGGTGGCATCGAATTCCTGCGCACATTGATCAAGCTTGGGGTTGTCTGTGCAGCACTCTGGTGGGCGCTTGGCGACCCGCGTGAGCTGCGCTCGGCATTGTCGCTGGGGCCGGATGATCTGCTGCGCCTGATGGTGCGCAGTGCGATGAATCTTTTCATAGCCGCAATGATCGCCTTTGCGGCCATCGCGGTGCTGGATTATCTGGTGGTGCGCTTCCGCCATTTGCACAAGCTGCGCATGACGCGGCAGGAAGTGCGTGAGGAAGTGAAGGAAAGCGAAGGCGACCCAATGATCAAGGGTCGGATCAAGAGCATTCGCATGGCGCGTGCGCGCCGGCGCATGATGGCAGCCGTGCCCAAGGCGGCGGTCGTAATCACCAACCCCACCCATTACGCCGTGGCGCTTGCCTATGACGAGAACTCCCAGGCAGCGCCAAAGGTGGTGGCGAAAGGGACGGAGGCAGTCGCGGCACGCATCCGCGCCCTGGCCGAGGAATCCAAGGTGCCGCTGGTATCCAACCCGCCTTTGGCGCGGGCGCTGTTCAAGCTGGAATTGGATACCGAAATCCCAGCCGAACATTATCAGGCAGTCGCGGAAATCATCGCCTATGTCTGGCGCTTGCGCGGCCGCGCCGGGGCAGCCGCGTGACCAGCCGGGTTGAGGCAGCGGCGGATTCCTTCCGCAGGCTTTTTGAGTCGGAAGAAGAAGCCGGGCTCGCCGTGCTGGATTCGGAAGGGCGCATCCGCGCCGCGAGTGCAGTGCTTGAGCGGCTTTGCGCCAATGGTCCGGCGCCGGGGCCAGGGCGCGATCCCGCGCTGCTATTTGCGGAAGCGAGTCAGGAGGCGGTGCGCCAGATCATTTCCGTCGCCTTGGCCGGTCCGCCCGCGCCGCCGGGCATTGAAGCAAGGCTCGCCGCACCGGATCAGGCACCCGATGCGGCGGTGGAGGTGCATTGCCGCCCCCTGCGCGGAGAGGCAGGCGCTCTGCTGCGCGTCCTTGACATTACTGCGCGGCGGCGGCGGCAGGCTCAGTTGGAAGAAGCAGCGCGCCTGGAAGCGGTGGGGCGACTCGCCGGCGGCGTGGCGCATGATTTCAATAATCTATTGGCCGCCGTGGGTGCGGCGGCAGAAACCGCACTCGCCCGCGGGCAGGATGCCGCAACGGCCGAGGATTTGCGCCAGATCCTGGATAGCGCCGGGCGCGGTGCCCGGCTGGTGCGCCAGCTTTTGGCCTTTGCCAGCCGGCAGGCCGTCCAGCCCCGCGTGGTGGCACTTGATCGCGCGGTGGATGGCATGGCGCCGCTACTCGCGCGACTTTTGGGCCGCCGCATCCCGATCACGCTTGATCTTGAACGGCCCGGCCCCTGCGCGCGGGTGGACCCCAGCCATATTGATCAGGCGCTGATGAATCTGGCGGTGAATGCGCGTGATGCCATGCCGCAGGGCGGCAAGCTCCATATCTCCGTCAAAAGCCGCGACTTGCCGGCGCCCGAACCGGCGCAGGGCGGCACCATTACCCCTGGCCCCTGGGCGGTGCTTGAGGTTCAGGATGAAGGCGCGGGAATGGAGCCCGAGCAAATCTCTCGTATCTTTGAACCCTTCTATACCACCAAGCGCGATGGCGGCGGCACGGGGCTTGGGCTTTCGACGGTGCTCGGCATTTTGCGGCAATCGGGTGGGCATGTATCCGTGCGTTCCCGCCCTGGTGAGGGCAGCAGCTTTCGCCTCTGGTTTCCGCGCGTCGCGGCTGAACCTGACGCGCCGGTTGCGCATACGCCGGGCATTCATGCCATTGGCGCTGGTCGGCGCCTGCTGCTGGTGGAAGATGAGGCGCCGCTGCACCGCCTTCTGACCCGCGCGCTCACGACTGCGGGTTATGAGGTAACGGCGGTGGAAGATGGCGAAGCGGCACTTGGTGCCATCGCCGCTGGTCTCAAGCCTGATCTGGTGATTTCGGATGTCGCCATGCCGGGCAGCATTGATGGCCTCACCCTCGCGCGGCGTCTGCGGGAAATGCAGCCCGATCTGCCTGTTGTCCTGATGTCCGGCTATGCCGAGGGTACATTGAGCGGCGAGGTGGTGTCCGAGAATTTCATGTTTCTGCAAAAACCCTTCCGCATTTCCGGCATGCTTTCGCAGGTCGCGGCTGCACTCACGCGGCGCTGATTTTCCGCTTCGTCAATCACACCAGGCCTTGCGCAATGGCCTCAATATCCGTAGCCGCCATGGAGGAGGGGTCGCGCGTGAGAAGCGGCTTTTGGTGGCGTATCGCTTCGCGAACCCTGCCATCGCGCCGTATGATGCCCGCCAGGGGGATTTCTCGTTTCAGGAAGGTGGCCGCCGCCCGGCGCAGGGCTTCATAGGTACGATGCCCGCTCGCGCGGTCATCGGCCATATTCACAATAATCCGTGACGTGCTTTTGGGGTTGTCCATGCCGTGCAGCTTCAATACCGCATAGGCATCGGTCATGCTGGTTGGTTCCTCGGTTGCCACCACCAGCAGCAGATCCGCTGCTGCCGAGATCCGCCGCTGCGGTGCATCAAGCCCGGCGCCCAGGTCAATCACAACATCCTGCCACTGCAGCCTTGCGCTTTCCAAGGCCTGAAGGAAGGCATCGAGCGCAGCCGGGCTGAGCGAGGCAAGCGCGCCCGACCCGGAACGCCCGGCCAGCACTTCAAAACCAGCATCAACAATCGGGATGGCGGCTTCAGGCACTGTCATCTTACCAGATAACACAGCTGCCAGATCGCGTTCCGGCCTTATGCCAAGCTGAACATCAATATTGGCCAAGCCCAGATCAGCATCAGCAAGCAAGACGCGCCGCCCATGGCGCGCCAAGGCCTGGGCAAGACTGATTGAAAACCACGTCTTCCCAACCCCCCCCTTCCCGGAGGCAACCACGATCATGCGCCCATTCTGGGACGCGCGACTATTTTGCGTCATCGAGGGGATTCCTTCCCGGACCCTGAGGCTCTGTCTTCTACCGCGGAGAGAAGGCGCGATGCCAGCCCCTCCGGCGTCAGGGTTTCCAACCCATCCGCGACTTCCGATCCGATTCCTGCTTCCGTTAATGCCAATGGGCCTGCCTTGGCCGCCATCAATACTCCCCCCAACCGCCGCGCAGCATCCAATCTTGTTGGCAACAAATGCTGCGCACCCAAAGCCGCAAAAGCGCGGGCCACATCGGCAGACTCAGCCGGATCAAGTCCTGCCGGCAGAACCAAAATCATATCCGCTAGGGAATGACTGACCAAATGGCGCAATTGCTGCGCCTGTTCCTTGTTAAAGGCATCGCACCCGGCTGTATCGATCAGGACGGGTTGGCCGGGGCTGCGATGCGTCAGCGCCTTGGCGAGCATGGCCGGCGTGGGTGCCACTGCCAGCGTAACGCCCAAAACGCGGGTGAAGGCCGCCAGCTGCTCCACCGCGCCAGCGCGCTGGCCGTCTGTTGTAATGACAAGTGGCGCCATCCCGCTCAGCACAAGGCGCGCCGTGAGTTTGGCGGTAGTGAGGGTTTTCCCGGCCCCTGGCGGACCGGCAAGCAGCAGCGGACGTTCCTGGCCCCTGGGAAGCGCGGCAAAGATCAGGTTTTCCGCCAAGCTTTGCGGCAAGGGGCCCCTGTGCAGGGCATGGGCAAGGCTTGCGGGGATATTGTGAAAATCAAGCGGTCCCGCCTGAGCAAAGGATGCGCCATTATTGAGTGGTTGGATCAGCAGCGGTTCATCCGGTTCCAGTGCTGCCGTAACCTCCACGCCATGGCGCGTGCGGCGTTGTTCCAGGATGATCGCATCATTGCCGAGCTCCGCGCGGATCTGGGCCATGGCTTCCGCCATGGTGCTGGCATGAAACAGCTTGAGCCGCATGCCTCAGCCGCCCCTTCGCGCGATAGCCAGAGCTGGCGGGAATTGCAGCACCTAGAGCGATCCTACGGTTCGGATGCGTGCGCGTGGATGGATTTCAGTATGCGCCAGCACCGGTGTCGAGGGGCGGAAGCGTTCCACAATGGCGCGCACATGGGCGCGAATGGCGCCCGAACAGACCAGCACAGGCTGCTCACCCATGGCATTGGCCTTGTCGAAGACATCGCGCAGCTTTTGCATGAAGTCCGACAGCTTGGAAGGTGCCATGGCAAGCTGCCGATCATCCGCAGGGCCAATCAGCGCTTCGGTAAAGGCCACTTCCCAATCGGCTGAAAGCGTGATCATGGGCACATAGCCTTCAGGACCACGCGCTGCATCGGAAAGCTGGCGCGCCAGACGCTGGCGCACAATTGCCAGGATGGATGCCACGGTGCGGGCGCCGGCGGCATTCGCCTCCTGAACGCCTTCCAGGATGGTCGGCAGGTCACGAATGGAAACCCGTTCCGCGAGCAGGCTTTGCAGAATGCGCTGAATGCCGCCAACCCCGATGGGCTGCGGCACCAGATCAGAAACGAGCTTCTTCTGTTCCGCCGGCATTTCATCCAGCAATTTCTGCGTCTCGGCGAAGGAAAGCAGCTCCGCCATATATTCGCGGACGATTTCGGTGATGTGGGTCGCGACCACCCCGGCGCAATCCACAACCGTACAGCCCCGCGCCAGCGCTTCCTCACGCCGCGCTTCATCTATCCAAAGTGCGGGCAGGCCGAAGGTCGGTTCCGTGCAGCGTTCGCCGGGCATATCCGGAATGCCACCCGATGGATCAATCGCGAGCAGCAAGGGGTGGCGCAATTGTCCCCGCCCTGCCTCAATCTCCTTCACCTTGATGCTGTAGGTATCGGATGGCAGGGCAAGATTATCCTGGATGCGCACGGAAGGCAGGACAAAGCCCATTTCCTGCGCAATGGTGCGGCGCAAGCCCTTGATCTGTTCGGTCAGGCGTGGCGCATCGCCGGCAGCGAGTGACAGCAGCCCATAGCCCAGCTCCAGCCTGAGCAAATCCATTTTGAGGGATTCGGCAATGGGCAGATCAGCCTCTGGCGTTGGCAGGGGGGGCTTGCTCGCGGCAATGACGCGCTGCTGTTCCTTTTGCGTGAGCCGCCAGGCGCCATAGCCCGCAGCCCCCGCCAGGGCCACGAAGGGCAGGAAGGGCATGCCCGGCATCAGCGCCATGACGCCCGAAGCGCCGGCAGCGATGGCGAGCGGCTTGGGGCTGGAAGCCAATTGTTCGATCAGTGCCTGATCCGTAGTGCCTTCCGTGCTGCCCTTGGTGACAACGATACCGGCAGCGACTGAAACCAGCAGCGCCGGGATTTGCGTGACCAGCCCATCGCCCACCGTCAGCATGGAGAAATTCGTCACGGCATCACCAAAGCCCATGCCGTGGCGCAGTAGGCCGATGGCGATCCCACCAATCAGGTTGATGGCCGTGATAATCAGCCCCGCAATGGCATCGCCGCGCACGAATTTCGCGGCACCATCCATGGCGCCATAAAAGCCGGTTTCCGCTTCCAATTCCTTGCGCCGCGCGCGGGCCTGATTTTCATCAATCAGCCCCGCCGACAGATCGGCATCAATCGCCATTTGTTTGCCGGGCATGGCATCCAGGCTGAAGCGTGCAGCGACTTCGGCGATACGCCCGCTTCCCTTGGTGATAACGACAAAATTCACGATCAGCAGGATGAAGAAGACAATCAGGCCAACCGCGACATCGCCGCCCATCAGGAAGCCGCCAAAGGCGGAAATGACATGGCCCGCGGATTCAGGCCCCTCATGGCCATGGGTCAGGATGATGCGTGTGGTCGCCACATTCAGTGAAAGCCTGAGCAGCGTGGTCAGCAGCAGCAGAGTCGGGAAGGAGGTGAAATCGAGCGGTCGCTGCAGGAACAGCGAGGTCATCAGCACAAGCACGGATAGCGTGATCGAAACCGCGAGCCCCAGGTCAAGCAGGAATACCGGCAGCGGTACAATAAGCACCACCAGCAGCAGCGCGACGCCCAGCGCCAGTGCGACGTCGTTGCCGGGCTGGGCACGCTTTAGCCAGGAGGGGAACAGCGTTTCTGACACGCGCTTCAGTCAACCGTGGCAGAGGCTGGCATCTGCCCGGGGATGGGCGGCACCGCGACACCCGCGGCGCGGTATTCATGCAGCTTGTTGCGCAAGGTACGGATGGAAATGCCGAGCATTTCCGCCGCGCGGGTGCGATTGCCCAGGCAATGGGACAGGGTTTCCAGGATCAATTCCCGCTCCACCTCCTCCATCCGGCGTCCGACCAGGGTCGCTGCGCCGCGCGGCGCGGGTGCGGTTGGGGCAGCTGGCGCCGGTGCTGGTGCCACAGGCGGTGGTGGAGCTTCGGGCATGGCGGCGGTGATGGGGGCTGCCATCGCCATGACAGTTGCTGGCGCCATCAATTCAATCGCATCGGCGCCAATCATGCTGCCTTCGGCCAAAAGCACGGCACGATGGATGGCATTTTCCAATTCGCGCACATTGCCGGGCCAGGGGTGGCGCAGCAGCATCGCCTCGGCTTCTGGCGAGAGCAGGCGAAGGGGCAAGCCATTTGCCTGGGCGTAGCGCTCTGCGAAATAGCGGGCGAGGGGCAGGATATCCGCCGGGCGTTCCCTCAGGGAAGGGATGCGCAGCCGCACCACCGCAAGCCTGAAGTAAAGGTCTTCGCGGAAGCGCCCCTTGGCGACTTCGGCCTGAAGATCACGATGCGTTGCGGCCAGGATGCGCACATCAACCCGAATGGGTGCCGTGCCGCCCAGGCGATCTATTTCGCGTTCCTGGATGGCGCGCAGGATCTTGGCTTGCAGGCGCGGATCCATTTCGCCGATTTCATCAAGCAGCAGCGTGCCGCCATTGGCCTGTTCAAACTTGCCCTTGCGCGCCGCGACGGCACCGGAAAAGGCGCCCTTTTCATGGCCGAATAATTCGCTTTCCAGCAGCGCTTCCGGCAGCGCGGCGCAGTTCAACGCGACAAAGGGGCCATTGGCGCGGCGCGATGTGGCGTGCATATGCCGCGCCAGCACTTCCTTGCCGGTGCCACTTTCCCCCGTGATCAGCACCGATGCATCCGCGCGCGCGATCTGGGTCGCGCGATCCAAGAGCGCCACCATGGCCGGGTCCTTGACCACGGGCTTGTCAGCCTCACCGGCCACGGTTTGCAGCATCGCGGCAATCAGTTCCGCATCGGGCGGCAGCGGCAGGAATTCCTTGGCGCCGGCGCGAATGGCGCGCACCGCCGCATCGGCATCATTCGGCCGCCCGCAGGCGATGACAGGGCAGGCGATGCGTTCTTCCGCGAGACAGGAAATCAACCAACCGACATCATGGGTGACGTCACAGAGCACCAGATCCGCGCCTTCGGCGCGCAGCCTTGCAAGCCCCGCTGCCGCCCCTTCGGCAACGGTCAACCGCGCGCCGCGCGCCACAGCAATGCGCGCCGCCTGGCCAAGCTCCGCTTCCAATGACCCGATGATCAGAACACGCGCCATGTTACCCGCCGCGATCGGATTTCACGATTTCCGTCATGGTGATGCCAAGGCGATTATCATCCACCATCACGACTTCGCCGCGCGCGACCAGGCGGTTATTGACATAGATGTCCACTGCCTCACCCAGGCGGCGGTCCAATTCCACCACAGCGCCGCGGCCAAGTTTCAACAATTGGCTGACCTGCATGGTGGCGCGGCCGAGCACGGCGCTGATTTGCACCGGGATGTCATAAACCGCATCCAGATCCCGCATGCTTGTGGCCTGACCTTGCGGGCGCTGATCCTGCGCCGGTGGGGCCATGGCTTCGAAATTATCCGATCCACTCATGTCTTTTTGTCCTAAAGCTTTGGGCCTTCCGAAGGCAGCCCGGTTTCAGAAAACGGGCCGGCACCAGATCACCCATTTTGATTATCAGGTTGCAGGTCAAGGCCGGCGGCGCTGAGCGCCTCGGCAATTGCGGCACGGCGCTTGGCAAGATGGAATTCGGCACCACCACCCTGCCAGGATGCGCGCGCATCACCCGGGGCAAGTGCAGCATCCGGCACCAGGGTGACGGCAAGATCGCCCACCAGGGCACGCACATCGTCCATCAGGCTGGGCGCGATATGCAAATGCGCCTCGGGCAGGAAGGCAAGGGCTGGGCGCAGCCTTTCGGCGAAATCCGCGACAAGCGTAGCACTTTGCTGCACGGCAAGCCCCGGCAAGGCCGCATCCAGCATGGCGAGCGCCACACGCGCGACACCGCGGCTGGCCTCAGCGGCGATCTCGGCCGAGGCCGCCTGGCTGGCCGCCAATTGCTTGGCGATAAGCCCAAGGCTTTCCGCCGCGCGCTGCGCTGCTTCCTGGGTCATGGAAGCCCGGCCGGCAGCAAAGCCATCCTCACGCGCGGCCGCAGCCACGGCGCGGAGCGTTTCTTCCATGGGGTCGGGCTCAGGCGGTGGCGGCGGCATGCGCGCCGCTTCTTCCCGCGCTGCGTCCAGGGCTTCAATCAGCGATGTTGGGGCGAAATCCCGCACCAATGCCATGCGCGAGACCGGAACAAAGCCGTCTGACATCAATACACCATCTCATCCTCACGCCCTTCTTGGAGCGTGATCTGGCCTTGCGCGGCAAGGTCCTTCGCCATCACCACGACAGCGGCCTGCGCCTCATCCACTTCACGCAGCCTGACGGGGCCAAGATTGGCGAGGTCTTCCTTGAACATCTTGCCGGCGCGTTCGCTCATGTTCTTGAAGAACAGGTCGCGCAAATTCTCCGACGCACCCTTCAGCGCGAGCAGCAGCTGTTCCTTGGGCACATTGCGGATCAGCACCTGCACGCCCATGCCATCCAGGCGCACAAGATCATCGAAGGTGAACATGAGCGCGCGGATACGCTCGGCCGCGTCGCGGTTGCGTTCTTCCAGCGCGGCCAGGATGCGGCTTTCCGATTGGCGGTCCAGATTATTGAAGATTTCCGCCATCATTTCAGGCGCAGCGCGGCGCTGTGCACGCGCCAGGTTGGACATGAATTCGGCCTTGAGGGTTTTCTCCACACCCTCCAGC
>JADCEV010000049.1 GCA_020249865.1 Roseomonas sp. | reverse complement strand
GCACCCCAAAGCCCCATGCGCGTGCCTTCGCGCGATTCATGTCCGCGCGCGACCATTTGCATCATGGACGCAATGGCGGCCGCCGCGAAAACACCATTCGCGACACCTAGCGCGAAGAAACTGGTCTTGAGCGGCCAGGCCGCTCCAAATTGCCCCGCAACTGAAAGCGCCAGCATCATCGTCGCTGCCGCGAGACAGCCCGCAATGGTCCAGAAGCGGAGCGTCCCCGCCCAGCGCCCGCCACGTGCACTGCCAATCAGCGCAATCGCAATCATGCCAACCAATACGCCCGCATGTTGCAGCGATGAAATGCGCGTCGTCTCACCCAGGCTGCGATTGAAGACGGCGCCGGCGAAAGGCTCCAGGATCAGATCCTGTGCGCTATAGGCGAGCATGGAAACGAAAATGAAAATGGTGAAGCGCCGTGCTTCGGGTTCGGCCCAAACCTCGCGCAACGCCTGGCGGAAAGGTGGCTTTGCGGCATCGCTCGCTTCCGGGCGGGCGGCGCGCGGGCCTTCCATGCCCCAGACCGCGAGTGTCGCCAGCGTGAAGGCAATGGCGGAAACGCCGGCGGCGACGGCAATCAGGCGCATGGGGGAATAGGGATCAAGCAGCCGCCCGGCAATCGCGGTGGTGATCACAAAGCCCGCAATCATCATGATCCAGACAAGGGATGCCGCTGCTGCGCGCCGTGCTGGTGCGGTGCGTGCCGCCAGCAAGACCAGCAGCGATGTACCAGCCGCGCCAACGCCAGCGCCAATCAGCAAAAACGCCAAGACAGCCAGCGCAATGCCGGCCCAAAGCGATTCCGCCATCAGCGCCGTGCCAGCCGCGGCCAAAACACCGCCAAGCGCCAGCACCGCCATGCCGCCAATGATCCAAGGCGTGCGCCGCCCACCCATATCAGAGCCATAACCCATGCGCGGGCGCAGCATTTGCAGCGCGTAATGCAGCCCAACCAAAATCCCGGGCAGGGTCGCGGGCAAGGCAAGCTCCACCACCATGACGCGATTGAGGGCAGAGGTTGTCAGCACCACAATCGCGCCAAGGGCGGTTTGCACCAATCCCAGACGGATAATGCCAAGCCAGCCAAGCGGTGCGGGGTTCATGCCGAACCTCCTGTCAAAGCGGCCAGCGCAAAGGCGCTGATCAGCATGCCAATCACGTAAAGCAGAACGCCGGTGCCGTTATACCAGGGCGCAAGCGCGCGCGGATCGCGCAGCATGCGCCGCATCAGGCCAAGTTGGATCACTAGGGAAAGCGCCACCGCCGCCGCGTGCCAGGGCGCATCCCAAGCCGCGAGGAGTGCCACCACCAAAACCTGTGGCACCGCCATGAAAATGCAGGCGACCAAGCCGGCGCGTTCAGCGCCCAATTGCACGGGCAACGAAAGCACGCCCATGCGGCGATCACCCTCGATCGCCTTGAAGTCGTTCAGCGTCATGATGCCATGCGCGCCAAGGCCATAGAGCAGCGCCACCAGCAGCACGCGCCAATCCGGCGCACCGCCAGACAGGATCGCTGCCGCTGTGATCCAGGGCAGGGTTTCATAAGCCAATCCACACGCCAGATTGCCCCACCAGCCATTCGCCTTCAGCCGAAAGGGCGGCGCGCTATAGGCCCAGGCGAGGGCGATGGCGATGATGGTCGCACCCATGCCCCAAGCGCCAAGCGGCAGCGCCGCCAATAGCGAAAGCGCTGTCCAGAACAGCGCAATATAGAAACCCCAACGGCCAGGGATACGTCCCGATGGAATCGGGCGATGCGGTTCATTGATCGCATCCACATGGCGATCATACCAATCATTCGCCGCCTGACTCATGGCGCAAACCAAGGGGCCGGCCAGCACCACGCCAAGCAGCGCGAGCGGCCAGTGCTCGGCAAAGCCGCCATGGGCGGAAGCAACACCGCAGCCAAAAGCCCACATGGGTGGGAACCATGTGATGGGCTTCAATAATTCGAGAACCGCGGATGGCTTCAGCCGCGGGGTTGGGGCGGTCGCTGCCGTTGCAACGGGGCCCGCCATCGCGCCGCCCCTATCCTTGCTCGCCGCTATCGGCGCCCAGATCACCAAGCCCGTAGCGGTGTAGTTTAACGTAAAGACTCTGCCGGCTCAGCCCGAGCATTTCCGCAGCAGATGCACGATTATCGCCGGAAAGCTGCAAGGCGGCTTCGATGCACAGGCGCTCAATCGCATCCGTCGCATCGCGCACCAGGTCTTTCAACGGCACGCGCCCGATCAATTCCGTGAGCTGTTCAACGGACCGCGTGGCATGCGCCCCGGTCTGGCGCGGTTCGGCCACACGCGCGCCGATATCGCGAATCGAAAAACCGAAAACCTCCTGCCCGCCATGCGTCACGGTGACGGCGGAGATTTCTACCTCAACCCGCGCACCCATCGCGCCGCGCAGTGTGGTGGTGTAAAGCCGGACCGTGCCGCGATTGCGAAGGTTGGAGAGCAGGACTTCAATTTCGATGCCCTGGCCACCAAGCCAGCGTTCCAAGGATTCGCCACGCGCTTGTTCTTCCGAACCAAGCTCGGCCAGATCAAGAAACGCGCCATTGGCGGAAATCACCAGGCCATTCTGATCCGTCACCACAAAGGCATCAGGCAGGTTCTCCGCCACTTTCAGCATTTGCGCCTTGGCCGGTGATAGCCCCGCCGGCTGTTCACCACCGGCGAGCGAAAGCCGCACCAGCAATACGGAAGCACCATCCTGCCGGAAGCTGGTGGCGGCAATGGTCACGTCGCGGCCGGAATCGGCAAGCTGTGCGCCAACCTCATCACCACGGCCTGCGATGCGCACGGAAGCAAGCAAGGATTGTACAGCCTGTCGGCTTTCCGGCGCGAAGGCATCCATCAAGGGCCGGCCAATGACGCGGCGTGATTGGCGCCCGAAAAGCTGTTCCGCGGCCGGATTGGCTTCGGTCACGCGCCCGGTTGCGCCATCAATGATCAGTGTTGCATCGGCGGAAAGCTGAAACAGCAGGCGATAGCGCGTTTCCGCCTGGCGCAGCTTAGCGTAATCGCGTTCCATGGATTGCTGGGTTTCCAGCAATCTTTGTTGCAGGCGTGATTGCGCACTCAGGTCACGGCCAAAGACCACGCGCCGATTGCCGCGCTGCAAGGGCACGGCAGCGAAAAGCAGCGGTACTGCCTCACCACCTTCAGCAACCTGATTGATGTTGCGCCATTTGGACTCGCTTGGCGCGCCGCTCAGCAGCGCTTCAACCTTGGGGCGGCTTTCAGTGGTGACGGTCTCTGCCCATGGGCGACCAAGCCATGCCTGATGCCCGCCCAGCGTTTTGGAAAGTTCCTGACTGCTGAAGGCAATATCGCGAATGACGCCCTGTTCATCCACTACCAAAGCCATATCCGCCGCCGCCGAGACCAATGAGGCCGCGGCATCAGCATCCAAATCTCCGAGCGATTTTCGGGGGGCCAGGAAGGTTTTCACGGGAAAGCAGGACCTTTTAACGCGCGGGCCGCCTTTTCGGGGCGCCCCGGGAGGAAATCAAGTGGCGACGTGATGGGTCGCATGGCGGGGCGGCCTAACTCGGCAGCCCCTCACTTCCTCGTCCCTGTAAGGCAAGCAGGGCCTCTGCCTGCAAAATCGCTTCCTCCGCATCGCGCGCGGTGGCATCGGCGCCGAGTCGCTTGACCAGAAGCGGTTCCTTCAGAATCAGCGCGCCGCCTACCAGAATGCCGATATCCGCATTGCGTGAGGCGCGGCGAATATCGCGAATCAGCTCGGCCAGGCTTTCGATATGGGTTTCACCACTGATGGAAAAGCCGATCAGGCCGAAATGTTTTTCGGCGACCATGGCAATCAGCGCATCACGATCGTCGCTGCCATCCGTCCAGGTTTCCCAGCCGGCACGGCGGAAGAATTGTTCCACCATCAGCAGACCAAAGCCATGTTGTTCGCCCGGCGCGGGGGCCAGCAGAATGCTGCGGCCCGGCCGATTGCCCATGCCAAGCGGGGCGAAACGCGGTTCCAACGCATGGCAGACCGCATGCAGGCAGCGCAGCCCGATCGTCACTTCGGTGAAATCGGCGGTATCCTTTTCCCAGGCGACGCCAAGAATCCGCGCCGCCGGCGCCAGCAGGCCCAGATAGACCTGCGACAAGGGCAACCCACGCGCGCAAAAGGCATCAATGAAGGTCAGCACATTTTCGGTATTGCCGAGCCTTGCAAGTGCCGTGAAGGCCTCCACATCACCTTCTGTTGGTGCTGCGGGATGCGGTGCCGGTGCTTCCTGAGTGGTCGTCCCAAGCGCACGTTGGGCCAGCACGAGTCGAGGGATCACCTCTGTCTCGATCACCCGCTTCAGCGGCAAGGAACTGCCATGGGAATGGCCGTGCCATAGCGCTTCGGCGGGCCCATCCCTGTGGTTGGGGTCTGGGTCTGCCATGTCCGCGCGGGAATATAGCGTGAAAGCGCTATCCGCTTCCACATATTCCGCTTGGGCCTGACGCTCCTCATCCGTGGTCGGCTTCATGGTAGACCCCCTTATGCGGGTAGCTTCGTCCTGAGGGGCGCTTAATGTCAATCGAAAAATACGTCAATCTTTCTTGACACTCAGCGCCGGGCTCCGGTAGGTTTCCAGTCATCGAAGACTGGGAAGGGGGTCCGAATGACCCTAAGCGTCAAGGCAAATCAAGGCAAACTGGCTGAAATCGGCCAGCAGCGGGCCTTGATGGGCGGCGCCGGAAGCCAGCCCATGCGAGTCGTTCCAGCCCCCGGAGGTGTCAAGTAATGCTGACAGCAGACCGCTTTACCGGTATTTTCAAAGCCTTGGACGCCAGCCCCTGGAACGCCGCCACCGGACGCGGCGGCAAGCGCCAGGCAGGCATCCGGCGGGGGGTGGCGACCCCTCTCTACACCCCTGAAGAGCGCCGGCGGCGGGATGCAACCCCCTGGACCCTGGTGCAGGGCATCCTGGCACCGGTGCAATTCCTGGTCTTTCTGGTGAGCCTTGGATTGGTGCTGAACTACCTCACCACCGGTGAGGGTTACGTCGCGGCAACGATTTCGATCATCGCGAAAACAGCGATCCTTTACCTGATCATGGTGACGGGTTCCATTTGGGAAAAGGTGGTGTTTGGCCGTTGGTTATTCGCCCCCGCCTTCTTCTGGGAAGATGTTTTCAGCATGTTGGTGCTGGCGCTGCACACGGCCTATCTGCTGGTGCTGGTGCTTGGCATTGGTGATGGCCGCGGGCAGATGATGTTGGCGCTGGCCGCCTATGCCGCCTATGTGGTGAATGCTGCGCAGTTCCTGATGAAGTTGCGTGCCGCCCGCCGCGAAGAAACCGGCTGGCGCGGCGGCGATGCAGGCCAGATGACATGATCCATCCCGGCGCTCCACGAGAGCCCGAAGGCATGGCGACCGGTGCCGGTGGTTGCGCCGATACGCCCATTCTGCGTGAACGCGGTCAGCGCGAGGTTTTTTGTGGCCTGACCGGCATTATCTGGCTGCATCGCAAAATTCAGGACGCGTTTTTCCTGGTGGTGGGCAGCCGCACCTGCGCGCATCTGCTGCAATCCGCAGCCGGCGTCATGATTTTCGCCGAACCGCGTTTTGCCACCGCCATCATCGAAGAACGCGATTTGGCCGGCTTGGCGGACGCGAATGAGGAATTGGACCGCGTGGTGACGCGGCTGATCCAGCGCCGTCCCGATATCCGCATGCTGTTCCTGGTGGGATCCTGCCCTTCGGAAGTGATCAAGCTTGATCTTTCCCGCGCGGCACAGCGGCTTTCGCAACGCTTCTCACCCGGCGTGCGTGTGCTGAATTATTCGGGTAGCGGCATTGAAACGACCTTCACGGAAGGTGAGGATGCCTGCCTTGCAGCCCTGGTGCCGGAAATGCCGGCGGAACCAGGCACGGCGCGGTCCCTGCTGGTGGTGGGCGCGCTGGCGGAAGTGGTGGAAGACCAATTCATCCGGCTTTTTGCCGCCCTTGGTGTGGGGCCAGTACGTTTCTTGCCATCACGCCGCGCATCGGAATTGCCGGCGGTGGGTGAAGGCACACGCTTTCTGCTCGCGCAGCCATTCCTTGCCGGCACGGCGCGCGCCTTGGAAGCACGCGGTGCGCGCCACATCCCGGCACCTTTTCCCTTGGGCGAGGAAGGTACCACCGCCTGGCTGCGTGCGGCGGCCGAGGTTTGGGGCATTGGCGAAGAACGCTTCGCGCAAGCCACCGCGCAGGGCCGCGAACGTGCCCGCGCAGCGCTGGCCAATCATCGCGCCACGCTTGATGGCAAGAGCATTTTCTTCTTCCCTGATTCGCAGCTTGAACTGCCTTTGGCGCGCTTCCTGTCACGCGAATTGGGCATGAAGCCGATTGAAATCGGCACGCCTTATCTGCATCGGCAGCATCTGGCGCATGAATTGGCGCTGTTGCCGGCTGCGGCAAACCTGGTGGAAGGCCAGCATGTGGATCGGCAATTGGATCGTTGCCGGGAAGCGCGGCCCGATATGACAGTGTGTGGTCTTGGCCTTGCGAATCCTCTGGAAGCCGAGGGGCTGACCACAAAATGGTCTATCGAACTCGTCTTCTCGCCCATCCAGGGATATGATCAGGCGGGTGACCTTGCAGGACTTTTCGCGCGGCCTTTGGTCCGGCGCGAAAAGCTGAAGGTCTAGCCATGCAGCTTGCCGTCTGGACCTATGAAGGGCCGCCGCATGTGGGGGCGATGCGCATCGCCACCGCCATGCAGGGTGTGCATTACGTGCTGCATGCGCCGCAGGGCGATACCTATGCGGATCTTCTCTTCACCATGATCGAAAGGCGGGAAAAGCGCCCGCCTGTGACATGGACAACCTTCCAGGCGCGCGATTTGGGCGGCGATACGGCCGAGCTTTTCATGGAAGCGGCGCGTGATGCCTATGCGCGCTTCAAGCCTGAAGCCATGCTGGTGGGCGCTTCCTGCACGGCAGAGCTGATTCAGGATGATCCGGGCGGTTTGGCGAAGACACTTGGCCTGCCGGTGCCCGTGGTGCCGCTGGAATTGCCCGCCTATCAGCGCAAGGAAAATTGGGGCGCGGCGGAGACATTTTATCGACTGGTGCGCGCTTTTGCGGGACCAGCGCAAACCCGCGCGCCACGTGATCCGGCCCGCGCGCCGCGCTGCAATATTCTGGGACCGACGGCGCTTGGCTTCCGGCATCGCGATGATGTGACGGAAATCACTAAGCTACTGCGCACCATGGGCATTGAAGTGGTGGTCACTGCGCCGATGGGCGCAACACCCGCTGATCTGACCCGCCTGCGTGACGCGGATTTCAATGTCGTGCTCTATCCCGAAATTGCGCAGGTCGCAGCCGGGTATTTGCAGCGCCATTTGGGCCAGCCCTTCACGCGCATTGTACCGATTGGTGTTGGTGCGACGCGCGATTTTATGGCGGAAGTGGCAGCGCTTGCGGGTCTGCCAGCGCCTGAAGCCGGTGGTGGCGACGCGCTGCGGCTGCCCTGGTATGCGCGTTCGGTCGATTCTAATTACCTGACCTGCAAGCGCGTTTTCATCTTTGGCGATGCCACCCACGCCATGGCGGCAGCGCGCATCGCGCAGGAAGAACTGGGCTTTGCCGTTGTCGGCCTTGGCACTTACAGCCGTGAATTCGGCCGCGAAATTCGTGCTGCTGCCGAAAAATATGGCTGCGAGGCGCTGATTTCCGATGATTATCTGGAAGTCGAAGAACGCATCGCCGCCCTGCAACCCGAATTGGTGCTCGGCACGCAGATGGAACGCCATATTGCGAAGAAGCTTGGCGTTCCCTGCGCGGTGATCTCCGCGCCCGTGCATGTGCAGGATTTCCCTGCGCGGTATGCGCCGCAAATGGGTTTTGAAGGCGCCAATGTAATCTTCGATACCTGGGTCCATCCGCTCATGATGGGGCTTGAGGAACATCTGCTTGGCATGTTCCGCGAAGATTTCGAATTCCGTGATGGCGTCGCGCCATCCCATCTGGGCCATGGGCCGCAAGCTGAAACGCCCGCCGTGCAAGTTGCTGCGGGCCCCGCGAGCTGGGCACATGAGGCCGAGGCGGAGTTGCGCAAAATCCCCTTCTTCGTGCGCGGCAAGGCGCGCCGGAATACCGAAAGATTCGCCGAAGAACGCGGCATTGCCGTGATCACCCTTGAGACGCTCTACGATGCCAAAGCCCATTTCTCCCGCTGAGGCGTCAGCACCCCGCATCGTCATTGTGACGATGGATAGCCATTTCGGTGGCGCGGTGGATAAGGCGCGTGCGATCCTGCGCCAGCAAATCCCGGGGTTGGAATTGACCCTGCATGCCGCGGATGAATTCGCGGGCGATGAGGCGGCCTTGGCGGCTTGCCATACCGACATCGCACGCGCGGACATCATCATTGCCGGCATGCTGTTCCTGGAAGATCATTTCCGCCTGGTGCAGGATGCCATTGCCGCGCGCCGCGCCGATTGTGATGCGCTAGTGTGCTGCCTTTCAGCGCCCGAGATCACGCGCCTGACGCGCATGGGTCGGCTTGATATGTCGGCCGAAGCCAAGGGCTTGATGGGCTTGCTGAAGCGCTTGCGCGGCAAGAAGGACGGCAATGGCGCGAGCGGTAAGGGCCAAATGCGCATGCTGCGTGAATTGCCGAAGCTGCTACGCTTCATTCCCGGCACCGCGCAAGATTTGCGCGCCTATTTCCTGACGCTGCAATACTGGCTCGCGGGATCGGCGGATAACCTTGCGAATATGGTTGCATTGCTGGTGCAGCGCTATGCCAAGGGCAAGCAGAAGCTTTCAGTCGCAGCACCCATCGAATATCCCGAAACCGGGCTTTATCACCCGCGAATGAAGGGCCGGATTGGCGAAAACCTCGCAGCCCTGCCGCGGGCGGGCACGCGCGGTACGGTTGGGCTTTTGCTGCTGCGATCCTATGTGCTGGCAGGCAATGCCAAGCATTATGACGGCATGATCGAAGCGCTGGAAGCGCGCGGGCTTAATGTCATTCCAGCCTTCGCTGCGGGCCTGGATGGCCGCCCCGCGATGGACGCGTTTTTCACCAAGGATGGCGTGCCTGCGATTGATGCGCTGGTGTCCCTGACTGGTTTTTCGCTGGTCGGCGGGCCCGCGTATAATGATGCCCGCGCGGCGGAAGCGGCGCTCGCCAAGCTTGATGTGCCTTATATCGCCGCGCATCCGCTTGAATTCCAAACCATGAAGCAATGGGCCGGCAATGCGCGCGGTCTTTTGCCCGTGGAAGCAACCATGATGGTGGCCATTCCTGAATTGGATGGCGGCATTTGGCCGATGACTTTTGGTGGCCGCTGTGGTGCGGGCGGCGATGCCAATGAACGTTGTGCTGGCTGTGATGGCGTTTCCTGTGCGCGCGATATGGTGCCGCATCCGGAACGGGCAGCGACGCTTGCGGATCGTATCGCGCGTCTGGTGGCCTTGCGCCGGACGGAGCGCGCGGAGCGCAAAATCGCAACCGTCTTGTTCAATTTCCCGCCCAATGCCGGCACGACCGGTACGGCCGCCTATCTTGGTGTCTTCCCTTCGCTGTTCAATACGCTGAAGGCCATGAAGGCGGCCGGCTATCACGTTGAACTGCCGGAAACTGCCGATGTCCTGCGGGAGATGGTGATCAACGGCAATCGTGACCGGTACGGCACCACCGCGAATCTCGCGGCGCGGGTTTCCGCTGATCAGCATATGCGCCGTACGCCATGGCTTGCCGAAATTGAAAAAAGCTGGGGCCCCACGCCTGGGCGCATTCAAACCGATGGGCGTGATATCTTCATTCTTGGTGTTCAGCTCGGCAATGTTTTCGTCGGTGTGCAGCCGGGCTTCGGCTATGAAGGCGACCCGATGCGGCTGTTGTTTGAGCGCGATTTCGCGCCAACCCACGCATTCAGCGCTTTTTATCAATGGATCAGGCAGGATTTCGGTGCGGATGCGGTGCTGCATTTCGGCACGCATGGCGCGCTGGAATTCATGCCGGGGAAACAGGCCGGCATGTCAGCGCAATGCTGGCCTGATCGGCTGATTGGCGATTTGCCGAATTACTACCTCTATGCCTCGAACAACCCGTCTGAGGGCATGTTGGCCAAGCGCCGCGCCGGGGCCACGCTGATCAGCTATTTGACGCCACCCATTGCCTCAGCCGGGCTGTATCGCGGGTTGCTTGACTTGAAGGCTTCGATTGATCGCTGGCGCGCGCTTGATCCTGATGCTGATCCGAACCAGCGTGCGGCCCTGGCCGGCTTGATCCAGGCGCAGGCAAGTGCGGTGGATTTGGCGACGGAAGAACCTGTCTGGGCTGATCCCGCGCCAGAGATTGTGAAGCTCAGCGCCGGTTTGCTGGAATTGGAATATACGCTGATCCCGCATGGCATGCATGTGGTTGGCGAACCGCCAAATGCCGATCAGCGCGCTGAGATGCTGAGCGCCGCCGGTGTCACCGAAGCTGGCGCAAAGGCGCGGTATGATGCGCTTCTGGCGGAAGATCACGAAATCCCTTCCATCCTGCGCGCCTTGGAAGGCCGCTATATCATGCCCGCACCTGGTGGTGACTTGTTGCGCAGCATGGATGTCTTGCCGACGGGCCGGAACCTGCATGGTTTCGATCCCTTCAAGCTACCGAGTGCCTTCGCCGTCCAGGATGGCATGCGCCAGGCCGGCCGCTTGCTGGAACGCCATTTGGCTGAGGGCAATGCCGTGCCCGAAACCGTGGCGATGGTGCTTTGGGGCACGGATAATCTGAAAACCGAAGGCGGGCCGATTGCTCAGGCGCTTGCGCTGATGGGCGCAATGCCACGTTATGACAGCTACGGTCGCCTTGCTGGCGCCGCGCTGCTGCCCTTGGCCGAATTGGGCCGCCCACGCATTGATGTGGTGATGACACTATCAGGCATTTTCCGTGATCTCCTGCCGCTGCAAATGAAACTGCTCGCGGAGGCCGCGCTGCTTGCAGCGCAAGCGGAGGAACCCGCGGAGCAGAACTTCATCCGCAAACATGCGCTGCAACATATTGCGCAACATGGCGGCAGCATGGAACAGGCGGCGCTGCGCGTCTTTGGCAATACCGATGGCACCTATGGCGCGCATGTGAATTCCATGATCCATGACAGCGCCTGGAATGATGAAGATGAATTGGCCACCAGCTTCGTTCGGCGCAAAGGTTTTGCTTATGGCCTGGATGGCAAGCCGGAACGCGCCGATAAGGTTTTGCAGCAGGTTTTGGCGAGTGTGGAAATTACCTATCAGAATCTGGATAGTGTTGAAGTGGGTGTGACCACCATTGACCAGTATTTCGATATGCTGGGCGGTGTAAGTCGCGCGGTGCAGGTTGCACGAGGGGGGCGCGCTTCCGCCATCTATATCAGCGATCAGACTCGTGGTGAGGGCAAGATCAGAACCCTTTCTGAACAGGTCACACTCGAAACCCGCACGCGTGCGCTTAACCCGAAATGGTATGAAGGGCTGCTGAAACACGGCTATGAAGGTGTGCGTGAAATTGAAGCGCATGTGACGAACACCATGGGCTGGTCCGCCACCACCGGCCATGTTGCACCTTGGGTCTATGAACGCATCGCAGATATCTATGTGCTTGATAAGGAAATGCGCGACCGTTTGGCGCATTTGAACCCCACCGCTTCAGCCAAAATCGCCAATCGCCTGATCGAGGCGCAGGAACGTCGCTACTGGAACCCCAGCGCCGATGTTCTGGCCGCACTTCGGCAGGCCGGCGATGAGCTTGAAGATCGTATCGAAGGCATCAGTGAAGGAGTCGCGGCATGACCGTGTTGATGAGAGAGCCGCCCCGCCTGACCGGACGCCCCCGCCAGGGAGATGGTGAGGGCAGCGTACAAGTGCATATGGATGATGCCGTCTCTGGCACGACAGCCAAGGTCTTTGCTGTCTACGGCAAGGGTGGCATCGGCAAAAGTACGACTTCGTCGAACCTGTCTGTCGCCTTTTCCAAAATCGGCAAGAAGGTGCTGCAAATCGGCTGCGATCCCAAGCATGACAGCACTTTTACGCTGACCAAGCGCCTGATCCCAACCGTGATCGATGTCTTGGAATCCGTCCAATTCCACGCCGAGGAATTGCGGGCCGAGGATTTCGTCTTTGAAGGCTATAATGGCGTGATGTGCGTTGAAGCAGGCGGTCCGCCAGCCGGCACCGGCTGTGGCGGTTATGTCGTTGGCCAAACCGTGAAACTGCTCAAGGATCATCATCTGCTGGATGATACGGATGTGGTGATCTTCGATGTATTGGGCGATGTGGTCTGTGGCGGTTTCGCGGCACCCTTGCTGCATGCGGAACGTGGCCTGGTAGTGGCCGCCAATGATTTCGATAGCATCTTCGCCATGAACCGGATCATTGCCGCCATCAAGGCGAAGTCGAAGAATTATCCGGTGCGGCTTGGTGGCGTGATTTGCAACCGCAGTGCCGCGACCGACCAGATTGATCGCTTCAATGCCGCAAGCGGCATGAAGACCCTGGCCCATTTCCCGGATCTTGATGTGATTCGTCGCTCTCGCCTGAAAAAGGCAACGCTGTTTGAAATGGAAGGCTCGCCAGAGCTTGAAGCAGTGCAGGCGGAATACATTCGCCTCGCGGAAGCGCTCTGGGCCGGTGCGGATGGCTTGGAAGCCGCGCCGCTGAAGGATCGTGAAATCTTCGATTTGTTGGGATTTGATTGATGCAAACCGCGACCTATCAAAGCCGCCGCAGCCAGATCGAAACCTATTTCGATCGTACAGCCGCGGATGCCTGGGCGCGGCTGACTTCCGATGCGCCGGTCAGTGGCATTCGTGCGACTGTGCGTGCCGGCCGTGATGAAATGCGCCAGACCTTGCTGTCCTGGCTGCCTGATGACCTCACCGGCAAGCGCCTGCTGGATGCCGGCTGCGGCACCGGTGCTTTTGCGATTGAGGCTGCACGGCGCGGTGCACAGGTGGTCGCGATTGATGTTTCGCCCTCGCTCATCAAGATTGCGCGGGAACGTAGCGAAGGCCTCGCGCCGGAAGGCAGCATCATCCATGAAGTGGGTGATATGCTGGATGGTCAATTCGGCATTTTTGACCATGTCGTCGCCATGGATAGCCTGATCCATTATCACCCGGATGATATGGTGCGAAGCCTGGCGAGCCTCGCGCCGCGCATTCGGCATTCCATGCTGATGACCTTTGCGCCGAAAACACCCTTGCTTGCAGCAATGCATTTCGTGGGACGCGCCTTTCCGCGTGGTGATCGTGCACCGGCGATTGAACCCGTGGCGGAGCGCAGCTTGAAGGGAAGGATCAAGGGTGAGCGGCAGCTCATGTCCTGGAATCTCGGCCAGGATCGCCGCATCTCGCGCGGGTTTTATACCTCTCATGCGCTGGAGTTGATCCGGAAATGAGCGAGGTGAATGACCGCTTGGCAAGGCTTTGGACAGGGATCAGCCTGAATGTGCTGCCCTTTGCCGAAGCCAGCAGCGGCCCTTTGCCAATCAGGCGCCTGTTGCGGCTTTCGCTGTTTCAGATTTCCTGCGGCATGACGGCGGTGCTGATGGTTGGCACGCTCAATCGCGTCATGATTGTGGAGATGGGTGTGGCGGCGAGCCTGGTTGCCATCATGGTGGCGCTGCCGCTGCTATTCGCACCCTTGCGCGCCTTGATTGGGTTTCGTTCGGATTCGCATCGGTCCGTACTGGGCTGGCGGCGCGTGCCCTACCTTTGGCTGGGCACGATTATCCAATTCGGCGGCCTGGCGATGATGCCCTTTGCGCTCATCATCCTTTCTGGCGACACCTGGGCACCGCCCTGGGTGGCGCAGCTTGCTGCGGGGCTTGCCTTCCTCATGGTGGGGGCGGGCATGCATACGGTGCAGACTGTCGGGCTAGCCTTGGCAACAGATATTGTGCCGCGAGAGGCACAGCCGAATGTCGTTACTATTCTTTCGCTGATGCAATTGATTGGGATGGTGATTTCCGCAATTGCTTTCGGCGCCTTCCTTGCGAATTTTTCGCAGATTAAACTGATCCAGCTTGTGCAAGGCATGGCGGCGGCGACCCTTGTCATCAATCTGATCGCCGCCTGGAAACAGGAACCAAGACGGCCGGAACTGACAGTTGGTCGCGCCCCGGGTGATCCGGGCTTTCGCGAAAGTCTCAAGCTTTTGCGCAAGGCTGGGCCGTGGGATCGGCGCTTGCTGGCGGCCGCATTGGGAACAGCCGCCTTTGGCATGCAGGATGTGCTGCTGGAGCCCTATGGCGGGCAAATCCTTGCGCTTAGCGTGGGTGCGACAACCGGCTTGACGGCACTGTTTGCGAGTGGCGCGGTCTTAGGCTTTTTGCGTGCCGCACCGTTGCTTGCGCGGGGAATGCATGCACAACGCGTCGCCAGTGCGGGTGCCATCGTCGGTATCTCGGGCTTCGTGATGGTGATCTTTGCCGCACCGCTTGTATCCACGCTTGTCTTCGCAGCCGGAACTGCGGCGATCGGATTCGGGGCTGGGCTCTTTGCCCATGCAACGCTGACGGGCTGCATGCAGGCCGCACCGGAAGGTCAGATCGGTCTGACGCTTGGTGTTTGGGGCGCGGTGACAGCGACCGCCGGCGGTTTGGCTGTCGCGCTTGGTGGCGTTATTCGTGATGTCATTTCCTCTCTTGCCTCGGCCGGTATCCTTGGTGCCGGGCTTGATGCGCCAAGCACCGGTTATGTCGGTGTTTATATCGTCGAAATCATGCTGCTGTTCATGATGCTTGCGGTCGTTGGTCCATTGCTGCGGGCCAATGATTCAGTTTCCTCAGGACCTCAACGTGATGCAGGCCGGCCGGTACTCGCCGGGCTGCAAAACCAACATGGAGCATTGCCATGACCACACCCGCAACGCCGGTCTTTCTCGATGCGGCGGCACTTTCCCTCTACATCTTCTTCGCCTTCTTCGCTGGCCTGATCTATTATCTGACGCGAGAGAACAAGCGCGAAGGCTATCCGATGATCAATGAATTGCCGGATCGTCCGGCTTTCGCGACCATGCATGGCTTTCCGGAAACACCGCCGCCGAAGGTCTTTCGGTTGCATTATCCGGAAGGTGCCACTGTTGTGCAGGGCGTGCGGCCGGAACGCGATGTCAGTGCGCAGTTGGTCCCGGAATATCCCTATCCCGGCACGGCTTTCCTGCCGACCGGGGATGCGATGAAGGATGGTGTTGGGCCCGCAGCCTATGCCGACAGGGCTGATGAACCTGATTTGGCGTTTGATGATCATCAGCCGAAGATCGTGCCGCTGCGCGCTGCGCCGGGTTGGCATATCGCCCATGAAGATCCAGATCCGCGCGGTCAGCCTGTGATCACCTTGGATGGTGAGGTTGCGGGCACGACCGTTGATCTTTGGGTTGATCGTTCGGAATACATCTTGCGCTACCTGGAAGCCGAGCTTTCCAACGGGCGACGCGTTTTGGTGCCGATGTTCCTATGTACCTTTACCGATGATGGCACGGCGCGCGTGATTTCCGTCACCGCTGCGCAATTCGCTGCAGCACCTGGCACTGCGAAGCCTGAGCAGATTACCTTGCTCGAAGAAGATCGCATTTCTGCCTATTTCGGCGGTGGTCACTTCTATGCCACGCCCGAACGCAGCGAGCCATGCCTGTGACCAAGCCAGCCCCCGCACGCCTGACCGAACACGGGCTGGAACCAATACCGGGCCTTCCGGAAGCGCTTCCGGCAGGTGAGGTTTTGCTGTGGCAAGGGGCGCCGGCTTGGACTGAAATTGCCCAACGGGTCTTTCTGATCCGTTGGGTCATGGCTTACTTTCTGCTGCTTGCAGGCTGGGATTTGCTGAATGCAGCCCTGCAGGGCAATTCAATGATAGCAGCCATTGGTTCGGCAGCTATCTTGATGCTAGTGGGCAGTGTCGCGATTGGCATTTTGGCGCTGCTTGCTAAAGTAACGGCCAAGACCAGTGTCTATTCGATTACCTCACGCCGCCTTGTGCTGCGCGTGGGTGTCGCCTTGCCCATCACCATCAATATCCCGTTTGCGGCAATCGCCGGCGCTAATTTGCGGAATCGCAAAGATGGCCACGGCGATATTGTGATGGACTTGCTCCCAAGCCACCGGATTTCCTGGATTGCCTTATGGCCACATTGCGCCGGATGGAGTGTTGGCCGGCCAAGGCCCATGCTCCGCGGTGTGGCGAGTGCGGCGGGGGTTGCCAGGATTTTGGGTGAAGCGGTCGCCAATACGGGCGGTGCGGCCATTAGCCGTAGTCAGAATGCAGCAGAAGCCGAAATGCCAGGTGGCGCGACGGCGATGGCATAGGGGAAGGATGATGCAGGCCAAGGCCATAGGCGCGCGCAAGGACTATATGGGCTATGGGCTCGCGGTGGTACTGGCCGGCGTTCTTGCATTGGTCCTGTTGAATCCAAGCGAAAGCCAGCAGGCCCGCTATCAGCCGCATGAGGCGATCTTTGCGCGCAAGATTCTGTTCAGCGACCGGATGGATGGCGGCATTTCGATCCGCGATGCGGCCACCGGCCAGTTGATTGGTGAAATTCAACCTGGTGAGGGTGGCTTTGTGCGCGGGGCGCTGCGCGGGTTCATACGCGAAAGGCGCTTGGAAAATCCCGGTGCGGAAAGCCCCTTACGGCTTGCGGCGTTGCAGGGCGGCGCGATCATTCTTGAAGACCCGGCAAGTGGTCGTTGGACGGATTTGCGCGCCTTTGGTGCGACAAATCTGCAGAGTTTTGCGGAAATATTGTTCAAAAAAAACGAGGAAGGCAAATGACCCAAGAAAGCAACAATCGGCGGGGCAGGCGCTTCGATGTGCCCTGTACCGTCGAAATCGAACGCAGCTTCGATAGTTTCCACGCCTATGCCGTGCCTGAAGATGTGGTGCTGCGTCCCGGTGATCAGGTGATTGTCCATGGCGCACCGGCCCAGGTGGCCTTTGGTGAGAAATACAGCTTCGAAACCTCAGCCACCATCATCCGCGCGGGCTTTTTCCGCAGGCATTGGACACAGTTTCGCTCCATCCTTGAGTTGACCGAGCTCTATCATGTGGGCTTTGAGCCGAAGGAGGCCGCATGAACGCCGTAACCCACTCCATGCGGGACAAGCTCTCGCGTGAGACGACAGAGCTTGCGCTGACCGAGACAGTCCTGTCGCCGCGCTTTTACACCACGGATTTCGCGGCAATGGACGCGATCGATGTGGAACCGGTGCGCGCCGAATGGGATCGGCTGATGGAAGAATTCCATCGTGACCCGAATAAGGGCCATTTCGTCCGTGATGAGCAATTCGATGCCTTCAAGCTCGATGATCTGCCAGAGGGTTTGCAGAAGGAATTGGTAGATTTTCTGGTGAGCAGCGTGACCGCCGAGTTCTCCGGCTGCGTGCTTTATGCCGAAATCAAGAAGCGCGTGACCAACCCGGATATGCGCGAATTGTTTTCTGTCATGGCACGTGATGAAAGCCGCCATGCCGGCTTTATCAATGATGCGCTCAAGGATCTGGGGATTGGCGTTGATCTTGGCTTTCTGACACGCGCGAAGAAGTACCATTACTTCCAGCCTAAATTCATCTTCTATGCCACTTATTTGAGCGAGAAGATCGGGTATGCCCGCTACATCACCATCTTCCGCCAATTCGAACGCCACCCGGAATTGCGCTTTCATCCAATTTTCCAGTGGTTCGAAAAATGGTGCAATGATGAATTCCGCCATGGCGAGGCCTTCGCGCTGCTGATGCGCGCCAATCCGAAGCTGCTTACCGGTGTGAATGCGCTTTGGTGCCGTTTCTTCCAGCTTGCGGTTTTCGCCACCATGTATGTGCGTGATCATGGCCGGCCGGAATTCCACAAGGCGCTTGGCATGACGCCCACCGAATATGATCGGCAGGTGTTCAAGATTACGGAGGAAATTTGCCGCCAGGTATTCCCCGTAACCTTGGATGTTGATGGGCCGGGCTTCATGGAAGACATGGATCGGCTATTGCAGATTTCGGAGAAAATGAACGATGCGCGCCGGCAGGGCGGCATTGGCGGCAGGTTGCGTGGGATCGGTCTCAGCATTTCTGCAGCGACCGTCTTTGCCAAGCTGTTTTTCCGCCGGCCAAAGAAGCATCCGCTGCCTGCCGAAATTCGCCTTTCGCCCGTTTGGTAGCAGCGCGCCATGCCAGAAAGCATGACCGCCGCCCTGATCGCCATCTTTCTTTGGTGGCTGACGACGGGTGCCATTCTTTTTGCGGTCACAACACTTGCGGCGCGGCGTATGGCACTTGCTGTTGCCGCAGGTGTCTTGCTTATTGGCGGCCTTTTTACGCTGCATCTCACCGCCGAGGAGGTTAGCGCTGCTGGCGCCTATCTTTCCTTCCTGGCGGCCTTGGCAATTTGGGGCGCGGTGGAGATCAGTTTCCTGGGCGGGTTGATCACGGGCCCCAATCGCAAGGCATTGCCATCTGATCTTGCTGGCCTGCAACGCTTCTGGTCCGCAACGCGTGTCGTGCTTTGGCATGAGATATTCATTCTGGCGCTGGGCTTCCTGCTGATTATCGCTTTCGCGCAGGGTCCCAACCGGATCGGTCTGATGACTTATGGCATCCTGTGGGTCATGCGGCTTAGCGCAAAGCTCAACCTGTATCTGGGTGTGCGGAATACGGGAGAGACGATGCTGCCTGCGCATCTTCGCTACATGAGCAGCTATTTCGCCCATCGGCCGATGAATGCGCTGTTTCCCTTCTCGATCACGCTCGGCACGCTCTTGAGCGCCTGGCTGTTTCACAAGGCCTTTGCGGATGGTGCGGATGCGCATCAAGCGGCCGGCTTCATGCTGATTGCGACCATCGCTTCGCTCGCGGTGATTGAGCATTGGTTCCTGATGTTGCCCTTGCCCATTGAAACGCTATGGCGTTGGGGCTTGCGCGATAAGGAAGCGCCTGCACAGACAGGAACCTGGTCTACCGACAGAAGTGGTCCTTTCGATACACGTCCCTTGAATGCGCTTTTGCTGCGAATCTCGGCTGGGGCTTTTGGTTCTGTGGAGAGCCTGAAGGGTTCGATACGATCATCCGATGGTTGGCTTGCACTGGATTTCGCGAATGGGGTCATGCACTTGCATCGCGAAACCACATCAGAAGCAAAACGGACCGGTTTCATCGTGACCGGACGGCTATTGGATATGCACGGCATTCGCTCAGAGTTTGAGAATTACGCGCTGAGGTACGGCGCATGAGAAAAATCACGACCAAAGGCATGGCGTGGGGCCTTTTTCCGGACAGTCATACCGGAAGCGACCTGCGCACAATCGCAAGACCTGGAAAATCATTCTGGGCAAGGAGAATGTGACATGAATTATGAGGAATTTTTCCAGGGACAGCTTGATGGCCTTCGTCGTGAGGGCAGATACCGTGTCTTTGCCGATTTGGAACGCCGCCGCGGTGAATTTCCCCGCGCGACCCGCCATGACAAGGGTGTGCGTGGTGAGGTGACGGTTTGGTGTTCCAATGACTATCTTGGCATGGGCCAACATCCTGATGTGCTGGATGCCATGCATGAAGCGCTGGATCGTTGCGGTGCAGGTGCGGGCGGTACGCGCAATATCTCAGGCACCAACCATGAACATGTCTTGCTGGAACGTGACCTGGCCGCGCTTCACGGGCGTGAATCGGCCCTGCTATTCAATTCCGGCTATATGTCCAATTGGGCGTCGCTTTCCACACTCGGATCGAAGCTGCCCGGATGCATCATCATTTCTGATGAAATGAACCACGCGTCCATGATTGAAGGCATGCGCCACAGCAAGGCCAAGCGAGTTCTCTTCAAGCACAATGACGTCGCCGATTTGCAGCGTGTTTTGGCAGAACTCCCGAAATCAGCGCCGAAACTGGTCGCTTTCGAAAGCGTCTATTCCATGGATGGCGATATCGCGCCCATCAGCGATATCTGTGATGTGGCCGATGCCCATGGTGCCATGACCTATTGCGATGAAGTGCATGCGGTTGGGCTTTACGGCCAAACTGGTGGCGGCATAACAGAACGCGATGGCGTTGCCGATCGCTTGACGGTGATTGAAGGCACGCTTGCCAAGGCATTTGGTGTCATCGGTGGCTATATCGCCGGCAGTGCGGCCATGTGCGATTTTGTCCGTTCCTTCGCCTCCGGCTTCATTTTCTCAACAGCCTTGCCGCCGGCAATTGCGGCGGGTGCGCGCGCCGCGATGCGCCATCTGCGTCAAAGCAATCTGGAACGGGAGCGCTTGCATGAACGTGCGGCGACGCTGCGGCGCAGGTTGAACGCGGTTGGTGTCCCGCATCTTGATAACCTTAGCCACATCGTCCCGGTTATGGTGGGTGATCCGACGCTGTGTAAGAAGCTCAGTGATATCTTGCTTGATGAGCATGGCATCTATGTACAGCCCATCAATTATCCAACCGTACCGCGCGGCACGGAAAGGCTGCGCATTACGCCATCTCCAGTCCATACCGATGCGGATATGGATCATTTGGTGGAATCACTGGAACGGGTTTGGGCGCAGTTTCGGTTGCGGCGGGCTGCGTGATGGATGGCGCGGTAGCGGGTTTCCGGCCGGCCAATAGGTCCGGGCCGGAAGCGCAACTCTCTCGTCGAACGGCGCAACGCCCGAGTGGAGAGGAAATCAGCAAGGCCATCGCTTCGCCCATCCGCCCCGCCTATCCCTTCAGCGCCATTGTGGGCCAGGAGGAGATGAAGCGGGCGCTGATGATTGCGGCCGTTGATCCAAGCATTGGTGGTGTGCTGGTGTTTGGGGATCGCGGTACTGGCAAATCCACAGCGGTGCGTTCTCTGGCCGCGCTATTGCCGGAAATGGCAGTAGTTGCGGGCTGTCCTTTTGCTTGCGATCCGGCGGCACCGCTTGCATCCTGTTCGCACTGCAGTGCCCTGCCAAAGGGCAGGAAACCGGAAAAGCGGATGGTTCCGGTGCCTGTTGTGGATTTGCCACTTGGTACAACTGAAGATCGTCTGGCGGGTGCGCTTGATATCGAAAGGGCTTTGGCGCAGGGCATCAAGGCCTTTGAACCGGGGCTGCTGGCCGCTGCGCATCGCGGTTTCCTCTATATTGATGAGGTGAACCTGCTTGAGGATCATCTGGTTGATCTTCTGCTGGATGTAGCGGCATCGGGTGAGAATGTTGTGGAACGGGAAGGTATCAGCCTGCGCCATCCGGCGCGCTTTGTGTTGATAGGAAGCGGTAACCCTGAAGAAGGGGAATTGCGCCCGCAATTGCTGGATCGCTTTGGCATGTCGGTAGAGGTGAAGACCCCCGACAATCTTGCGGACCGGATCGAGGTGGTGCGGCGCCGTGACGCTTTTGAAAACGATAGCGAAGCCTTCGTCACAAAGTGGGCCAAGGACGAGGCCATGCTTCGCAAGAAGATCATCATGGCGCGGGAGAAACTCTCCTCGGTTTCGGTGCCTGATGTCACGCTCGAGCGCGCCGCCAAACTCTGCATGGCGCTTGGCACCGACGGCCTGCGCGGCGAATTGACCTTGATGCGTGCGGCCCGTGCGCTAGCGACACTGGACTCCGCCAAGGCCGTGACCGACGATCATCTCCGCCGGATCGCTCCCTCGGCCCTGCGCCATCGGCTGCGGCGCAATCCGCTCGATGATGCGGGCTCCTCGGTACGGGTCGACCGTGCGATTTTGGAGGTGCTGGGGTGACCGGCGCCCCCGTTTGGTCCGACGCGGTGACAGCGGCGCAATTGTTTGCGGTGGACCCGTCAGGGACCGGGGGCGTGTTACTGAGATCACGCGCAGGCCCAGTGCGAGATCGTTGGTTCGCCTTGCTTCGTTTGGCACTGCCGGCATCCTGCAATGTGAAGCAAGTGCCGCTGAATATCGCTGAGGGCCGGCTGCTCGGCGGATTGGACCTCAACGCGACTCTACTGAACGGCCGACCTGTTGCCGAACGCGGGCTCTTGGCAGAAGCGGACGGTGGCGTGATCATGTTGGCGATGGCAGAGCGGCTATCGGCCGCAATGACGGTGCATGTCACAGCGGCGATGGACGCTGGGGAGACCATCGTCGAGCGCGACGGACTGTCCCTTCGGATGCCTGCTCGTTTCGGTGTGATCGCATTGGACGAAGGCCTTGAGGACGAATTCGCGCCGGCGTCGCTGCGCGATCGTCTGGCGCTCCACCTCGATCTCAACGCAATCGGCGTCCGAGACGCCGAGGAATTCTCTGCTGATGCCGGGGAAACAGCTGCGGCACGTGCGAAGTTGCCATCTCTCAAGCCCGACGTGGTCCAGATCGAGGCAGTTTGTGCGGCGGCCATAGCGTTAGGCATAGCGTCGTTGCGTGCGCCGTTGCTCGCGCTGCGTATCGCCTGCGCCAGTGCCGCGCTTGCGGGTCACTCCAGAGTCGAACAAGATGATCTCGCTTTGGCCGCGCGGCTGGTGCTCGCGCCCCGTGTGCCGGTGTTTCCGCCAGCGGAGGAGCCGGCCCAACCCGAGCAGCCTCCGCCGCCGACCGAAGATGAGGCCGAAGCGTCCGGTGGTAAAGATCAAACGCCAACCAACGATCGTGCCCTCGACGAAGTCATTCTGGCCGCTGT
>JADCEV010000048.1 GCA_020249865.1 Roseomonas sp. | reverse complement strand
TCTTCCGCAATATCATTGGGTGAGAATTTCCAATTCTTCTCGGGTTCTTCAATGCGGGACAGGAAGCGCTTTTTCTGTTCTTCCTGGCTGACATTGAGAAAGAATTTCAGCACCACCGTCCCTTGCCGCGCCAGATAGCGTTCATAGGCCGCGATATCTTCCAGCCTTTCATCCCAGATCTTCTTGCCGATCAGCGAAGGCGGCAGCTTCTGGCGTGCAAGGAATTCCGGATGCACGCGCAGCACGAGCGCTTCCTCATACCAGGAACGGTTATGAATGCCGATGCGACCACGTTCCGGTAGTGCAATGGAATGACGCCAGAGGAAATCATGGTCCAATTCCATCGCCCCCGGCGCCTTGAAGGAATGCACCTGGCAGCCCTGCGGATTGACGCCGGAGAATACATGCTTGATGGCGCCGTCCTTCCCGGCGGCATCCATGGCTTGGAAAATGCACAGCACAGACCAGCGATCCTGCGCATAAAGCTTGTCCTGCAATTCCGCGAGCCGCGCGATACCCTGCTGCAACAGCGCCTCGGCTGCGGTTTTCTGCATCTCAAGCCCGGCGGTATCGCCCGGGTCATAATCCTTCAGGCGAAAGCCGCGCCCCTTGGTCACGCGGTAGCGGTCCAGGATCTTGGTTGCTCTTTTTTCCATTACGCAAGTTCCTTTCGTGGTTGCCACCAGGGCAGGAAAATCCAGAGTGCTGCCGCCAATTGGACGGCGAAAGTCATGCCCAGCGCCCAGACATAACCCTCAGGCGCCCAGCCACCCGTTGCGGTGCGCGGCCAGAGATCAAGAATGGCGCCGATCCCTGTCTGGAACACGAAAACCACGCAGAGCATCAGGAAATTGATGGCGGTGGAAACGCGCCCGGCCAAGGCTGGCGGAAAGCCCTGCGCAATGGCGGCATAGCCCGCCGGCCCGACCGAGCCCGAGAAGGAGAAGAAAAACCAGAGGAAGGCCATGACCCAGAAATTGCTTGGCCCCAGCATCAGCATGGCCTGGGCGAATAGGCAGCCCGCGACACCAACATAGGGCATCAGCATGGGCGAATAGCCACGCGCCTGCGCGAAGGATGCCGCCTGCCCGGTGAAAAGACTGCCGAGCATCATGCCAAGCGCATAGATCAGCAAGGCCGCAGCGCGCGCGCCATCATCCAAGCCGCCGACATCACGCAACCAAGGCCCGGCCCAAAGCCCCTGATAGGTGAAATTGAGCGTGGAGAGCATGCCAACCGTCGGCACGAGACGGAGAAACACCGGATCCTTGAAGATGCGGCCATATTCGCCGATTTCCTGACGCAGGCTGCGCCGCGGCGCAGGTGCAACACCGGGCGGCGCATTGGGCACGGAAAACCAGATCCAGGCCGATACCATCACCGCCAGCATGGCGAGCACGGCAAAAACCCCGCGCCAGCCAATGAAAGGCAGCGCCCATTGCACGGGCATGGTCGCCGAAAGCCCACCCATGGAAGCAAAAAACAGCCCCGCGCCCGTGACGGCCGCCACCCGTTCCTTGGGATACCATTGCGTATTGGCCTTCAGCATGGCCATCAGGCCAGCCGCCACACCAACACCGGCAACGCAACGTCCCACCGCCAGCATCAGCACATCCGTTGACAGTGCACTGATCACAAAGCCCGTTGCCGCAATCAGCGCCAGGGTCGCCTGCACGCGGCGCGGGCCTTTCAAATCAAGCGCAAGCCCAATCGGCAATTGCGCCATGGCGTAGCTGGCAAAGAAACAGGCTGCGAGCAGCCCAAGCTCCGCCGCTGTCAGCCCGAATTCAAGCGCCAGAAACGGCCCGATCACCGCCACCAGGGACCGATTGGCCTGGTTGATGAAATTGATCGCCGCGAGCGGCAGGGTGATGCGGGTGAAAAGCGACATGGGCGGAGCATGGCACGAGCGCCGCGCCCCGCCCATAGGAGATTTCAGGGCAGCCGCAGCCGGACCGAAATGGGGCAATGATCGCTGATCACGTCACGCAAGGCAGGATCACGTTCCGTATAGGAAAGCACGCGAAAACTATCCTTGACGAGCCAATCCGCGGCGCGGAGCCCCAGCAGGATGTGATCCACAAAAGCCCGCCCATGCCCATCGCGCGCCCAGCAGGGATTCGAAAAACCCTCAGTAGCGCGGCGCATGGGTGATGCGGCATTCAGCATGGAAAGCATTTCATCATCGCGCGTGAAGCGCCGATTGAAATCGCCCAGGATCACAAAAGGCATGTTTTCGCGGCGGCGCTCGGCAATCCAGTCAGCCAGAATTTGCGCCTGTTGGCCAAGGTTTTGGCAATCGCTGTTATTGGGCTGGCGCACGGAACCTTGCGCGCAGCCGCCATCCAGATGGATGGACAGCAGCCGTAGCCGCGCGCCATTGGCGCCATGGAGCGTGATATCCGCACCCCGCCGCAAGGAACGCCGCGCGGTGGGGCGAAGATCAAGCGCCATCAGATCAGGATTGCGGGTGACCTGCAGCCCCTTGCGCCAGGCAAAGCCGGAACGTTGCACATCACTTTCAGCGGGGAAGTGGAAATCATAGGCGGTGGCGTCAAACACGCGCGCCGCTGCCAAGGGGCCATCCACTTCCTGCAGCGCAACCACATCGGCATCCAGCCGCTCAGCATAGGCGCGCAGCCGGGCGAAATCCTGTTCGGTCCTGGTGGTCAGATCACGCGGCAGGTCGGGATGGCCGGCGGGCTTGCTGGTGAGCCAGGCGATGTTCCAGGCGGCAATCTTGAGCTCCTGCGCCCAGGCGGGGAGTGGCAGCAGAAGCAGGGCCAGAAGGATCAGCGCGCGCATGGTGCCCTCATATTAGCTGCGCCAGCTCGGGCGCGGGTTCCGCTTGCTTCGGTAGCGCTTCAAGGGGGCGTGCGCCAGAGGCGAAAAGAAACTCGGCCAGCGCATCCATCTCGGCCGCCGGGCGCGTGATATCATGGAAGGGGTCAGTGGCGGCGGAACCGGGCGGGACCCAGATGATCGTTTCATAACGCGCGCGCGTCAGCAGCACGCGATAGGTATTGAGGATGTAGCGCTGTTCCTCAGTACCGCGTACGATCTGCCATTGATGGCCGGCAAAGCGCCGTGCGCGCCATTGCCCGGCATGGCGCAGGAAATCACCACCCCAGGCAAGGCCCACCACATCCAATTCCAAGCCCTGGCAATCATATTCGGTGGCAAAGGTTTCCAGCGCTTCGGAGGAACGGATATCCGGCCAGCGCTTCAGGAACCAATCGGCGATATCGGGCACCTGCACGCCAAGCCCTTCGGCGCGCAGCCGACGCGCCCCGGCGGAAGCGACCAGGCCGGCGCGGCGCAGGCCACGCGTGCGGGTACGCAAGGCCGCGCGCCAGGCGATTGGATCGCGCGTAATGTAATAGGGCAATTCTGGCGTCGCCGCCGCAATGGCATGCGCGGCGGGTGCGTCACCTTGCAGCACTGCATCCACCCATTCGGTTCCTCTGCTGCTGCGCAGGCTGCGAATGGGGGTTTGCAGATCGAGATTTTCATCAAAGGCAAGCCAAGGCGCGGCGCCTTCCGCCAGACATTGCGCAGGATCATCGGCGGTGGTGCTACGCGGCGCTGCGACTGCGCGCCAGGATGGGGCGGCGGCGATCACGCGGCCCCATTCAGCAAGTCCGGCCTCACCGGTATTGATTTCCTGGCCATTGCCGATCAGCGCGACAATCACGGCCCAGCCATCATGGCGCGCCATGATTTCAAGCGTATGGGCGGGTTCGCTGAGGCTCAAATGGCTTTTTCGCCGCTGACCATCGCGCGTGGCTTGCGCCTGATCCCAGGCGCGCTGTGCCTCATCAAATACGATAATGCGCGCTTCGGGCGTTTCATGCGCGTGGATCACATGATGTTCCAGAAAGCGATGGACATTTTGCAGTGCGGTCCGCGCGGCGCGTTCCGCGGCCTGAAACGCGGTGCCTCCCTGGGGCGCGGCATCACGCGCCAAGGCTTCCCGCAGTACCGTCACCAGGGGCACATTACCGGAAAGAAAGGCCGCGCCAGACGCTCGCAGTGCGCCGAAAACGAGATTGAGACCGCAAAGCGTCTTGCCCGCACCGGGAATGCCGGTGACGAAAACCACATAACGCCCGCCTTCGGCCTGGGCACGCGCAATGACGCGCGCAATGGCATCGGTGGTACGCGTCAGGTTATGCGCATCGGCCCGCGTGGCGCCGATATCCGGCACGGCATTGCGACGATACAAAAGTCGCGCCGCTTCCAACACGCTCGGCACGGGCCGATAGGCAGAATGCGCCCAGGCATGCGCATCAATTGGTGTTGTTGGCAGCGGTATCGTCGCCTGGGCGCGCGCAACAATCGCCCGCAACATGCCGCCATTCGCAACCATGACCGGCGCCACCCCATGCCAAAACAATGGCAGGTCTGGCTCGCGCTTTGGCACGTTTGGCGCAATCAGGATCGGAATGATTGGCACGCCGCGGCTACCGGCGTGGAAATCATGCAAATCCATGGCGTAATTATCGGTCTGGCGCAGATCATTCAGGTCCGGCTTCTGCGCGCCCATCTTGAATTCCAGCACAAAAATCGCGCGATCGGTCAGCAAGATGGCATCGGCGCGCTTTTCCAGGCGCAGCAAATCGCACTCCATGAAGATGTGCCAATTGGCGTCGCCTTCGGCCAGCGCATCCTGCAAAAGCGCCGTGCTGGCTTCCCAGGAATCGCGTTGCTTCAATTCAAGCGTGCCGAAACGCGCCGCCTGTTCATAGGCCAAGCGTGCCGCAATTTGCGCCGGCGTCTGGCGGCAAAAATCACCCAGACTCTCCTGAAACCACGGCCTCATGTGCTTGGCCGCCGCGGCCAGGTGGCGATCAGGACGCTCAACATCATGAGCGCAAAGCCAATGGCGTGGATGGCGGTGAAGGCTTCCTGCAATACCACCACCGCCACCAGCGCAGCAGTCGCGGGCAGAAAGGCCGTGAAAATGCCGGCCACACCCGCGCCGACGCGCTGCAGGCCAGCATACCAGAGCAGCAGACACAGCACACTTGCCGTCACGCTATGGAATACCAGCAATGCGGCAAGACGCGGATCGGCAAGCGCGGCGATACTGGCAATATCGGGTAGGGCAAAGGGTGCGAGCATCAGCGCCGAGAAAATCTGCATCCAAAGGCTTGCTGTGATCACTCCAACGCGCCCCGAAATGCGGCGGGCCAGCAGGACGTAAAGCGCCTCCCCAATTACGCCGCCGAAGATCAGCAGATTGCCAAGGGTGGATCCCGCAACATCAGAACCAGTACGCGCAATTGTCATGGCCGCCATGCCAAAGGCGGCAAGGCTCACTGCAATCCATTGCGGCGGCGTCAGCCGTTCGCGCAGCCAAAAGGCGCTACCCAAAGCAACCACCGCGGGTAGGCTTGCCAAAACCAGCCCGCCTTCCAAGGCCGAGGTCAGGCGCAAGCCCGCCAGCAAGCCGGCATTATAGATCACCGTGCCGAATAACGCCTGCCAGGCGAGGTTGCGCATCACCTCACCGCCCGGACGCGGCGCAGCTTCCAGCAAGCGCGCCAGGGGCCAGAGCAAGGCCACCGCCAAAATGCAGCGCAGAAAGGCAATCATCGGAATGGGCAGCGCTTCGGCCAGCAATTTCGCGACCGCGACATTGGTGCCCACCAGCGCCATGGAGGTCGCCAATTGCAAATAGGCGATGTGCGGCGCGCCCGGTGTCACGCGCCCTCATCCACCTGGCGAAAGGGGGAAAGGGTCGCGAGTGCCGCCATTTCGCGTTCCATCGCCGGGCGTTCGCGGGACAGAAATTCACCCACCGCGCGGGAAAGTCCCGGATGCGCGATCCAATGCGCGGAATAGGTCGGCACGGGCAGATAGCCGCGCTGGATTTTGTGTTCGCCCTGCGCGCCGGCTTCCACGCGCGGAATGCCATGCGCAATCGCGAAATCCATGGCCATGTAATAGCAAAGTTCAAAATGCAAAAAGGGCACATCCACAATGGCGCCCCAGTTGCGGCCATAGATCGCCTCACGCCCGATCAGATTGAGCGCAGCGGCGACGGGTTCGCCATCACGCTCCGCCACCATCAGCAGTACGCGATCGCCAAGCCTTTCGCCGAGCAGCGGCCAGAAATCGCGCGTCAGATAGGCGCTGCGGCCCCATTTCTTATCCGTGGTGGCGCGATAAAAGCGATGGAAGGCCTGCCAATGGCGCGGCGTGATTTCCGCCCCGCGCAGAGTGCGGAGCGTGAGCCCTGCCGCCTGCACATCGCGCCTTTCGCGCTTCAGCGCCTTCCGCTTCCGCGATGCCAGCGCAGCCAGGAAATCATCAAAATCACGATAGCCTGGATTGGCCCAGTGGAATTGCGTGCCAAGCCGTTGCAGCCAGCCGGCTTCGCCCAAGGCGCGCCATTCGGCTTCCGTGCAAAAGGTGGCGTGGACAGATGAGGCACCAATGCCCTTGCAGGCCTGCACCAGGGCGCCCGCCAAAACATCCGGCCCAAAGCCCGCTTCAGGATGCAGCAAAAGCCGCGGACCAGGCACGGGGCTGAAGGGCACGGCCACTTGCAGCTTCGGGTAGTAATCCCCGCCCGCGCGTTCCAGCGCATCGGCCCAGCCATGGTCAAAGACATATTCGCCCTGGGAATGGGATTTCGCATAGGCCGGCGCGCAAGCAAGCAGGCGCCCAGTGCCGTCACGCAAGGCAGGATGCTGCGGCAGCCAGCCGCGTTCCGCCACCGCGCTGCCGCTTTCCTCCAGCGCTGAAAGAAAGGCGTGGCTCAGGAATGGATTGTCATCGCCCGCGCAGGCGTCCCATTCATGCGCCGGGATTTCGGCAATGGCGCGATGGAGCGTCAGCGTCAGTTCAGCAGGGCTGGTCATGCCCCTTGATGTCGTCACGCGGGTAAGGATCGCAATCCCTGACCCTCACGCGATCTCAAACATGCCTTCCACTTCCACTGCCGCATCACCGGGCAGGGATGGCACGCCAATGGTGGTGCGCGCATGGCGGCCAACATCGCCGAATACCTCCACCGCCAGATCGGAAGCGCCATTCATCACCAAAGCGTGCTGCGTGAAATCCGCCGGCGCGGCAATAAAGCCGCCAAGCCGCACGACGCGCGTGACATTATCCAAATCACCCGCTGCGGCCTTCAACTGCGCCAGCAGATTGATGAAGCAAAGCCGCGCCGCTTCGCGCCCGGTTTCGATGGAAACGCCGGCACCCAGCTTGCCGGTATAGGCAATCTTGCCATCACGCACCGGCACCTGGCCGGAAATAACCACCAGCTT
>JADCEV010000047.1 GCA_020249865.1 Roseomonas sp. | reverse complement strand
CCCTTCAGCACGCCGCCCTGAATGGCCGCGCCAATGGCGACGACTTCATCCGGGTTGACGTTGCGCGCGGGTTCCTTGCCGAAGAATTGGCGCACCGCTTCCACAACCTTCGGCATGCGAGTCATGCCGCCGACCAGGATCACCTCATCCACCTCATTGGCGGCCAGGCCAGCATCCTTCAGCGCCTGGCGGCAGGGTTCCATGGTGCGGCTGATCAGATCATCCACCAGCGCTTCCAGCTTGGACCGCGTGAGTTTCATGACCAGATGCTTGGGGCCAGAGGCATCCGCCGTGATAAAGGGCAGGTTGATTTCGGTTTCCTTGGAAGAGGAAAGCTCGATCTTCGCCTTTTCCGCGGCTTCCTTCAGGCGTTGCAGCGCAAGCTTGTCGCCGCGCAGGTCAATGCCCTGTTCCTTGCGGAATTCATCGGCCAGATAATCAATCACGCGCTGGTCGAAATCCTCACCACCCAGGAAGGTGTCACCATTGGTGGATTTCACTTCAAACACGCCATCGCCGATTTCCAGAATGGAAACGTCGAAGGTGCCGCCACCAAGGTCATAAACCGCGATGGTGCCGCCCTTTTTCTGTTCCATACCGTAAGCCAAAGCGGCAGCGGTCGGTTCATTGATGATGCGCAGCACTTCAAGCCCGGCAACCGTGCCGGCTTCCTTGGTGGCTTGGCGCTGGGCATCATTGAAGTATGCGGGAACGGTAATGACCGCCTGGGAAACCTTCTCGCCGAGATGCGCTTCGGCGGTTTCCTTCATCTTGGTCAGCACCATGGCGCTGATCTGCTGCGGTGCGTAGGTCTTGCCATCCACCTCAACCCAGGCGTCGCCATTCGGCGCCTTGGTGATCTTGAAGGGGGCAAGCCCGATATCCTTCTGTACCATCGGGTCATCAAAGCGCCGCCCAATCAGGCGCTTCACCGCGTAAAGCGTGCCCGTCGGGTTCGTCACCGCCTGGCGCTTCGCCGATTGCCCGACCAGCCTTTCGCCATTCTTCGCAAACGCGATCATGGAAGGCGTGGTGCGCGCGCCTTCGGCGTTTTCAATTACGCGCACATCCTTGCCTTCAAGAATGGCGACGCAGGAATTGGTGGTGCCGAGGTCTATGCCAATGACCTTACTCATCCGAAGTCTCCTCTGCGGCGGATCGCGGCGGCCCGATATGGCACCACGGCGACCCCCTGTGCTGTACGGTGGCCAAGCGCCACCGCGGATGGGGTTACATTAAGCCCCGCCCAAACCGGGCGCGGCTGACAGGCAGGATGTATGTAACCGCGCCGCGTGAGACAAGATGCCCCGGCCCGATCGGGCGCAAAAAGACGGGTCAGCGCGGCCCGCGGCGGCGGTTGCGGTCCAGCTCCTCGGCCGTCAGCGCAAAGGATATCCGCACCCGATACTCCGCCGGGTTGCGCCCGGCAGGGAAGATGATGCTCTCAGGCGCGGTGGTGACCCGGGCGCGGGTCTGATTGCCCTCAAAATTCACCGTCAGCAGCGCATCCTTCCGTTGGACCAATTGGCTGTCATCACCGCTGGTGACCGCCAGGAACCAGGGGAATTCCGCCCGATTCCCGCGTGCAGCCGGGCCACGTTCCACATCCATGATAGCGGCCACCCGCACATCCACCCCGCCGCCCCGGATATTGGCGCAGGTCACGCTGACCCCCGCCATGCGGCCATCCACCACCATCGCCGCCAGATCAGGCGGCGCGCCCGGCCGGTAGCGGGTGATATCCGACCCATCGGCCAGGATCGTCACCCTGGGGCAGGGCGCCAGCACCGGCTCCCGCGATGAGGAACCAGACCCGCAAGCTGCGACCAGCCCCGCCAGAATCAGAACCCCGAAGCGCCCCATGCCGAAACCCCCTTTGAGCCGCACGGCCCTGCGGCTACTCTGACCATTCTTCGCGCCGCGCCGCAACCCGTAGCCGGCCCCATTGGATGGACCCTTGCGCCCATGGCCTCTGCCAAGCCGACCCTGCACCTCCTGCTCGCTGGACCGCGTGGTTTTTGCGCCGGCGTGGATCGCGCCATCAAGATTGTGGAGGAAGCGCTGAAACGCCATGGCGCCCCGGTCTATGTGCGGCATGAGATTGTCCATAACCGCTTCGTGGTCGAAAGCCTGGAAAAGCAGGGCGCGGTTTTCGTCGAAGAACTGAGTGAAATCCCCGATGACGGCCAGCCAGTGGTGTTTTCCGCCCATGGTGTGCCGAAATCTGTCCCGGCCGAGGCTGCCAAGCGCATGATGTTTGCGCTTGATGCGACCTGCCCGCTGGTGAGCAAGGTACATCGCGAAGCCGAACGCCATCATGAACATGGCCGCCATCTTTTCCTGATTGGCCATGCCGGCCATCCGGAGGTGATCGGTACCATGGGCCAATTGCCCGAAGGTGCCGTGACTTTGGTGCAGGATGCGGCGGATGCGGAAAGTGTTGCTTCGCCCGATGGCGCCACGCTTGCCTATACCACGCAAACCACGCTTTCCGTGGATGATACGGCAGAGATCATCGGCATCCTGCAACGGCGCTTTCCGGATATTCGTGGCCCCGCCAAGGAAGATATCTGCTACGCCACCACCAATCGCCAGGCGGCGGTTAAGGCCATTGCCGCGCGTTCCGATCTGGTGGTGGTGGTGGGTGCGCCCAATTCATCGAACAGCCAACGCCTGCGCGAAGTGGCGGAGCGCAGCGGCGCGCGTCGGGCGGTCATGGTGCAGCGCGGCGCCGATCTTGATCTTGCGCTGGTGCAGGGCTGCAAGACGGTGGGCGTGACCGCCGGCGCCAGCGCGCCCGAAGTGCTGGTGGAAGAAGTGATGGCGCGGCTGGGTGAAGCCTATTCCTTAGAAATCGAGGAAGTGGTTGTAGCCGTGGAACAGATCACCTTCCGCCTGCCGCGCGGGCTCGCTGCCGAATAATGGCTGTCTATACCGAAGTTTCGGATGAGGCGCTTCGCGCCTTCCTGGCCGATTATGCGCTGGGTGAATTGCTCGCCTTTCGCGGCATTGCAGAGGGTGTCGAGAATTCCAATTACGCGCTGAAGACGGAGGGCGGCGATTTCATCCTGACGCTTTATGAAAAGCGCGTGGACCCGGCGGAGCTGCCCTATTTCCTTGGCCTGATGGAACATCTGGCCGAGCGCGGCATGGCCTGCCCGACGCCGGTGCATGGGCGCGATGGCGCGGCCTTGCGCGAATTGGCGGGGCGGCCGGCCGCGATTGTCACCTTTCTGCCCGGCGTCTGGCCGCGCCGCGTGCGGGCGGAACATTGCGCGCCTCTGGGCAGGGCCTTGGCGGAGATGCATTTGGCCGGGGCAGGGTTTGCGATGCGCCGGCCCAATGCGCTAGGCCCCAAGGGCTGGGCGCCCTTGCTGGATGGTTGCCGCGCACGGGGTGATGAGGTGCAGCCCGGCCTGATTGCGGAACTTGATGCGGCGCTGGCCGGCATTCTTTCCGCCTGGCCGGCCGAAGGCAGCCTGCCGGTTGGGCAAATCCATGCTGATCTTTTCCCCGATAATGCGTTTTTTCTGCCGGGCGCCGATGGCCAGCCGCGCATCTCCGGCGTGATTGATTTCTATTTCGCCTGCACGGATCTTTTCGCCTATGACATCGCGGTCTGCCTGAATGCATGGTGCTTTGAGGCGGATTATTCCTTCAACGTGACGCGCGCGCGCGCCATGCTGGGCGCTTATCGCACCATGCGCCCGATGAATGAGGCTGAATTGGCTGCGCTGCCGGTGCTGTGCCGAGGCGCCGCGCTGCGCTTTCTGCTGACCCGGCTATATGATTGGACACATACGCCAGAAGGCGCGCTGGTAACGCGCAAAGACCCGGTGGAATATCTGCGGAAACTCAGGTTCTTCAGCGGCGCCGAAACGCTTGCGGCCTTTGGGCTGTGACTGGCAGCGCCGACCCGCGCCCCTTGGTCCAGATTTGGACCGATGGCGGCTGCAAGCCCAATCCCGGCCCTGGCGGCTGGGCCGCCATTCTGCGCTTTGGCGAACATGAACGCGAGCTTTCGGGTGGCGAGGCCGAAACCACCAATAACCGCATGGAATTGACCGCGGCACTCAAGGCGCTAGAGGCGCTGAAAAAACCTTGCCGTGTCGCTTTGCATACGGATAGCGAATATCTGCGCAACGGCATCAGCCGCTGGATCCATGGCTGGGTGCGCGCCAATTGGCGCAATGCGGCGAAGGAGCCGGTGAAGAATTTGGATTTGTGGCAAGCCATTCTGGCCGCGGCCAAGCCGCATGAGATTGAATGGCATTGGGTGCGCGGCCATGCCGGCGATCCCATGAATGAACGCGCCGATGCGCTGGCGACAGCAGCGCGGAACGCTGCTTCGAGAGATTGAGCTTGCTCGGCCGGCACTGAGCGCCATTGGTTACGCCATCAATGGATATTGCTTGGTGCCTTTACCTCGCTTGGTAGGGGATGTGGCCGCCGCATGGCCAAGCCGGTCGAAAGCGGCTGATTTGAAAATCCTTGTCTTCCGCCGAAATCTGCCAGATGCTGCCCGGCGCAGCCAAAGCTACGGCACCAAGAAAAGGAGAGGACGTTCATGCTCAGTGATCTTCGCGGCGTGATCCCGCCGATTTCCACCCCCTTCGATGCCCAAGGCAATGTGATCCACGCTGCCCTGGCAGAGATTGTTGAATTCCAGATCGCCGCCGGTGTGCATGGGCTGATCCCGGGCGGCAGCACGGGCGAGGGCCATACTTTCGAGCGTGAGGATTTTGCCCGCATGTTCGAAACCGTGGCCAAGACAAATCGCGGCCGCCTGCCCTTGCTTGCCGGGCTGATCGTGAATTCGACGCAGGAGGCAATCATCCGCGGGCGCATGGCCCGCGACCTTGGAGCGCAAGGGCTGCAGGTGACGCCGGTGCATTACCTTTTCAAGCCGGATGAGGAAGCAACACTCGCGCATTTCCGCGCTGTTGCCGAAGGCACGGGGTTGCCCATCCTGATCTATAATGTCATTCCGTGGAATTACCTTTCTCCTGCCCTGCTGCTGCGCATCATGCGCGAAGTGCCGGGCGTGGTTGGCGTGAAGCAAAGCTCAGGCGATCTAAAGCTATTGGCGGATCTGGTTTTGCAGGCACGACCACAGGATCTGATCTTCACGGCGATCGATGCGCTGCTCTATCCAAGCTATGCGCTCGGCGCCCGGGGCACGATCTCAGCCCTGCCGGCCGCTTCGCCGCATGCCAATGTGGCACTTTGGGATGCGGTGCAGCGCGGGGATCACGCGACCGCCAAGGCGCTGCATGAACGGCTTCTGGTGCTGTGGAATGCGCTATCGGCGGAAAATCTGCCAGCCAATGTGAAATATGCGCTGGCCTGTCAGGGGGTGCCTTCAGGGCTTTCCCGAGCGCCCATGCCCATGCCGGATGCAGCGCGCCAAGCGGCGATCTGCGCCGGGCTGGAAGGGCTTGGGGTGGCGCTTCGGAAAGCGGCGTAACTGCCGCTTCAATAACTCCCCCGGATTGATCCGGGGGAGCCTTTGCTGATGATGACGCGACTCCGCTTTGGTTGTTATGCCTTAATGCGAAAGCAACACCGGCACTGTCATTTCACGAAGCAGGCTACGCGTGACGCCACCAAGGACCAGTTCACGCCAACGCGAATGGCCATAGGCACCCATCACCAGCAAATCCGCGCCCATGTCACTCGCGTGATTGAGCAGCAGTGCAGAATCAGACACATCATCCGCAACCGCCTTGGCCACTTCCACCTTCAGCCCATGGCGCGCCAAATGCCGCGCGATATCGGCACCTGGTTCTTCACCATGCCCATCCAGACCGCGCTTGGGATTGGCCAGGAAAACCGTCGCTGTTTCTGCCTTGGCAATCAGCGGCAAGGCATCATGCAGCGCACGCGATGCTTCGCGGCTGGCATTCCAGCCGACCAGTACGCGCTTGCCGATGGATTTGAAATTGCCAGCGAATGGAATGGCCAATACGGGCCGACCGGAATCGAACACCACCGCTTCCAAAAGCCCGGCATTGTCGCTTTCCGGATCATCCTGGCCCAACACGATCAGGTCGGCATAACGGCCATGCAGCGCGACAATCTCCGGCGTGGTGCCTTCCATCTGGCGCCATTCACCCATGATACCCTCACGCGCCAGCGCCGCTTCAAAAGCCGCCTTCAGCTTCACGCCGGCAGCAAGCGCGGATTGGCGCATCTGTTCCATCAATTCCGCGATTACCGCGCCACCGCCGCCACCATCGCCCATGGCCATGACCGGGATCGCGACATCTATCACCTGCAGCGCAGTCAGGTGCGCGCCATGCTGCCGCGCGAGCGACGCCGCGATATCAAGGCGCACCTGCGCACGCGGCGATTGATCCAAATGGACGAGAATTTCACAGAGCTTCATCTCAGCCTCCTCCCGAGGAATGGCGCATGAATAGATGGGATCGTCAGGCGCTGACTTGATCAATGTCAAGTTTGACGCGCTTCAATCCTCCTCTGGACGTTTCCAGGTGATGAACCAGCCGACATCCCCAGGAATTCCGCCCGGCCAATCAAGGATTTGCACCTTGATCTGAAAGCCGCGTGGCGCCAATTCGCGTTCATAGAAATCATAGGCGCGCTTCGGAAAGCCGCTCAGCCTTTCCCGCCAGGCAGGATCATGGCTGGTGATGGACCGCCCCTGATCAGGCAGCCATTCGGATGGAAAACGCATCACCAGCGCTTCCTTCTCACCAGCATCCACCGCGCGGCGCACCAGGGTGGCGATACGGTCCAAGGCGTCGGGGGCGATTTCGCGCGCCTCAAACGCTTCGCGCAGCTTTTCCTGTTCCGCGCGGCGCGCTGCTGCCTCGGCACGCTCAGCGGCCTCAGCAGCGCGCTTCTTGCCATCCACGTAATCCCAGATGGATTGGGCGCTGAATTTGTCGGCGGGTAAGGTCATGGTTGCGTCCTCTTTCCTTTGGCGCCTTATTGCGCCAAGGCCTGAGGCGCGTTCTTGATCTACATCACAATCTTATCTGCCCTCAAAACTCGGTGCGCGTTTTTCCAGCATGGCATCCACCGCTTCACGATGATCCCGCGTGCCATGCGCTAGCGCCTGATAGGCTGCCGACATTTCAAGCAGGGTGGATAGCCGCGTATGCTGGCTTTCCCGCAATAGGCGCTTGGTCAGCCGCACCGCTTGCGGCGGATTGGCCGCGATTTTTGCGGCAATGGCGCGCGCCGCATCCAATAGCGCTTCCGGCGCCACCACTTTCGAAACCATGCCGCAAGCCAAAGCCTCGGCCGGGCCAATGGTTTCGCCTGTGAGTGACAATTCCAAGGCCTTCGACATGCCAACCACCTTCGGCAGCAAATAGGCTCCGCCATCACCTGGCACGATACCAACCTTGACGAAGCTTTCGGCAAATAGCGCCTTTTCGCTGGCGACGCGAATATCGCACATTAGCGCAAGGTCGAGCCCCGCACCAATTGCCGGTCCATTCACCGCCGCAATGGTCGGAATATCCAATTCATACAGCGCGAGCGGGATCAACTGAATGCCGCGACGATAGGATTCGCGAATCTCCGCCCCCGTGCCGCCGCCGGTAATGCCGGTTTTGTCCCGCATGCCCTTCAAATCACCGCCAGCGCAAAAGGCGGAGCCCGCACCGGTCACGATGACGCAGCGCACGCTATCGTCACGTGAAAGTGTGCGGCAGGCGGCTTCCACTTCCTCACATTCCGCGCGCGTCGAAATCGCATTGCGCTTTTCAGGCCGATTGAGCGTGAGAATGACGATGCCGCCTTCACGTTCGATATTCAGAAATGGGTTCATGGGGCGATTTCCTCCTCGCGCGCGGTAATGAAGGGCCAAAGCGCACCAGGCAGCGCTTGCGCTTCCTGCCCGATACGCCTGGCCCAAAAGGCTTCGCTGCCACCTTCTTCACGCCAGGACCAAAGCCTGCGCGTGAAATGATGAAGCTGATGTTCTTCCGTAATGCCCATGGCGGCAAAAACCTGATGCGCAATGGCGGCGCCGCGCGTGGCGGCTTCACCCACCGTTATCTTGGCGCAGCCGATTTCAAAAGCCGCCGCTGCCAATCCGCGCCGATCAACTGCGCGTGCGGCTGCGGCGGCGGCGACCGAAGCGGCGGAAGCTTCCGCGGCAAAAACCGCAAGTTGCTGTTGCACCGCCTGAAAGCGCCCGATCGGGCGGCCAAATTGCTTGCGCGTATTAGCGTGATCCACCGCCAAGGCCAGCGCTGCCTGCATCGCACCCGCAATCTGCGCGGAACGCATCAGCGCCGTGCAGAGCAAGCCTGCTTCGGCACCCCAGCCATTGGGCAATGCCGCTTCCGCGATGGGCTTGCCGATGATGCGCGCATGATCCCGCGCTTCATGGCCGATATTGCCGCCTGTTTCCCATTCAAGCGCTGCTGCCGGGTAAAGCGCGATGCGCGCGCCATCCAACAGTGCGACATGGCCCGCATGCCGCCCCCAGGGGATGGCGCCATTGCGCGCGCCGAAACTCAACGCGCCTTCAGGCGGCGTGATGCCCGCCGCTGCCAGCAAGGCGCTGCCGAAAATACTCTCCGCCAGAGGCACTGGCGCGGCATGACGCCCGAGCGCTTCCAGCAAGGGCGCAACATCCGCAAAGCCAAGCCCCACACCGCCCGCATCTTCCGGCACAAGCGCGCCATTCAGACCAAGTGCCGCCATGGCATCCCAAGTGGCAGCGGGCCAGTCACCGGCTTCAACCGCGCGCAGCACCACAACATCAGCCGCGTCCGTCAGTGCGCGATCCGCCTGTTCGGCGAGTTCGGTTGCAATTTCGCTTGCCATGTCAGCGCAGCCCCAATTCGCGCGCGATAATGCCGCGCATGATTTCCCGCGTACCGCCGCGTAAGGAGAAGGTGGGCACAATCTGCGTCAAATAGGCATGCATGCGGCGCATATCCTCTGGCAT
>JADCEV010000046.1 GCA_020249865.1 Roseomonas sp. | reverse complement strand
TCGAAGCCGAGGTGATTGCGACCTTCAGTTCCACCGGTTCGACAACGCTGCGGGTGGCACGGGAGCGGCCGCATTGCCCGATCCTGGGCCTGACGACCAGCGGCGCGGTTGCCCGGCGCATGGCGCTGATTTGGGGCGTGCATTCGCTGGAAGTCAGCGAAATCCATTCCATGACGGAAATGGTGGCCCGCGCGACGCGCGCCGCCCAGCATGAAGGTTTCGCCAAAAGCGGGGATGAGGTGGTGGTGACCGCAGGGGTGCCTTTTGGCACGCCGGGGACAACGAATGCGCTGCGCGTCGCGATTGTGAAGTAGGGCCACCCGGAAACAAAAAAGGCGTGACCCGTCATCACGAGTCACGCCAAAATCTGCTGAAGAAAAACTCAGCGCAGCGGCAGCGCGTACATCAACCCGCCTGGCGTGGTCCAAAGATGGTTCGGGCCGCGCGGCAATTGCACCTGGCTCTTGTCACCCATGGTACGCTCATAAAGTTCCCCATAATTGCCGATGGCGCGGACCACATTATAGGCCCAGGCAGGGTCAAGCTTCAGCGATTGGCCAAGCTCCGGTGTCACGCCCAATAGACGGCGTGTATTGGGGTTGGTGCTGGTGCGGCGGCGTTCTTCGGCATTGGCCTGGGTGATGCCCTGTTCCTCCGCTTCAATGATGGAATAGGTGTACCAGCGCACGATATCGAACCATTGCTCATCGCCGCGGCGGATATAGGCGCCGTAGGGTTCCTTGGAAAAACGCTCGGGCAGGATGGTCCAATCGGCGGGGCGCGGCATGGAAGACCGCACGCCGGCAAGCTGGGACGCATCCGTGCCGAAACTGTCGCAACGCCCGGCTTGCAAGGCGGCCACTGCCTGATCCGTACGTTCAAACACCACCGGCTGGAAGGGCGTATTGATGCTGCGGAAGTAATCCGCCGTTACCTGTTCATTCGTCGTGCCCTGGATCAGGCAAATCGTCGCGCCGCGCATTTCGGCGACCTTGTTGATGCCCGCATCCGCCTTCACGATGAAGCCGTGACCATCATAGAAATAGGTCACCGCGTGGCGCAGGCCGAGTGTGGTATCGCGCAGCATGGTCTGGGTGGAGGTGCGGAACAGCACATCCACCTCCCCCGCGCCCAGCGCGGTAAAGCGCGTTGAGGATGAAAGCGGGATAAAGCGCACCTTTGTCGCATCATTGAAAATCGCCACCGCCAAACCGCGGCAGAGATCAACATCCAGCCCCTGCCAGACGCCGCGACTATCGGGAAGCGCGAAGCCCGCCACACCATTATGAATGCCGCAGACCAGCGTGCCGCGTGCCTTGATGGCATCAAGCGTTGGGCTCGCGGAAGGTTGGGCGAAGCTTGGGGCGGCGAAGGTTGCGAAAAGCGCCGCGAGTGCGGCCTTGAAGCCGAATTTACGCATGGGGAGCCTCTTCTTTTCTTGTTGAAGAAAGGCATGTCACCGATGCGATAAAGCGATGTCAATGCAACTTCGGATTTATTAAATTACGTCAATGCATGCTCCACAATGCGCCCATCTTCCATCGCCACAACACGGTCCGCGATATCCAGAATGCGCGGATCATGCGTCACCATGAGAATCGGCACGCCGCGCGATTTCGCCAAATCCCGTAGCAGCCGCGCCACTTCTGACCCCGAAACCCTATCGAGCGCGGCGGTTGGTTCATCGGCCAAAACAAGGCCGGGTTCCCCCACCAGCGCACGGGCAATCGCCACGCGCTGGCGCTGCCCGCCGGAAAGCTTGGCCGGCAGCCGGTCCGCATGTTCCGCCAAACCCACCGCCGCCAGCATCTCACCAGCGCGGCGCAGGCGTTCGGTTTCCGAAAAGCGCGGCGCCACTTCCAGCGCCATGGCCACATTCTGCCGCGCGGTCAGCGCGCCGAGCAGATTATGGTTCTGGAAAATAAAGCCGATGCGCTGGCGGAGTGAGACCCGCGCCCGTTCCGAAGCGCCAAGCAATTCCTGGCCCAATACGGTGCAGGAACCTTCCTGCATGGCGCGCAAAGCGCCGATCAGGGTCAGCAAGGTGGTTTTGCCCGAACCGGATGGGCCTGTCAGCAACAGCACCTCCCCCACCCCCACCTGAAGCGCGACATCACGCAGCACGGGCCGGCGCAATTCGCCTTCACCATAGGCGTAATTCAGCGCCGCAATCCGAATGGGTTCGGCCTGCATCAGGAAAACATATCCGCGGGATTGGCATCACGTAGTTTGCGCATGGCAAGCAAGCCAGCCACCGCGCACATGCCAAAGATCATCAGGAATACGGTGACGGCGCGATCCAACGTCATGCCGAGCGGCAGGAAAGTGGCGGCGCCGACGAATTCATACATCCAGATGGAGGCCAGAAATCCCGGCACAAACCCAAGCACGGCCAGGATCAGCGCTGATGCCATGACAACGCGCGCCAGATAGAAATTGGAATAGCCAATCGCCTTCAGCGTTGCGTATTCGCGCAAATGATTGGCGATATCGCTGAACAGGATCTGATAGACAATCACCATGCCGACAATCAGCCCCATGATGCTGCCAAAGCCGAAGATGAAACCAATCGCAGTGGCGTTTTCCCAGTAATGGCGTTCATGCGCGACCAATTCCGGCTGCGTCAGCACCATGACATCGCCGGGCAATAACGCCTTCAGCCTTTCCTTGGAGGCCTGAATATCGGCACCCGGCACCAGGCGAATGGCAATCAGGTCAACATTCGATGGATCACGCCCGCGCACCACACGGCGGAAATTCACTTCACTCATCACCAGATTGCCATCAGCGCCGAAGGAAGGGCCGATTTCCACAAGGCCCACAAGGCGCATCATGCGATTGCCGATCTGCACCTCAAACGGTCCATGATCGGCCAGTTTCTTCGCAATATCGCCAAATTCCGGGCGGGAACGCACATCAAAACCGACCGCATCCACCTGCCGCAGCGCGTCCGAAATCTTATCAAGGCCCGGAAAACGCATGGCACCCGCTTCAACATCAAAGCCGATCAATTGAATGGCGCGCTTGGCGCCGGTTTCCGGATTGCGCCAGGAAGCCTGCGTCAAATAGACCGGCACGGCCTGCGCCACTTCCGGCAGGGCAAGCGCTTGAGGGGCACGGATACGTGGCACCTGCTCCGGCCGGAAGCTTGCCATGGTAAGTGGATTCATCAGGAACAATTCCGCTTCCATCGCGGCATAAAGCCGCGTGGCGCTGTCAAACAGGGCAGCGCGGAAGCCAAGCTGCATGAAGACCAAAACGGCGGCGAACATCACGCCCGCAATGGCGGAAAGCAGCCGCGCGCGTTCAAAGAAAAGCTGGCGCGTCGCAAGCCTTGCGGGCAGGAAGAACCAATCAAAGGGTGAAAGGCGCCCCTTGCTGAGCGGTACTGGTGCCGAAGCCACCGGCGCCGCGCGCAGATTTTCCGTCAGCGCATTCACGGCCGGATCGCCACTTGCACCTGCATATTGGACCG
>JADCEV010000045.1 GCA_020249865.1 Roseomonas sp. | reverse complement strand
TCTGCGCGCCATAGACCTCGAAATGCGCCTTATGCACTCGCCGGATTTCCAGCAGCAGCAACGCGTCCCGCTTGGCCCGATCTGACAGAAGATCAGGATCGGCGCGCTTCGCCTGGTGATCAAAATAGGTTGACGGTGCAATCGGCAATACCTTGCAGATCGGCTCGACACCGTGAACCGTGCGCTGATCATCAATAAAGGCGATCATGGCTTGAACCGGCGTTCGAGCTCCGTATTGGCGAAATGCGCTGTGCGCCGGCAAAATAAACCAACCTCTTGCGTAAGATCTCATTGGCCTAGGTTGTGTGGACACTTATCTATCTTAACCACAGTATGGTAGCTGCGATTGTCATGACGGCGAGGTAGTTTCTTGCTGTTTTTTCGTAACGCGTTGCGACGCGCCGGAATTGCTTTAGCCTGCTGAAGCAGGACTCGATCAAATGACGCTGCGCGTAGAGATGCCTGTCAAAAGGGTGCTTTTTCGCGCGGGATGGGTTGTTCGGAATAACGGCAATGGCGTCTTTTTCCGCAATAGCTTCGCGTAGTGGATCAGCATCGTAGGCGGCATCGGCGATAAAAACATCGGTGGGAAGCCCCTCAATGAGCCCATGGGCCTGAGGGCAATCCCCACGTTGGCCCCCAGTGAGGACAAATCGCACCGGGCCGCCCAAACCGCGTACAGCCATGTGGATTTTCGTGCTCAACCCGCCGCGCGAACGGCCCAGGGCCTGATCTTCAGCCCCCCCTTTTTCGCGCCCGAAGCGTGTTGATGGGCGCGAATGATGGTGCTGTCCACGATCAGGTATTCAAAATCCGGATCGTCAGCCATGGCTTCGAAAATGCGAAGCCAAACACCCTTTTGGCTCCGGCGGCTAAAACGGCGGGATACGCTGTTCCACTCGCCAAAGGCTTCTGGTAGATCGCGCCCCGGTGAACCAGTACGCACAATCCATAGCACCCCCTCAACAAACATGCGGTTATCGCGCCCAGTCGAACCTTTCTGATCAGGGCGACCAATAATCAATGGCGCCATCCGTTCCCAGGCATCGTCGCTCAATACCAGCCGGTCCAAAACTCCCATGGGTGCCCCCAAAAAGCACCTTGAATCACATATCAGAAAATTGGGGAATCCCTAGAGTTCACACAACCTAGCGCAGCTCGCGGTTCTCCCGTTCCAGCGCTTTCAGCTTCTCGGCCATGTCGCTCGGCACGCCAGCCCGCTTGCCGCTGTCCACCTCCGCCCGCTTGACCCAGTCCAGCAGCGTATGCGCTGAACAGCCAATCTTAGCCGAAATCGATAACGCCGCAGCCCAGCGAGAGGGGTGTTCCCCCTCGTGATCCAGCACCATCCGTACCGCTCGGGCACGGACCTCAGGGGAGAATTTGTTCATAGTCTTGCTCATAACGGCTCCATCCTATTTGGAAGTGGGAGCCTCCGACAAACCAGGGGCGGTTTAGAGCGCAACCGCAGCATCGCCTTATCCAGCGAGAGGTCCGCCACAAGCTGCTTCAGCCGACGCATCTCGTCAGGCAGCAAGTCTTCGTACTTCTTCTTCCAATTGAAGTACGTCGCCCCTGATATACCAGCCTTGCGGCAAATCGCCGCAACAGGATGCCCATCCGCACCCTGTTTTAAAATGAACGCCTTCTGCGCGTCCGTGAGCTTCGATACCTTCATCATTCTCCACTCCTCCCAGCCAGGGGAACATGAGCAGAAAACTCTAACTCAAATCGACTCAGTTTTCAGGGAGCAGAGCACCAGAATGTCCGGCGTCCCCGCCCCCGGCAGTCCTCCTCCGCCTCCCTGGGGTTCCAAAATCCCACCATTTAAGGCAGGCTGACGCCCATAGCATGGGGGCGTCCATCGACATGACCGAAGAAGAAATCCTGGCCCGCGCGGCGGGCTTTACCGCCGGGCTCAAGACCCATCCCAAGGAAGTGTCGGAAGCCATTGTCGCCGCCCGCCGTATGGCTGGCGCCTTCACGCGGCCCGTCGATGAAACGGCTGAGCCCATGCCGGCCTATGCCGTGCCCAGCCCCGCCAAGGGATCACGCACATGAAGGCCTTGCACGAGCTTTCGCTGACCGAAGCCTCTGCCGGCATTGCGCGGCGGCGCTTTTCTCCCGTGGAATACCTGGATGCCCTGCACCAAAGGGCTGAAACCGTGGGCGGCAAGGTGAATGCCATTGTCCGCCCGCTTTGGGATGAAGCGCGCGCGCAGGCGGTGAAGGCCGGGCGGCGCATGGCGCGGAGCGGCCCGCGCTCCGCGCTGGATGGCCTGCCGGTCGGGCTCAAGGATATCATTGATATCGCAGGGCATCCCACCACTTGCCATTCGCGCATCCTGCTCGACAGTCAGAAAAGCGCCGATGCGGCGGTGGTCGCCAGGCTGCGCGCGGCAGGGGCAATTTTCCCGGCCAAGCTCGCAACCCATGAATTCGCGATCGGCGGCCCGGCCTTTGACCTGCCCTTCCCGCCGGCGCGCAACCCCTGGAATACGGCGCATCATCCGGGCGGATCATCCTCCGGTTCTGGCGCCGCCGTGGGCGCCAATATCCTGCCCGCCGCGCTTGGCACCGATACCGGCGGTTCCGTGCGCCACCCCGCCAGCCATTGCGGTATTGTTGGCATGAAGGCGACTTATGGCCTCGTCTCTCGCCGTGGCGTCTTCCCGCTGGCCTTTACGCTTGATCATGTCGGCCCCATGACGCGCACAGTGGCCGATAATGCGTTGCTGCTCAGCATAATGGCCGGGCATGACGCGCTTGACCCTGGCAGTGCTGCGCATAAGCCTGAGAATTACGCGCGGCAGATGAAGAAGGGGCTCAAGGGCCTCACCATCGGCTTCGTGCGGCATTTTCACGAAAAGGATCAGCCGGCTTCGGCGGAAATGGCCGCCGCGCTTGAAGCCGCTGCCAAGCTGCTGGCCAAGGAAGGGGGGAAGATCAAGACCATCACTCTGCCCTCGCTCAATGAATTCGCCGGCGTCAATCGCGCCATCCTGATGGCGGAAGCCGCTGCCATCCATGGCGAATGGCTGCGTGAAAGGCCGGGTGATTACGCGAACCTCACGCTGCGCCGCCTGCTGCCGGGGCTTTTCATGCGCGCTGAGGATTACGTGCAGGCGCAGCGCCGCCGACGTGAATTGGTCGCCGCCGTTGAAGCCGCCTTTGGCGAGGTTGATCTGCTGCTGACCGCATCTTCCATGGATGTCGCCTGCAAGATTGATGATCCGGAAGCGGTTGACCTTACCTATCCGCGCCAGGCGCGCACGCCCTTCAATGTCACGGGCCATCCGGCGCTGACCTTGATGTGCGGCATCTCAAAGCTTGAGGGTCTGCCGCTGTCCCTGCAATTGGTCGGCCCAAGCTTCGGGGAGGCCGCCATCTACCGCGCCGCCGCTGCCTATGAACGCGCCGCACCCTGGAAGGACCTGCGGCCAGCGCTGTAATTTCGCGCATGTTCTTCGCCAAGCTCTTCGATCGCCGCTGGCGCCACCCTCTGCTGGTGCCGCTGTTCTTTTTGGCGCTCGCGCTGGTGTTTCGCGTCTTTTCCTTTGTCGCCGCCGTGATTGATACGGATGAGGGGCTCTATATGCTCCAGGCGCGGGAATGGCTGGATGGCGGTTGGCCCATTGCCGCAGTGTGGGACATGCACCCGGTGGGCGCGCCCGCCATCTTCGCTGTCGTGATGGCGATTTTCGGCGATGGTATCTGGGTGCTGCGCGCGCTCGGCGCGGTCTGCGTTGCGGCAACGGCGACGGCCCTGTTCAGCGCCGTGCGCTATGCTGGTGGGCCACCCGCGCTCGGCCTGGCGGCTGGCGTTCTTTATGTCGCGCATAGTGGGCTTTTGGGGGGCCTTGCCACCAATACCGAAATTTTGTTTGCGCCGCTGGTGGGCTGGGCCATGGCGCTTGGCTTGCGCGGCGCGGTGGATGCGCTGGAACGCAACAAGGCCCCGCGCTGGCGCGATATGGTGGTAATGGGGGTGCTGATCGGCTTCGCACTCACGCTGAAGCCGGTGACGTTTTTTGAAGGCGCGCTCGCCTGGTTGCTGCTGGTGGGGCCGGCCTATCGCGCGGGTTTGCTCGGGCTGCGCAATATTGCCGCCATGGCGGGCGCCTATGCGTTGATCTGCGCAGCGCCCACGCTGGCTTTTGGCGCGGCCTATGCGCTGCGCGGGGAGTTCCACATCTTCCTGGAAGGCGCCTTCCTTGCCCCGCTGCGCTATGCCGGCGCGCGATTGAGTGCGGCGGATTCCTTCCGCTTCGCGGTGGTGGCGGCCTTGCTTCTGCTTTGGGCCTTTCTGCTTTCCATCCCAGCGCTCGTGCGGCCGCGCAATCGCGAAGGGCCGCTCGCACGGCTTCGGCAATTCGGCATGATCTGGTTTGTGGCCGCCACTTTCGCGGTGGTGCTGCCGGGCCAATTCTATCAGCATTATTTTCTGATCTGGCTTTTGCCCCTCTCGGTGCTGGCTGCCATCGGCGCCCGGCAAATGGCGCGGTATATGCGCCCCGGTATGGTGGTGATCGGCTTTCAGGTGCTGATCGCGGCGGTGGCCTTGGATGCCTGGCGCGTTGCGGCCCTACCCCGGCTTGATCGCGGCATTGGCCTTGGCGCGCCTGATCCCGTCCGCCGCACCGCCGCCGCCGTGCGCGCGGAAATAGACCCGGGCGACCCGATCTGGGTCGTGAATTATCACCCCGTGGTCTATGTGCTGGCGGATGCTTCTGTGTCCACGCGCTACGCCTTCCCCGCGCATTTGGCGGGGCCTTTCTATCGCGTGACGGGCATTGATTCTTACGCCGAAATCAACCGCATCCTGGAAAGCCATCCGCGCGTTCTGGTGATTGATCGCGGCTGGTGGCCAAGCGTGCGTCGCCGCGCCGCGCTTCTGATTGAAGCGGCCCTTGATGAGCAATATGAATTGGTCGCGACAGTGCCGGAAGAACGCGGGCCCATCGAAATCTGGCGCTTGCGATAATCTCAACGCCTTACGGCGCGAATATCGTGAACACAAAAGTCGCCGCCAGCACCAGATGGATAATGCCGGAGAGGATATTCGTCCGCCCGGTGCCATAGGTCAGCATTGCCACCGCGAAGCCAAGCGCCAGCAAAACCGAATGCCCGGCTGAAATCCCAAGCGCGAGCGGCGTGCCATTCCACCAAGTGACCAGCGCCACAGTCGGCACCGTCAGCCCGATTGAGGCAACGCCGCTGCCAAGCGCCAGGTTGATCGCCGATTGCATGCGATTATGGGCAGCCGCCCGCAGCGCCGCGCCGGATTCCGGCATCAGCACAATGGCCGCGACAATCACGCCGACAATGGCCGCCGGCGCGCCCAGCGCATCCACTGATTCTTCCAGCGCCGGCGCCAGGCATTTGGCGAGCATCACCACCGACAGCAAAGACACGCACAGCAACAGAAAGGAAGATAATGCCCGGCTTTCAGTGGGGCGGGCATGACCATCACCCATCGCGCTTTCTTCCGGCAGGAAATATTCGCGATGGCGATTGGTCTGCACAAACAGGAAGGCTGCGTAAAGCGCCAGGCAGACAAGCGAAACAAAGGCCAATTGGGCCGTGCTGTAATAGGGCCCAGTCGCAGAAACCACATGATTGGGCACAACCAGCACCAAGACCGCCATCGGCATCAATACCGCAAGCAGCGCATTGGCCCCAGGAACCCGGAAGCGATTTTCCCGATGGATTATACCACCAACCAGAATGGCAAGCCCAGCGATCCCATGCAGCACGATCATGACTGTAGCCAAAAGCGTATCACGCATCAGGGTTGGGTTATCATCGCCCGACAGCATCAGGGAAATGATCAGGCCCGCTTCAATCACGGTTACGGAAAGCGCCAGGATCAGGCCACCAAAAGGTTCACCCACGCGCATCGCCACCACCTCGGCATGGTGCACGGCCGCGACCACATTGCACAGCAACGCCGCAAGCGTAAGAAGGGCCAAAGCCTCCAACTCAACCTTGCCAATGCCAAGCCAGACGACAATGCCCGCCAGGGGCGCAAGGATGAAAAGAAGCGGCGTGCGATCTTTTGCGGGTGAAGCCATGATGATGTTTGAACCTATTCCGTGCTTGCCCGCAAAGATGCGCAGGCGGCTTTAGAACAACAGCCCCTTCTTCAACATGCCATGCACGCCCTTCTCGCCATTCACCGTCTGCGTCACACGGAAATCCACCGCGAGTGAGCAGAATTGATAGGCATCCGCATCCGAAAGATTGGTGCGCGAACAGATGAAGGCGATCATCTCCCGCAGGGCCTGCTTCATCGCCAGATCCAAATCCTCATTCATCCCCATGGTGATGAAATGGGTCTTGGTCTCGGCGCGCGGGAATTTCAGCACCGGGTCCTTGGCGCCGCCGCCCTTGACCACGGAAAGCTTGAAATGGCCTGTCAGGCAGATTTCAAGCGCGTTGATGCAGACCTCCCCATCACCCTGCACGCCATGGCCATCACCGGCGGAAAATAGCGCGCCCTTGTTGAAAATGGGCAGGAACAGCGTGGTGCCTTCGGTCAATTCCTTGTTGTCCAGATTGCCGCCGATGGCGCGCGGTTCCTTCGTGTTCACCATGCCCCAATCGGGCGGTGGCGCCACGCCCATGACACCGAAGAAAGGTGCGAGCGGCAGATCAAGCCCGCCATCCTGCGGCCCAAAGGGCAGGCGGCAGGTCATGGCCTGCTTGTTCACCGGAATATGCAGCGTGCGACGATAGGGGAAATCTTCCGGCAGCGTACCGAAAAGCGGGCGGAAGCCGCAAAAGCCCCAATCCGCACCAAGCTCGATCTTTTCGATATCAACCCGCAAGGCGTCACCCGGTTCGGCGCCACGCACCTCAACGGGACCGGTGATGATATGCGCGCCAAGCCGCGGCAGCTTGGCGTGGATTTCCGAAATCGCCGGATGTAGCGGCAGGCCCTTTTCCGGCCCCGGCATCACTTCCGGCCCGCCCGACACACATTCCAGAATGACCGTCTCGCCCGAGGCAATGCTCGCCACCGGCGGGAAGGAAGCATCAAACCCGCCCCAGCGGCAGGTGGCGACGGAAGCGGGGATACGCGTTGCTTGGGACATCAGACTTTCCTTTTAGATCAGGGCATCTTCAAGCCAAACGGCATCGCTTGGCGGCTCGGCAAATACGACCGGACAATAATTCAGCACATGACCGGTGAAGGCAAGTGATCCGGACATGCCTCAGAGCCAGCCTTTCCGCCGAAAGTAGAGAATGGGCAGAATGGCCGAAACGATCATCAGCAAAAGCGCCAGGGGATAGCCGAAGGTGAATTTCAGCTCCGGGATGAATTCGAAATTCATGCCGTAGATGCTGGCAATGAGCGTCGGCGGCATGAGCGCCACGGACGCCACGGTGAAGGTCTTGATGATGGCGTTCTGTTCCACATTCAACACGCCCAGAACCGCATCCAGCAGGAACTGTGCCTTGGAATTGAGGAAGCTTGCATGTTCCACCAGGGATCGCACATCGCGCACCAGCGTCTTGATCAGCGCCTGGTTTTCCTTGCGGATGGCGGTTTCCTTTTCCGCTCCCACAAAGGTCAGGATGCGTGACAGACCAAGCAGGGTTTCGGAAGCGCGCGTTGTCACTTCACCGACCTGCCCCAAGGTGAATAGCGCATCCTTCAGCTTGTCATTGCGGCGATGCATTTTGACATCCGCCTGGGAAGTGCGGAAGGTGGATTGGCTCGCCTTATCCATATCGGCGCCAACCTTCTCCAGAATATCGGCCAGACGGTCCACGATCTGTTCAAACAGATGCAGCATCGCCGCATCGGGGGAATGCAGCAGGGTTGGGTGGCGCTGCGCGCGCGTGCCAAACACGGTGAAGGCACGTGGCGTGGCATAGCGCACCGTGACCAACGTACTATTCGTGAGCACGAAGCTGATCGGGGTGGAACCGTAATCGCCCGAATCAACGCCATGAAGAAAATTGGCGGTCAAAAACAGCGCCTCATCCTCTCGATACAGGCGCGATGAGCTTTCGATTTCCTGCATTTCCTCCCGCGTTGGAATCTCAAGCGAAAGGGCATGCTGCACTGCGCGTTCTTCAGCCGCGGTCGGATTGAGCAAATCTATCCAGACAGCGCGGCGCAGATTTTCCGCAGCAGCGACTTCGGCAGCATTCTCCCGCGCGGGCTCAGGCAAGGCCGCGGTGATTTCAGAAATGGCGCCTTCGCGTACGCGGCAGCGGCCATCCTCAATGGTCCAGGTTGTCAGCATGGCGCGGGCCCTCCACGCGACGAAAGAGGCGAATTTCTATCAGACTTGGCCCGGCAACCTAAACAGACTCTCGGCCCCAGGCCCAGGTCAATACGCCTGGGGCAAGGGCCGCAGCCAACCCCGCCGCACCATGGCGCCGGGGCGTGACACCAATAACCTTAGGCGCCCGGGCGGGGCGGCGTGTTCTGCGCCGGCGCGGCCTGCGCCGTGGAAGAAGCGGCGGCCGGGCCCTGGATGCTGCCGGCCGGCTGGGTCTGCCCCTGGGCCTGCGCCTCCATAGAGGCATCTGCCTGATCTTCCTTGATATTCTGCTTGAAGGACTTGATGCCCTTGGCCAGATCGCCCATCAGCCCGCTGATCTTGCCGCTGCCGAAAAGCAGCAGGATGACCAGCAGAACCACAAGCCAGTGCCAGATGCTGAAGGAACCCATTGCGACGCCTCAATTCCCAGTTGGAAGACCCGCCGGAGCGGGACTTCGGACCCTATGACATGGCGGCAACCTAATAGCCAAGGGGTCACCGCGCAAACCCCCAAATGGTTTGTCGATAGCCCCGCCGCAATGGGGGTTGAAAAGCAATCTGGTTTGCACCACGTAACGCCAAATCCGGGCCCCTCTGGCGGGGGCTGTCCGACTTTTGGGCAGCCTGTCGCGATGTCGGATCGTGCAACCCTGCGCGGTCACGGCCCCCTATGGCTGGTCCGCGTCCTTAGAATGAGGTTTCGGGATGGAATTCCTGGCTGCCGAATGGATGGGCAAGCCCTTCTGGATGTGGAAGGGCTTCTTGCTCATCGTCGTTCTCTTGCTCGCCTTTGATCTTGGCGTCCTGAACCGCAAGGACAAGGAAATGGGTGTGGCCGAGAGCCTTTATCTCTCTGCCTTCTACATTGCCTTCGCCATGCTCTATGGCGCCGGCATCTGGTGGGCCTATGAAAACGGAGAGATTACGACCACGGACGGGGTCCATGCCGGCATGGCCTATTTTACCGGCTTCTTCATCGAAAAGGCGCTGTCCATCGACAATGTCTTCGTGATCAGCCTGATCTTCGGCTATTTCGCCATTCCGCGCCGCTATCAGTATCGTGCGCTGGTCTGGGGCATCATTGGCGTGATTGTGCTGCGCGGCATCATGATCGGCCTGGGCGCGGCGCTGGTGCAGCAATATAGTTGGGTGCTCTATATCTTCGGCGCCTTCCTGATCGCGACCGGCATCAAGATGCTTGTAGTGCCGGAAGGGGAGCAGGATATCTCGAAAAACCCGGTTGTGCGCTTCATGCGGAAGCACATGCGCGTGACGGATGAACTCCATGGCCAGAAATTCTTTGTGCGCCAGATGGATCCGGCAACGGGCAAGAAGCTCGCTTTTGCGACGCCCCTGTTCCTGGCGCTGGTGGTCATCAATATCGCCGATCTGATCTTCGCGGTGGATAGCGTGCCGGCGATCTTCGCCATCACGACCGATACCTTCATTGTCTATACGGCGAATATCATGGCGATCCTGGGTCTGCGCGCGCTTTACTTCGCACTGGCCGCCATGGTGCATCGTTTCCACTACCTGAAATATGCGCTGGCGCTGGTGCTGGTATTCATCGGCGGCAAGATCTTCTGGAACCAGATGGTCGGCAAGCTGGACCCCGCGATTTCGCTCGGTGTCACAGCGGCCATCATCGCGGGCGGGATTTTCTGGTCTCTCTGGAAAACCCGCGGCCAGCAGCCGCAAGGCACCTGAACCGCGCTTCAGCCGAGATGCAATTCGAAGGGGGCGACCTCGACAAATTCATCATCGGCCGAAGTACCATCCTTCCACATGAAGACCGCGAAGTGCGCTTCGCGGTCAAATGCCGTGAAAGGGTGGTGCCAGACATTGGCCCCATAAGTGACCCCCTGATCAGGCCGCGCCAAAAAGGCGCGCGCCTTGGCCATATCCGGCTTGCCATCCGCCCCATGCGGCGCCACCAGCACCAGCCAGCGCCCCGCTTCCATGGGGATGAAGGATTGCGAGGAAAATTCGTGCCGCTCCATGGTGGTGGACGCGAAAGGCACTGACTTTGGCACGGCGCGCGTGAAGGAAAGGCTGGGCGCAGCACCGCCTCGGCGGTTTTCCAGCATCTTGTCCATGTAAGCGCGGCCAGGTGCTGCGGGGCTTTCCAGCACCTCCCCAAAGGGGGTGAAGGCTTCGGCGGTGAGGGGTTCTGTGGTGATGCGGCGCATGGGGTGGCTTCCGGTTTGAACCCCGCCACCAAAGCCGCGCCGCGCGCGCCTGTCTAGCCTGCGCGCTGCCTCTATTTTGCGCAAAATTTGCTTGGTGCCGCGCCATTTGGTGACTTGGCGCCAGCATGTCTAAGCTTGCGCCATGAAGGCCGCCGCCCTGCCCCAACCCAGCCACCAACGCTCTCGCGGGCGGTTGGAACTGGATTACCATTTGCACCAAGGGCGCACGGTGCTGGGTGGGCTTTATCAATCACCGCCCATGCGCGCCCTGTTCCCCGACCCTGAGGCGGATGAGGCGCCGATCTGCGCGCTGGTGAATACCGCGGGCGGCCTGGCCGGCGGCGATAAGGTGGAAATCGCCCTCAGCCTTGGTCCTGGCGCGCAAGCGAGTTTCTCCACCCCGGCCGCCGAGAAAATTTATCGCAGCCTTGGCCCCGCCACCGAAATCAGCGTGACGCTTGAAGCCGGCCCAGGCGCGATTTTCGAATGGATCCCGCAGGAAACCATCCTGTTCGAAGGCGCGCGGCTTGATCGCCAATTGCGCGCCGATATCGCCGAAGACGCAACACTGTTGATGGCCGAAGCGCTGGTCTTTGGCCGCGCCGCGCGTGGCGAGACCTGGCGGCGCGGCGCGCTCCAGGATTCCTGGCGCATCCGCCGCGCTGGCAAGCTGCTGTGGGCGGATGGGCTCAGCCTTGGTGAGGATATCGCCGCCGATTTCGCTGACCCCTTTGGCTTCGCCAATGCCGAGGCACTGGGCAGCCTGGTGCTGGCCGGCCCGCTGGCCTCGCCCGAGTTGCGCGATGCTTTGCGCGAAGATGGCGCGCTCGCCAGCCTGGTGCGACCTGGGCTTTTGGTCACGCGCTGGCTTGGCGATGCTGTTGCGGTGCGTGAAGGGCTGGGGGCGGCGATTTGCCGGCTGCGCCCGGCGCTTGGCCTGCCTTCGCGGCTGCCGCGCCTATGGACGACATGAAACAGAAAATCCCATGATGATGGCACAGCGATTGCGGAACCCAACGCCATGAACCTGACCCCGCGTGAAAAAGACAAGCTGATGATTGCGATGGCGGCGATCGTGGCGCGACGGCGCCTGGAACGCGGCCTGAAAATGAACTTCCCCGAAGCCGTGGCGCTGATCACGGATTTCGTGGTGGAGGGTGCGCGCGATGGCCGCAGCGTAGCGGAATTGATGCGCGATGGCGCAACTGTTCTCACGCGCGATCAGGTGATGGAAGGCATCGCCGAGATGCTGCATGAAATCCAGGTGGAAGCGACCTTCCCGGATGGCACGAAACTCGTGACGGTGCATCAACCCATCCGCGCCGCCGTGCCGAAAAAGCCGGCGGGTAAGCCGAAGGCAGCGAAGATGAAGACGAAAGCCGCGCCAAAAGCCAAAGCAAAAGCCGCCACCAAGCCCAAGGCCAAACCCGCCCGCAAGAAGGGAGCCCGCAAATGATCCCCGGCGAAATCATCACCGCCCCTGGTGAGATCACGCTGAATGCTTCCCGCGACGCGGTGGAAATCACGGTGGCCAATAGGGGCGACCGCCCGGTGCAAGTGGGCAGCCATTACCATTTCGCGGAAACCAATCCGCTGCTCGCTTTTGATCGTGCCAAGGCGCGCGGCTGCCGCCTGGATATTCCCGCCGGCACGGCGGTGCGTTTTGAACCGGGGCAAACGCGTAAGGTGCGCCTGATCCCGCTTTCAGGCGCGCGCATCATCCATGGTTTTCGCGGCGAAACGGAAGGGGCTCTCTGACCCATGGCAACAAAAATCTCGCGCGCCGCCTATGCCGGCATGTATGGCCCAACAATGGGCGACCGTGTGCGCCTGGCCGATACAGAAATCTTCATCGAAGTTGAGCGTGACCTCACCACCTATGGTGAGGAAGTGAAATTCGGCGGCGGCAAGGTGATCCGCGATGGCATGGGCCAATCGCAAGTGACGCGCGCCAATGGCGCGATGGATACCGTGATCACCAATGCGCTGATCCTGGATCATTGGGGCGTGGTGAAGGCGGATATCGGCTTGCGCGGTGGGTGGATTGCCGCCATCGGCAAGGCGGGCAATCCTGACACGCAGCCCAATGTGGATATCATCATCGGCCCGGGCACGGAAATCATCGCCGGTGAAGGGCGCATCCTGACTGCGGGCGGGATTGATGTGCATATCCATTTCATCTGCCCGCAGCAGATCGAAGAAGCGCTGGCGTCTGGCATAACCTCCATGTTCGGCGGTGGTACTGGTCCCGCGCATGGCACACTCGCCACCACCTGCACGCCCGGGCCTTGGCATATGGAGCGTATGTTGCAGGCGGCTGAGGGTTTTCCGATGAACCTTGGCTTCCTCGGCAAGGGCAATGCCGCGCTGCCGGCGGGTTTGGAAGAACAAATCCGCGCGGGCGCCTGTGGGCTGAAACTGCATGAGGATTGGGGCACCACACCGAAGGCGATTGATACCTGTCTTTCTGTCGCCGATGAGATGGATATCCAAATCGCCATTCATACCGACACGCTGAATGAAAGCGGTTTTGTCGAGGAAACCATCAAGGCCATTCGTGGCCGCACCATTCAGGCCTTCCATACCGAAGGTGCCGGTGGCGGCCATGCGCCGGATATTCTGCGCCTGGTTGGTGAAGCGGGCGTGCTGCCTTCTTCCACCAACCCCACCATGCCCTATACAGTGAACACCGTGGATGAGCATTTGGATATGCTCATGGTGTGCCACCATCTTGATCCGCGCATTCCGGAAGATGTTGCCTTTGCCGAAAGCCGCATCCGCAAGGAAACCATCGCGGCGGAAGATATCCTGCATGATATCGGCGCCATCAGCATGATGTCATCTGACAGCCAGGCGATGGGCCGTGTGGGTGAGGTGATTATTCGCACCTGGCAAACCGCGCATAAGATGAAGGTGCAGCGCGGGCGCCTGCCGGAAGAAAAGGGCGACAACGACAATGCGCGCGCCAAGCGCTATATCGCCAAATACACCATCAATGCAGCGATTGCGCAGGGCGTGTCCGATCATGTCGGCAGCGTGGAAGTCGGCAAGATCGCCGATCTGGTGATGTGGAATCCGGCCTTTTTCGGCGTGAAGCCGGATATGGTGTTGAAGGGCGGCACGATTGCCATGGCGCTGATGGGGGACCCCAATGCCTCCATCCCCACGCCGCAGCCGGTGCATTACCGGCCAATGTTTGGCAGCTATGGGCGTTCCCGCCTGGTCTCCGCCGTGACTTTTGTGAGTGGTGCAGCGCTGCAAGCGGATATCGCCGGGCGCTTCGGGCTTGCGCGCGAATTGGTCGCAGTGCGCAATTGCCGCAGCGGCATTGGCAAGCGCAGCATGGTGCATAATGCGACGCTCCCGAAAATTGAGGTTGATCCGGAAACCTATGAGGTGCGCGCCGATGGCGTGCTGCTGGTCTGCGAACCCGCCAAGGTGCTGCCGATGGCGCAGCGCTATTTCATGTTTTGAGGTGTGCCTGACATGACTGAAACACTCCCCCGCGCCATTCAGGTGCTGCCCGCCGGCGGCTGGGTGGAACGCACCGCGCGCCATCGTGTGACGCTGGATTTCGATGACCGCTTCCGTCGCCGCAAGCGCTATGTCGCGGAAGATGGTTTTGCCTTTTTGCTGGACCTGGAGGAAGCAACCGTGCTCCGCCAGGGTGATGGGCTGCTGCTGGAAGGCGGCGGCGTCATTCTGGTGCAGGCCGCGCCCGAGCCTCTGATTGAAGTCACGGCGGAAACGCCGGAGCGCCTTGCGCGTTTGGCCTGGCATCTTGGCAATCGGCATCTGCCGACGCAGATCGAAGGCAGCCGCATCCTGATCCGCAAGGATCATGTGATTGAAGCCATGCTGAAGGGGCTGGGTGCGCAATTGCAGCATGTGGAAGTTGCCTTCGATCCTGAAGGCGGCGCCTATGGCGAGCATAACCGCCATCCGGGGCATCATCACCATCATCATGGTGATGGCGATCACGACCATCATCACGGCGATGGCCATCATCACCACCATCACTGAAAAAAAGCCGGGCGCCGCACAGCAGGCGCTGTATCGGCTGCTGACCTGGCTTTCGCCGGCCTATCCGGTGGGCGCCTATACCTATAGCCATGGGCTGGAAGCGGCGGTGGAAGCGGGCAGCGTTGCCAAGCGCGATGGGCTGATCGTCTATGTCAGCGCTGCCTTGCAGCGCGGTGCGGGGCGCGTGGATGGTGCGCTGCTGGTGGCCGCGCATCGCGCCATGCTGAAGGGCGATGACAAGGCGTTGGATGAGGTTGCGGAATTGGGCGCCGCTTGGCGCGGCACGGCAGAAACCGCGCTGGAAGCGGAAGCACAGGGCACGGCTTTTACCAATGTGACACTCGCCGCCTGGCCTATGCCGCGTTTTGCCGCCTTTGCCGCGCGCCACCCGCGCCAATTGGCGCATGCGGTCGCCTTTGGTGCGGCGGCAGCCGAACAGGGCATTGCCGCGCGTGATGCGGCTTTCGGGTTCCTCTCGGCCTTTGCCGCCAATTTGGTTTCCGCCGGTGTGCGCCTGGTGCCGCTTGGCCAGACCGATGGCCAGCTTGCCGTTGCCGCGTTGCAGCCTGCTGTCGCCGCCGCGACCGATGCGGCGCTTACTGCTGACCTCACCCGGCTTGGCACCGCCGCGCCGATGCTCGATATCTTTTCCCTGCGTCATGAGACGCAATACACAAGGTTATTCAGATCATGAGCACTTCGCAGAATGGCCCGTTTCGTGTGGGCATTGGTGGCCCGGTTGGTTCCGGCAAGACGGCGCTGGTGGATCGCCTCTGCAAATATATGCGCGACCGTTACGATATCGCGGTCATCACCAATGATATCTACACGCGCGAAGATGCGGAATTCCTGACACGCTCCGGCGCGCTAGTGCCGGAACGCATAGCGGGGGTTGAAACCGGCGGCTGCCCGCATACCGCTATCCGCGAAGATGCCTCCATCAACCTTGCTGCCGTGCATGATATGGCGGTGAAATTCCCGAAGCTGGAAATCCTGTTCATTGAAAGTGGCGGCGACAATCTGGCGGCCACCTTCAGTCCGGAATTGGCGGATCTCACGATTTACGTGATTGATGTCTCGGCGGGGGATAAGATTCCGCGCAAGGGCGGGCCTGGCATTACGCGGAGCGATTTGCTGGTGATCAATAAGATTGATCTGGCGCCGCTGGTAGGTGCAGATCTTTCCGTAATGGACCGCGATGCGCGCAAGATGCGTGGGACGCGCCCCTTCATCTTCACCAATCTGAAGGCGCTGCAAGGGGTTTCTAATATCGCTGACTTCATCGTGGCGCAGGGCGGCATTACGGCAAGGGCCGCGGCATGAACGCGCCGCGCCATGTCATCATCCTCGGCATGGGGTTGATGGGCTGCGATATTGCAGCGATTTTCCTGAGTGGCGGCTGGCGCGTCACCGCAGTGGAACCTGCGCAGGATCGTTGGCCGGCCGCACAGGCGCGCGTCGCGCAATCCATCACCCAGCTTGAAGGTGATCCTGCCGCCGCTCAGCGCCTCACGCTTTTGTCTGACATGAAGGCGCCTGATTACGCCTCAGCCGAGGCGGTGATTGAAGCCGTGCCGGAAAAGCTTGAATTGAAGCGCAAGGTTTTTGCGGAGCTTGATGGTTTGGTGCCGGCGGGCATCCCGATTGCATCCAACGCATCTGGCTATCGCATCACGGATATCGCCGGCGATCTGCCCGGCAGGGCGCGCTGCGCGAATTTGCATTTTTTTCTGCCCGCGCATCTGGTGCCGGGGGTTGAGGTCGTGCGCGGCGAATACACGGACCCGCAGGTTTGCGACAAACTGGCCGACATCATGGCGGGGCTTGGCCGCAAGGTCATTCGTGTCGCGAAGGATGTGCCGGGCTTCCTTGCCAATCGCATCCAGCATGCGCTGATGCGCGAAGCCTTTTCCGTGATTGATCAGGGCCTCGCCACCGCTGAGGATGTGGACAACGCCGTGCGTTACGCTTTCGGTTTTCGCTACGTCGCGGCGGGGCCGATTCTGCAAAAGGAATTGGCGGGGCTTGAGACTCAATTGGAAGCCGGGCGCACCATCTATCCCTCACTGAACACAAGCCCTGATCCAAGCCCTGGCCTTGCGCGGTTGGTGGCGGAAGGCAAGCTTGGCCCCAAGACCGGGGAGGGTTTTCGCCCCTGGCCGCCAGAGAAAACCGCCAAGGAACGCGCGCGCTATGAGAAAGCCTTGCTGGCAGCGGCGCGCATCCTGCGCGATGAGGAAGCCTGAAGCGCGATAGGCCATGCCAAGACCCCTGCCCCTTTTCGCTGATCGCACCGAAGCGGGGCTCAAGCTTCTGCCATTACTTGCGGCACGTGGTTTTGACCGCCCCTTGGTCTATGCCCTGCCGCGCGGTGGCGTCCCTGTAGCGCTGCCCATCGCACAAGGCTTGCATGCCCCGCTCGATCTTCTGCTGGTGCGCAAATTGGGCGTGCCATGGCAGCCGGAATTGGGTTTCGGGGCGATTGCCGAAGGTCTTGCAGAACCGCTGCTCAATCAGGACATCATCGCCCATACCGGCATGACCGAGGAGATGATCGCGCCTGTACTGGCGTCCGGAAAACGGGAACTCGCCCGCCGCGCCGCGCTTTATCTCAAGGGTCGACACAGGCAAGACGCCAAGGGGCGCATTGCCATTCTGGTGGATGATGGGCTCGCGACCGGCGTCACGGCGCGCGCTGGGCTTGCTGCCCTACGCAAACAGGGCGCGGCACGGCTCGTGCTCGCCGTGCCTGTTGCCGCACCCGAAAGCATCGCGGAATTTCAGGGCCTGGCGGATGAGGTGATTACGGCAGAAGCCGCCCCCATCCGCTTTGGCATTGGCGCCTTCTACCAGGATTTCCACCAGATCAGCGATGCCGAAATGCTGGAAATGCTGGCAAGCCACCCCTGATCACGCTGCGCGTTGCGGGCGCACCGCCAGCACTTCACGCAAACGCTGCAAACGCGCCCGCGCATTCTCACCAAGCTCCTCATCCGGCCCGGCCACGGTTTCCACCGCCTTCAAGGCCTTCCGGCGTGAAGCCGCATCGGGCAGCAGCACGGTCAGCGCCTTGATCGCCTCTTCCGGAAAAAGTGTGGCGATCATGGTCTGATCACGGATCACCGCCATGCGCTCAGCCGCACTCATTTGCGCAAAGGGCGCTTCGGTCGTCAGCAATTGATTGGACCGCGCCAGACGCGAACGTCGCACCGCGCCGCGTGCATCGGCCAAAAGGATCATCATGCGAATGACCGCTTCCGCATAGCCGCCTTGCGCGAGCTTTGCCTCAGCCTCGGCACGCTGCGGCGCATCGGTGGTGACGGAATCCCGCGCCGCATCCGCTTCCGCATCATAATCCTCACCGGTGACGCCGGCGGCATGCAGCGTGCCATAGACGCCATGAAAGGCGATCTCCACCCAGGCATCGCGCAAATCGCGCATCGAATTCAGCCCATATTCCACTGAATCCGCAAAGGCTTTTTCGAAGGCCAGGAAGGGGTTATTGGCCGCCACGGGCTTACGGTTTTGCCGCGCCAAACCGGCCAGGGATGAAACCGGCCCCATCAAGGGGTTCATGTCGCTCAGCGCATAGCGGCGCCAACGCATCGGGTTCATGCGCCGGCGTGTCTCCGCACCCATTTCCGTGCTGAATTGCCGGATCACAGGCGCCACCAGCACATCATACAAATGCTGGTTCAATTCGGAGATTTGCGCGACAGCGGGGAAGGCTTCATTCTCCGCCTCGCCCGAAATCTCCCGCACATGGGCGATGGTGCGTTCCACCAGCTCCACCTGCCATGCGCCATCTTCATGACCCTCATGCCCAGTGATGACCATTTCATAAAGGCCAGGTGCCACAGATTCGATCATGTCAATCGTGGTGGCGATTTCGCTGTGTTCCTTCTTCGCCACCTTGCCCGAGACGAAAATGCCGAGATGCCCGATATCCTCATGCAATAGGTACACAATGGTTTGGCCAAGGGATTTGATTTCGCGTTCATCGCGATAGACATCGGCAATCCAGCGCAGCGCCTGGCCGGGCGGGGTGATATTGTCGCCGGCGGAAGCAAAGACGATGATCGGCGCCTTCACTTCGCGCATATTGAAGGTCTGGCCATCGCCCGCCGAAATGCGCCCGGCGGCGAAACGATTGCCGATGAACAGGTTTTCCACGATCCAGCGAATCTCATCGCGGTTCATCAGGAAATAGCCGCCCCACCACCGTTCAAACTCCAGGAAGCGCTCGGCTTCCTGATCCACATTTTCGTAAAGATCGAAATATTTGCGGAACCAGGTATTGGCGGGTGACAGCGCCTCAAAATTCGCGACCAGATTGGCGCCGTCAAAACGGCCATTGCCCATATCGGCCATCAGCGCCGCCGGCCAACCACCGCCAGCAAGCCCGCCCAGATAACGCATGGGGTTCTTGCCGCGCTCACCCGCCCAATAGGATAGCGGGGCACCATTCAATACCAGCGCGCCAAGCTGGTTGGGCATGGCGGCGCCCAGCATCATCACCGCCCAACCGCCCTGGCAATTGCCGATCACGACAGGCTTCGGCGCCTTGGGGTGCGCATCCGTGACATGCTTCAGAAACACCGCTTCGGCAGCGGTGATGTCCAGAATCGTCTGGCCAGGCTCGGGGTCGCGGAAAAAGATCACGAAATACACCGGGTGCCCGCGGCGCAAGGCTACACCCACCTGGCTGTCTGATTTGAAGCCACCAATGCCCGCACCATGGCCCGCGCGCGGGTCAATGATCAGAAAGGGGCGCAGCGCATCATTGCTGGGCGGCATGTCATCTGGCGGCGTGATGCGTACCAGGGCGTAATTCACCGGGCGCTTCAGCTTGCGGCCATCCACCACGGTTTCATAGTCAAAAATCAGTACGAGCGGGCAGCCCGCCTGCTCGTGGGAGACGAAATTGTTGCCCGCTTCGCGCATCGTGTCCCAGAACAGGAAGCTGCGCTGCGCCGCATCCAGCATGTAGGAAGCCGCATCCATCACCAGGTTCTGCGGTGCCTGCATCAAGCCGCGCCCGGCCTTGGCCAGGCTTTCCAGCGGCGCCTTGGGGTTCAGCGCCTCCGGCAGGGTTCTGGCGTGGCGGCCCACCACATCGGCCATGCTGCGGGACTGTTCCAGCACGCGCTGGGCGGTCGCATTGCCCTTGCTCAGCAATTCCCGACCGGGGGGGATGGGGCGCTTGGTGGTCATGGCATAGGCTCCTTTTACGGGCATCTTCCTGCGCCTCTAGCACGGGCGGTTCAAGTGGTTTTTTGCGCTGCAACAAATTTCTGGGGCATCGGGCGCCTTGCCTTGGCGGCGGTCTCGGCAGAAGCTTGGCCGACAACCTAAGGGGAGAATGCCAAATGTATGTCGAACAACGCCAATACACCTTCCATCCGGGCAAGATGCCGCTTTGGATGGACGCCTATCAAAGCCTCGGCGGCCCGGCCTCCGCCCGGCATATGGGGCCATCGCTCGGCTTCTTTCAGGTGGAAGTGGGCACCATCAACCGCGTAGTCTTCTTCCGCGGCTGGGATGATATTGATACCCGTGAAGCCTGCCTGGCCGCGCGGGAGGCTGATCCGGATTGGCAGGCCTTCCGTAAGCGCTCGGCAGAGGCCGGGGCGCTCGCCCAGCAGGACGTCAAGTTCCTGAAAACCGTGCCTTTTTCGCCCATTACCCAGGCCAAGGGCTTCCAATTCAAGCGGGAGATCGGCGGGACGGGGATGTTTGTGGATCACCGCACCTATGATTTCCACCCAGGCAAGATGGCCGGCTGGTTGGAGGCTTACGAAAAATACGGCCTGCCCGTGCAAAAGCGCATGCTTGGCCAATTGCTGCTTTTCGCGGTGACCGAGATTGGGCCGATCAACCAGGTGGTCTTCATGTGGGCCTATGAAAGCCTGGGCGACCGCGACCGCCGCCGCACCGCCATGATGAGCGACCCGGGCTGGGCCGAATTCGGCAAGGCGATTGCGCCGCTGGGGGCGCTCAAGCAGCAGACCGTGATGGAAATGAAGCCGACGGCGTTTTCGCCGGTGAAGTAATTTGCCAAGGCCGGGATAGGCGCCTGGCCAATCGGCGCCAGCGCCCATCCCGCCGCCAAGTCACCAAAAAAGAGATCGAAGCTCTTCACTTTAAGTACCCGTTAACGTTTTGGCATGCGTATACTCCCGCAATCGCCGGAAGGAATGATGCGAAGCGCCGCAACCTCGAAAGCCAGGGGCCTTTCTCGCAGCAGCAGGGATCGTTTTGTGATCTTTGCTTTTGCGGCGGCTGAATTATTGGTTGAAGCGGATCTCCAAGGCAATATTACCTTCGCTGAAGGCGCCTTTCGCGCCCGTTTTGGTCGGCCCGCGCAGGAGTTTCTTGGCAAGCCTGTGGCTTCTCTAGTGGCGACCAGTGATCGCCCTGCCTTTGCAACCGCCCTGGGACTTTTACTTGAAAGGGGTCGGCTGAAGCCTGCCGCCCTGAAATTGGCGGATGATGCTGCCACCGCTTTCAGCGTCGCTGCACTCAGGCTTGATGATGCGGAGCCAAAGCTGGTGCTGACCTTCGCCCCCTTGCCCCGCGAATTGCCCGGCGGCCCGCTGCCGGGCGGGCCTGGGCTTGCCAGCCTCGCCGAAGAAATCCTGCGTTCAGGCGAACCAGGTGGTCCGGTCGGCTTCCTGGAATTGACTGGCCCGGCGGGCCGATATGTGCCGGGCGGTGACGTCAATCAGGAAATCCAGGCTGAATTGAACAAGCAAGCGGGTGAGGGCGCCGTCGCGACAGAACTCGCCGCCGGGCGCTACGGGGTTTTGCCGGGTCAGGCGCCGTTTGATCTGCCCGCGCTGACCTCAGCGGTTGCGGAAATCCTCAAGGATCGTGGCGTCAATGATGTCTCGGTCGGTGCCATGGCTGTGGGGCTTGAGGCGGAGGGGCTGAGCCAGGTCCAGGCCACGCGGGCGCTGCGCTTCGCGCTGGCCGCTTTTGCGCGGGGCGGCAATGATGCGCTTGAAAAGGCGGGCTTTGCCGGGGGGCTGGCGGGCTTCCTGGATAGCGCTTCGGAACGCGCCAATGTGCTCCGCCGCAGCATTGCGGAACGCCGCTTCCGCATGGCCTTCCAGCCTATTGTGGCCCTTTCCGATCGCACCCCACATCATTATGAGGCGCTGATCCGCCCCCTTCAGGCCGATGATACGGCCATGTCTCATCCTGGCGAATTCGTCGCCCTGGCCGAGGCCGTGGGCCTGACCGAGGAACTGGATTGGGCAGTGGTAAGCGCGGTGTGTGAAGCGGCTGGGGCCGCCGGCGGCACGCGGGTTGCCTGCAACCTGTCCGGGCTTTCGCTGCAAAGCCCCAAATTCCGCGAGGATATGAAGACATTGCTGGAAAACACGCCGGGTATGGCGGAGCGCCTGGTAGTGGAAATCACCGAAACCGCGGAAATTGAGGATGAGGATGAGGCCGCCCGCATGATCGCATTGCTGCGGCGGCACAAGATACCGGTCTGCCTGGATGATTTCGGCGCCGGAGCGGCGGCCTTTCGGTATTTGCGCGCCTTCAAGGTGGATTATGTGAAGGTGGATGGCATTTATGTCGCCAATGCCTTGCAGAGCGAACGTGATCGGGGCTTTATCGCCGCCATGGTTGATCTTGCCCGCACGGTTGGCGCCCAGGTGGTGGCTGAACGCATTGAAACGGAAGAAGAAGCGGCGCTGATGCTTGAACTCGGCGTGCGCTATGGTCAGGGCTATCTTTTCGGCAAGCCGAAGATGGAATTGGCCACCCGTAAAGCAGGGCAGGCCTGGCAAGAAGAAAAGTGACCGCCGCGGCGCCACCGCGTCTTTGCGTGGTGATCCCCTGTTACAATGAAGCTGCCAATGTGGCGCCCATGGTGGCGCGGCTTGATGCCACGCTTGCCGGCCTCGCCTGGGAAGCGATTTTCGTTGATGATGACAGCCCCGATGGCACCAGCGCCGCGGTGCGCGCGATTGCCACGCAGGATGCGCGCATTCGTGGCATCAGGCGCATCGGGCGGCGCGGGCTTGCTTCCGCCTGCATCGAAGGAATGCTCGCCACCTCCGCGCCCTTCCTTGCGGTGATTGATGGCGATTTGCAGCATGATGAAACCCTGCTGCCGCGCATGCTGGCAGCATTGGAAGCGAGTGAAGCCGATATCGTGATCGGCAGCCGCAATATCGAAGGCGGCGACAAGCAGGGCGGGCTGACCGCCCTGCGGCAAATGATTTCCGATACTGGCGCCGCGCTTGCCAATGCGGCGCTGCCGGTGCGCCTGAGTGACCCAATGAGCGGCTTTTTCGCCCTGCCGCGCGACTTGTTTGAGGAGGTGGCGCCGCGCCTGACCGGCACGGGTTTCAAGATCCTGTTGGATGTTTTGCTGTCTGCGAAACGGCCTTTGCGCAGCCTGGAAATCCCCTATTCCTTCCGCGCGCGGGTTGCGGGTGAAAGCAAGCTGGATGCGGCGGTGCTGCTGGAATTTGGCGGCCTGCTGGCGGATAAGGCGCTGGGTGGGGTTGTGCCTCTCCGGTTCCTGTCCTTCGCCGCCGTGGGTGCCATTGGGGTGCTGGTGCATTTGGCGGTGCTGGGGCTGCTGCATGGCTTTGGCGGGGTTGGCTTCAATGCTGCGCAATGGGCGGCCACGCTGGTCGCCATGACAGCGAATTTCCTGCTGAACAACCGCATCACCTATCGTGATCGGCGCCTGCGTGGCCCCGCACTGCTGCGTGGCCTTGTGCTGTTCTATCTGGTCTGCGGGCTGGGGGCGGCGGCCAATATCGGCATTGCCAATCTGCTGTTGCGCGATGGCGTATTGGCCTGGGGGCTGGCCGGCGCGGCGGGGGCAGCACTCACGGTGGTGTGGAATTACGCGGTTTCCGCCACGCTGGTTTGGCGCGCCAAGTGAATCCCTGGCTGGTTGCGCTGCTCGCGCTAACGGGTTTGCGCCTGGTGCTGGCGGCGATCCTGCCGCTTTCCCCGGATGAGGCTTATTACTGGGTCTGGTCCCGTAACCTTCAGCCTGGCTACCTGGACCATCCGCCCATGGTCGCGATCTTCATCTGGCTTGGCACCGCGCTGGCGGGTGATAGCGCGCTTGGTGTGCGGCTTTTGGGGCCGGTCACGCTGTTCGTGGGCTCCTTGATGCTGGCGCGCAGCGCTGAGGATCTTTTCCCCGGCCGAGGTGCCGGGCCTTGGGCAGCGGCGCTGATGAATGCAACGCTTTTTGCCGCGCTCGGCGCCGTGACCATGACGCCCGACACGCCCTTGCTGTTCTTTTGGGTGGCAACGCTTTGGGCCGTGGCGCGGGCGCAGCGCAGCGGCGATGCGCGCTGGTGGTTGGCCGCTGGGGTTTTCGCGGGCGCTGCGCTGCTGTCCAAATACACCACTGCCTTGCTCGGCTTCGGCTTGGTGCTGTGGTTGGTGCTGCTGCCGGAAGCGCGGCGCTGGCTGACGCGTTGGCAGCTTTGGGCAGGGGGCGCTTTGGCAGTGGCGATGTTTGTCCCCGTGATCCTGTGGAATGCCGCGCATGAATGGGCATCCTTCGCCAAGCAGGGCGGGCGCACCGCCGCCGGTCGCGCGGGGCAGAGCCTACGCTGGGTTGGTGAATTGCTGGGCGGGCAGGTGGCTTTGGTCACACCTTTGGTGTTTCTGCTTTGTGTTGTGGGTGCCGTCATGGCGGCACGGCAGGTCTGGCGCAGGCGCGATGCCGGGGCTGGGTTGTTGCTTGCGCTGATCGTGCCGGGGGCGGCGATTTTCCTCTGGCAGGCCTTGGGCAGCCGGGTGCAGGGGAATTGGCCAGCGATCCTCTATCCCAGTGCCGCTATTGCTGCCGCTGCGCTGCTGCCTGCTTCCTGGTTGCGGCTACGCACGCCTGCTCTGGTGCTGGGTTTCGCCATGGCGGGGGTGGCCTATCTGCAAGCCACCGCCGCGCCCTTGGCCCTGCCGCGCCGCCAGGACCCGACACTTGCGCGGCTCGGCGGCTGGGATGAGCTGGCGGCTGACTTGGCCGAAGCGGCACGGCGGGAAGGCGCCGCCTTCATCGCGGCCGAGGAATATGGCCTCGCTTCCGGTATGGCCTTCCGGCTGCCGCCCGAGGTGCCTGTTGTCTCCATGGACCCGCGCTGGCGCTTTTTCATCCTGCCAAAGCCCCCCGAAAATGCCCAAGGGCTTCTGATCCGCAGCGAAAGGCGCGGCGAGTGGCCGCCGCAATGGCCTGGCGCCACGCCAATTGAAGGCGATGCGGGCCGCCTGGTTCGTGCCCGGCGCGGCCAGGAAGCTGAAGCCTATCGGCTGTTTCGTGTCAGCACCGCGCCCGACCAGCCGCCAAGTGCAGTTTTGCCCAGGCCCCGGCAGTAATCTTCTTGACCTTCAGGGTAAGCGGGCCTTTATCCCATTCAAAGAAAGGCGCCCCGCGATGCATATCCTGAAAAGCCGCCCCTGGAATCTGCCCGAAAGCCAAGTCACGCCGGAATCGCTGGTGTTTGGTCGGCGTAAGGCGCTGGCGCTTGGCGCTGGGATGCTCGGCGCTGGCCCCGCCATGGCACAGCAATCCGGCCTGCCGCCCGCCATGCGCAATACACGCTACCCGCCGGGCCGCACCATCACCCCCGAGCATGACGTCACCACCTACAACAACTTCTATGAGTTCGGCAGCCACAAGACCATCAGCGCCGCC